>MGTY01000095.1 GCA_001799695.1 Elusimicrobia bacterium GWA2_69_24
GAGCGTCTACCTGGGGGGGACTTGCACCTCCCTGTCCAGACACGCTTTCAGGCGCACGACCCCGGCTTTCGCCGGGGTGACGAATGTAAATGGACTTATGACTCACGACACTTCCGACTAAGTGATGAGCCTGGCGCTGCCCAAAGGCTGGGAGAAGTTCGAGGTCAAGAATCTGCGCTTCCGCCTGCTGTGTCGGGCGGCCAAGCTGGTCAGGCACGCGGGCCAGACGATCCTGAAGCTGTCGCACGGCTACGCCCACTTCTCGGTCTTCGAGCGGGCACGATGGACCGTCCTTTCGCCGCTTGCCGCCGGCTGCGGATAGTCGCGCAAGCCAGCGTCAAAGGCTTCGCCCACTTGTGGATTGCGGGGATAACTGTGCCCGGGCACAGTTGCTGGGTCGCCGCGAAGAAACAGTCCGCAATCTGCGTCGTCACCGCCCTGGGAGTCCCCGGTCGAACAACTTAAATAACTTAATCCCCGGGACCGGGGATCACGCGCGGGAGAGGAGTTTCAAGAGAAGGTCTTCCTGCTGGTGGACCATGTGGTCGATGTCGAATTCGATGCCGATGTCGGCGGTCCCGGCCGCGCCCAGGCGGCGGCGCAGGGCCGGATCCTCCAGGAGGCGGGCGACGCGGTCGGCCAGGCCTTCCCAATCCCCGGGAGGGGCGGCGAAGCCGTTGCGTCCGTCCGAAATGAGGTCGCGGACGCCGTCCACCGCGTAGCAGGCGCAAGGCAGTCCCGAACGCATCGCCTCCACGAGGGCGCGCGGCAGACCCTCCCACAGGGAGGTGAGGACGAATACGTCGGCCACGGCCAGGAGCTCGGGCACGTCGTCGCGCCAGCCCAGGAGATGCGCCCGCTCCTGGAGTCCGGCCTCCGCGATGGCGGCTTCCAGCGCGGGCCGCAGGGGTCCGTCTCCCACGAACAGGAAGGACGCCGCCGGGTGCTTCGGCGCCAGCCGCCCCGCCAGGCGCGCGAAGTCCATGGCGTTCTTCTGCGCCTTGAGGTTGCCCACGCTCAGGACCCAGGGCCCAGCCCCGGGCAGGGCGAGGGAGGCGCGCTTGGCGGCGCGGTCGGGGACCGGCGCGGGGAAGCGGGCCAGGGCCACCCCGCTGCGGATGAGGGACTGCCGGCGCGGGGAGCCGATGCCGCAGGCGGCCGCGGTGCGCATGTTGTCCTGGGAGACGAAGATCAGCCAAGAGCTGAGCGCGGCGGCGAGCCTCTCGACGAGGACGATGGCCCCGCGCACGGGGGCCGCCATGCGGTCGTGGAAGCCGAAGCCGTGGAAGGTGTGGACGATGACCGGGACGCCGGCCAGCCAGGCCGCCAGGCGGCCGAGGATGCCGGCCTTGGAGGAGTGGGTATGCACGGCGTCCGGTCGCTCCGCGACCAGGAGGCGATGGAGCTGGAGCAGGGCGATGAAGTCGCGCAGGGGATGGAGCTCGCGGACCAGGTCGGGCAGGAACACGACGCGGGTCCCCCGGGCCTCCAGGGCCCGGGCCTCGGGGTCGAGCCTCCCCCCCTCGCCGCAAACGAGCACCGGCTCGAAGCGGGCCCGGTCGACGTGCCCTACGGTGTAGAGCGTGTTCTGCTGGGCGCCGCCGAAGTCCAGCCGGGTGACGACGTGGACGACCTTGATCTTCGCGCTCATCCCGGAGGGTGGACTCGCCGGCGGGGCCGGCGCACGGGCGGCGCGGCGGGGGCGGCCGGGGGCGCGCCCCGCAGGACGGAGCGCCGGCGCGGCGCGGCCGGGGGGGGCGCGTAGCCGAGGATGTTCACCTGCGGCGTGAAGTAATGGCGCAGGATGGAGACGAAGTCCCGGCCCAGGTGGGCCTGGCCCAGGGTGCCGGCGATGCAGAGGCCCCGCCCATGCCCCGTCCCCGCGCCCCAGACCACGAGCTTACGGAGCTTGCGCCCGGCATAGATGGGCTGGAGCGTGAAGAGGCCGGAGCGCAGGGAGCCGGGGGAAAGGAGCTCGGAGATGGCGCCGTCCCCGGAGACCTGGAGCGAATCCCGGGCCCCGACGACGAGCAGGGTCTGGACCCGCCCGGTGCGGTCGCGGCGCAGGGGCTGTATGCTGCGGAGGGCTCCGACATCCTTGATCCTTTCCGCGCGGGCGCGGATGGCGTCGGCATCCAGGATCCGGACCCAGCGGTTCCAGCTCTCGGGGACCAGGGCCGAGGCTTGGTGGAAAAGCTTCTCGTCGGGGTAGCGGTGGGTGAGCCGCTCGAGGTCGGCGGCGGAGCGCAGGACGTTGCCCCAGGGGTCGCGGTCCTGGATCTCGGCTGCGGTCGCCCAGCCGCAGGACAGGTGGTATTCCAGAGCGAAGCCCGCGGGCACGCGCACCGTCACCCCCCGCGTTTCGCGGACGGCTTGCGTGGCCACGGCCCGCTCGCGCGTGAGCCCCTTGTAGGTCAGGCAGCGGCTCGAGTCGCAAAAGTCGGTCTGCTCCGGGTCCTTGCGCCCCCCGGCGGCCAGCTCGGCGACCTTGGAGCGCGTGAACACCGCCATGGTCTTGTACGCCTCCGGGGGGCTGTCGGGAGGCAGGGCCTCCCCGATGACGGAGAACAGGTAGGGCTCGAGCGGGATCTCATTGACGATGTGAAAGCCCTCGGGCGTGGGGATGACCTCGACCTCCCCGCGCAGTTCCCGGTCCGAGAGGTCGATGCCGCGGACGTCGGCGAGCTCCGGATTCTTGATCAGCACCGTGTGGCCGGGGACCTTGGGGATGAAGCGGAAGGGCTGCTTGGTCACGTAGATGACCGTCCCGCGAGGGTCGCGGATCTCGATGACCCGGCTGTCGACGCGGTACACCACCTCCCATTGCCGGAATGCGGAGGCGGGAGGCACGGCGTCGTCTTGGAGCTTCACGTCCCATAGTCGGGTCGCCGTGCTCCCCATGACGTAGAAGCGGGTCAGGTGATGGGGCCGCCCGTCGAGGCCCGTGAACATGCCGATGCGCAGGGGCCGCGACTGCATGTCCTTCTCGATGGGGCCTTCGATCTTTTGGGGATATATGGGCCGAGCGAGGCGGACCAGGCGCATGGAATCCTCGGGCCGGCCCGGGATGTTCCGTTCGATGGCCGCCTTGCTCTTGAGCGCGGCCGAGTCCTCCGGGTCGAGGTCCAGGGCGAACTTGAAGGCCTGCCAAGCGGACTTGCCCTGGCCCGTCTCCGCGTAGACCTCGCCCAGGTCGCGGGCCGTCTCCGACTGCAGGGAATCCTGCTCCAAGGATTGGGTGAAGAAAGGGATGGCCTGCGCCCAATGCCGCATGCGGGTCTGGATGCGCCCCAGCTCGGCGGCGGCGGCGGGGCGCAGGTAGGGACTGCGGTTCATCGCCTCCTGGAGCGGGGGCAGGGCCGCCTTGGGGTTCCCGTCGAGGGACTCCCCCAATCCGAGCCCGAACAGGGCCTCCGCGGCGTCGTCGGGATGGCCGGGGCCGGCGGTCTCGGAGGCCTTCCGGAAGGCGTCGCGCGCCTCGCGGAAGCGGCCCAGGGAGACGTAATTCCAGCCGCGCTGGTTCCAGAGGAAGGAACTCCGCGAGTCCAGCAAGGTCGCCTTGAGCCAATGGGCCGCCGCCTCCTCCGGCTTGCCGGAGTCGCGGGCCAGGACGGCCAGGCTGGCGCTGGCGTCCGGGTCCGTCGAGCCGAGCGAGACGATGTAGCGGTAGCCGCTGGCCGCGGCCTCGTAGCGGCCGTCGAGGAACTCGCGCAGGGCGTCGTCGAGGGTCTTGCGCAGCTCCGCGGCCCCGGAGGCCGGGGGCGGGGTTTCGACCGCGCTCACCCCGGCCGTAAAAAAGGCCGCCGCCAGCAGGGCGGCGCCCAGCAGTCCCAGGGCGGGCCGCTTCATCTCCGGGCCTTCCGGCGCCGGACCGGGGCCGCGTCGGCGTCGGGGACGGCGTCCGGATCCTCGTCCTGGACGGTCGCCGGGCGCAACCTCTCCCGCCGGCGGGGCACGCGCAGCTCGATGGAGTTGAGATGGACGTCGGCCAGGAAATAGTTCCCCTCGCGCGCCAGCCGGGCGGCGTTCTCCATCTTGGGGCGCAGCATGGCGGCTGCGAGGCCCTGCTCCTCCGCCGCGTCGATGAGGGCGGTGATGCGCTGATAGCGCCGGGCGAACTCATTGCGCCGCCGCAGGTCGATGTCCTTCTGCAGGGCGCCGGCGAACTGGGGGCGGGTCCGGATGGCGGGGTATTGGCTCCGGTCCCAGCGGTAGCGCAGGCGCGGATAATAACCGGCGGCGGCCCAACCGAGGGCCGCCAGGACCACCAGGACTGCCGCGATGCGCAGGATGGTCTTCATGGACGGAAGGCTAAACTAGCATATTCTCCTCGGCGGCGAGGAGGCCGGAGGGCGGTCGTCCTATTCCGGGGTCTCGGGGAGCAGGAGCTCGTCGAGCGTCTTCTCCTCCTTGGGTTTGTCGGCGGGAGCCTGGGCGCGGCCCTTCTTCCCGCGCTTGCCGGCCTTGGGAGCGTCCCCCTCTTCGGGCGGGAGGACGGTCTCGCCCTCCGGCGCCGCGGGGGCGGCCGTTTCCTCCGGCCGGGCCGCCCTGTCCTCGGAGCCCAGCAGATCATTGAGGAGCCCGTCCCCCTTCGGGGCGCCGGCGCGCGGGCGGGGCTTGCGCTTGCGGGGCTCGCCGGCCGCGGGCTCCTTGCCCGAGGCGGCGGGCGGGGCGCCGTTGAGCACAGCCTCGCTCTTGGAGGTGAGTCCCCGGACCTGTTTGGCGTCGAGCAGGACCTCGAACTGGTAGTCGGGCACGTTGCTGGACTTGGAATAGAAGCTGACCTCGTATTTGTCGCCGCCCAGGGGGTTCAGGTTCCAGGGCGAGACGAGGGACTTGGAGGAGCGCCCGAATTCCAGGATCTCCCCGAGGCTCTTCCCGCCGCCGGGGACCGGCCAGGACCTCACGAAGTCGATGGCTTCCTGGGTGCGGTCCGGGAGTCCCTTCTGAGGATCCATGGGCGCGGCTTCTCCGCCCGCTTCGGCCGGGGCTTCCTCGGGCGCCTTCTGGGCGGCCGGTTTCTTGCCGAACAATCCCAGCTTGCCGAGCGCGGCTTTCGCCTTCGGGATGTAAGGCTTGAGGAGACCCTTCTGATACGCCGCTCCGGCGCCCCCGGCCGCGAGCAGGAGCAGCAGCATGAAGATGATGCCCTTCTTCCCCCGCTTCTTCTCGGGCACGGCCATGAGGTCGACGATGTCGCCGGAATCCTGGGCGGCGGCCTCGTTCCTCATCATGGGCGCGGGCATGGGCATAGCGCCCATGTCCCCCATACGGTCGGAGGGGACGGGGGTGCTCAGGCTCTCAAAGACGGGCGGCATGTCCGAGGGGAGCGGCGTGGGGCTGGGCAGGGGCGTCGAATCCAGTTGCGGCGGCTCCAGCGTGACCGGGGGCGGTACCCCGAAGGCATCCGCCGGTTCCAGCGACGCTTCGCCCTCCGCAGGCGCCGGCTCTCCGGGAAGCTCGAGGGAGGGCAGCTCCATGGCCGGCGCGTCGGGAGCCGCGGCCGCGAAGCTGGGCGGCGCCTCCAGGGCCGGAGGCGGCTCGTCGGCCGGCATGATCTGCCCGATCTCGGGCAAAGACAGCGGCGGCGGCTCGGAAGCGCTCACGTCGGCCGGCGCGGCTTCGCCGGACGCGGGAGCGGAGAAGATGGGCTGGGGCGTGGGGGGCGGGGCCGCGATGGACGGCAGGGAGATGGCCTCGGGCTCTCCCGCGGAGATATCCGGCGGCGGTTCGACTCCGCTTGCCGCAGGCTCGGGGGCCGCCGCAGGCGCCGCGAAGGCGCCGGGCTTGAGCGGTTCTTCCTTAAAAGCCGCGCCCTTCGCGGATTCGAGACCTTCCTTCAGCTCCCGGCGCAGCAGGCCGCCTTCCTCCTCGATCTCCTTGCGCAGGTCCTGCCGCAGAGCGACCTGCCCTTCCGTGACCTTGCTGATGTTCTCTTGGATGAAGGCGCGGGCCGAATCGAGCTGGGCGCGGAGCTCCTCGATGGTCTTGGCTTCCTGGCTCTGCTCCGCCTGGGTATGAGCGAGGTCTTCCTTCAGGGCTTCGGTGGCCCCCAGACGCTCTTCCAGGGCGCCGACCTTCCCTTGCAGGGCGACGGTGTCCTGGCCGCGCTGGTCCAGCTCGACCTTGAGGGAAGAGATCTCCTCTTCCCGGGACTGCAGTTCGTCCTGGAGCTGGGACAGGGCGTTCTCGAGCAGGCCGACCTTCTCCTGCAGGGTCCCGAGCACGGCGAGGTCCCGGAGCGTGGGCTCGGGCGGGAGCGTGCTGAACCCCGGGTCCGAGGACACGCCGACGCCGGCGGGCACGCGCGCCATGCGCAGGAGGGTCTCCGCGAGTTCCGCCACGACGCCGGCGCGCTGCCAGTCGCCCATGTGCGTGCCCTTGCGTCCCTCGGGGCACACCAGGGATTCCGCGGTGAACCCCGGGACGGTGGACAGCTCCTCCCTGTCGAAGGGGCCGACGACCTGATTGCTCTGGAAGAGCCAGTATTTCATGGCGGTGGGTTCTGGGTAAGTATATCAGCTTCCCCCCCATATTCAATAACAGGAATGTTACGGGAACCTGAAGGGATCCTGAAGTAATATGCTATCATCCTCCTCGCGTTCGCAGCATGACGGGCCATTAGCTCAACGGTAGAGCAGGCGCCTCTTAAGCGCAAGGTTACAGGTTCGAATCCCGTATGGCCCATCCGATTTCAGAGGGCAGAGCCGGCGGCTGATCCAAAAAGATCCCGCCGGCTCTCCCTTTAGTAAGGTAATATCTCGTTCGCTCCCGTGGTGTCGTTCTTCTTCGGTTCGTTTATTGGTTGGGGGGTTCCAAGGGGGCGTAAGCCCCCGTGGTGTCGTTCTTCTTCGGTTCGTTTATTGGTCGGGGGGTTCCAAGGGGGGCGTAGCCCCCCGGTAGTCCGTGACGAGGGGTGCGACCTATTAGTCGTCTGTCGCGGCATGGTCCGCGACACCTTATGGGGGTTCAGTCGTCCTGGCGAGCGATAGCGAGCCGACGACGCCGAAGGGGGCGGCAGCCCCCTTGGGGAGCACCGGCGCGAGCAGGGTACCTCTCGAGCGCCGGTCATCAGACCCCGAGCGTAGCGAGGGGTGCGACAGAGGGCGGGTGGCGGAACGGCAAACGCGCACGGCTTAGGACCGTGTGCCGCAAGGCTTGTGGGTTCGAGTCCCACCCCGCCCAAGGATTTCGAGGTCACCCGATAGCATGAAACAGCGATTCTCGTCCGCGATGCTTCTGCTCCTGGCGGGGATGTCCGCCGCCGCCGCGCAGCCGGCGGCGGAAGGCAATCCGTTCCAGATCGGGCGCTGCGACCGCTTTGAGGCCAAGGACGTCGCGCGCCTGCGCTCCATCAAGGCGGGCGTGGAGGCCTATTTCGCGGCCCATCCGTCTACGGAGACCCTCCCCGCGGTCCCCTACGGACGCGAGCAGGTCCTCCTGTTGACCTCCTACGCGACCTGGAGCGTGGTCCTCGACGGGCAGGGACTCTGCAGCGACGAGGGCAAGATCTGCGCCGTCCTCCCCCCCGCCTGGACCCCCGCGGAGCGCCGCGCCGCGGACGCGGACGTCCGCGATCCCGTGGACACGGCCCTGGCCGAAGCCGGAGTCCCCGGTGATTGGCGGCGTCACGAGGATGCCTGGCTCCGGTTCAGCTACCCAGCGTCGTGGGAGGTCCCGCGCTCCACGCTCGCCATCACGATCGGGCAGGCCGGGAAGTCCCGCACGCCGATAATGACGCGGGTGCAGATCAAATGGCCGGAAACGGCCGGGTCCCCCCGCTTCACCATCGAACGGCAGACCGTCAAGGAAAAGGATTCCGGCACCGAGGACCGCGCCGTGTTCCGCATCGGCGAACTGCACATCCAGGGCTGGAGGCTGCTCAGCCCAGTGGAGCACCCCGCCGTCCCCGGCGCCGCGTCCTGCGTGCTCTTCGCGATGGAGGAGCCGCGGCGCGTCTGCGAGGACGCCTCGGGCGGCATGCAGGAATGCCACCGGGCGATGCTCGACCTAGAGTGCCGCCGGGCCAACGCGGACCGGCTCCTGGTCGCCGGCATTCCTTCCCCTTATGCCCACGGCGGGGCGGTGGACGGCCCCGCGCTCGAGCAGATCGCGGACTTCAAGCGGCTGCTGTGCGGCATCGCTCTTCCCTAGTGTAGTGTACCCAACGCTTCTTTACATTTGAAAAGCCGTCATACCGGCGAAAACCGGCAGCCAGCGTGTGGGACGGATTCAAAAGACCTGTTCTGGTCCATAGACCCCGGCTTTCGCCGGGGTGACGTCTGGCGCCTGGACCCCGGCTTTCTCCGGGACGACGAGACAGGCACCCTGGGGGTCGCCCCAATCCCCGGGAAAATAGCTATAATCCCGCTTTCCAACACACATTTCGGAGGTTGCATCCATGGCGATCTGGACCCCGTCAAACAGCACCAGCACCAAGACCAAGAAACTGAAGGCGGAAGGCTGCACCAATAGCTACGAGCTCGAGGTGCCCCGCGCCCGCCTGCAGGAAGCCGCCCACAACGCCCTGCTGCGCCTCCAGCTCCAGGCTCGCCTGCCCGGCTTCCGCCCGGGGAAGGCCCCCATGGAGATGGTGCGCAAGCATTTCGGCGAGCGCGCCGAGCTCGAGGCGGTGGACGACGTGATCAAGAAGGTCATCCCCGAGGTCCTCACCGAGCTGAAGCTGCGGCCCGTGGGCGTGCCGACCGTCGACGACGTCAAGGTCCAGCCCGAGTCCCCCCTCCGCTTCACGATGCGCGTGGAGGTGGCGCCGGAGTTCGAGCCCAAGAACTACAAGGGGATCGCCCTCACCAAGAAAGAGGTCGTGGTCCAGGAAACGGACATCGAGGCGCGCCTCCAGCAGCTGCAGGACGGCAACGCCCGGCTCGACCAGGCCGCGGCGGAGGCGCTCGAAAAGACCCACTACGCCGTGGTGGACTTCGAGCTGACGCGCGACGGGAAGGTCATCGAGGGCGGCCGCGGCAAGGGCGAGCTCGTCGATATGAGCTCCGAGCAATCCATCGAGGGGATCGTCGAGGGCCTGTTGGGCTCCAAGCGCGCCGAGACCCGCGAATTCGACGTGAAGGTGGAGGGCAAGCCCACCCGCTGCAAGATGACGGTGCACGAGATCAAGAGCAAGATCGTCCCGGCCATCGACGACGAGTTCGCCAAGGACCTGGGCTGCACCGCGCTCGAGGAGCTCAAGACCAAGCTGCGCGAACTGGTGGTCAAGGAGAACTCCCAGCGCACGGAGCGGGAGCTGCAGCAGCAGTTGGAGAAGGCCCTGCTCGACGCCAACAAGTTCGATGTGCCGCCCTCCCTGGCGGAGCAGCAGCTGGAGTACCTCATGGAGCGGCTCCTGGGCCGGCTGGGGCGCGGCGGCAAGGAGAAGCTGCCGGCGGGTGACCTCAAGAAGCTGCGCGAGCAGATGCGCCCGCAGGCCGAGGACTCGGTCCGCTTCCAGTTCCTCATCGCCGAGATCGCCAAGCGCGAGAAGATCGAGGTCACCGATGACGACCTCAAGAAGGACCTGGAGGGCCAGTTGGCGCGGGCCGAGACCGACGAGGAGAAGCGGGAGACCCGCGAGCTCTTCGAGAAGCGCGCCGACGACATCCGCGCCCTCATCCGGGAGCGCAAGGCCCTGGCCCTGATCCGCGACGCGGCCAAGGTCACGACCGTGAAATCCTGAAATAGTATACTGATACCATGTTCATCCCCACGATCCTCGAACGCTGGAACCAGGGCTCGGCCATCGGGTACGACATCTACTCGCGGCTGCTGAAGGACCGGATCATGTTCGTGGGCGGCATGGAGGGCGTGGTCACCACCGACTCCGCCAACCTCCTCATCGCCCAGATGCTCTATCTGGACGCGGAGGACTCCGCCAAGGACATCTTCCTGTACATCAACTCCCCGGGCGGCATGGTGACGGCGGGCCTGGCGGTGTACGACACGATGCAGTACATCAAGGCGCCCATCACCACGATCTGCATGGGGATGGCCATGTCCTTCGGGGCGATACTCCTGGCGGCCGGCACGCCGGGCCGGCGGATGGCCCTGCCCTTCTCGCGGGTCATGATCCACCAGCCGGAGATCGGCGGGATCTCGGGCCAGGCCACGGACATCCAGATCGAGGCCGCCGAGATCATGCGCACCAAGAAGAAGCTGGTCGAGCTCTTCGCCAAGCACACGGGCAAGGCGCCGGCGGACATCGAGAAGAACATGGAACGCAACCACTACATGTCCGCCGCGGAAGCCAAGACCTACGGGATCATCGACACGATCATCGAGGGCAAGCACGCATGAGCGAGGCGGCGCCCTCCCGGCGCAACATCCGCCCCGCCAGCCTGCCTGTCCTGGCGGTGCGCGACGTCGTCATCTTCCCCCACATGGTGCTCCCCCTATCGGTGGGGCGCCAACCGTCCATCAAGGCCCTGGAGCTGGCCATGGCGTCGGGCAAGCTCGTCGCCGTGACCGCGCAGAAGAAGGCCTCGATCAC
Organism: Elusimicrobia bacterium GWA2_69_24; assembly: GCA_001799695.1. GTDB lineage: Bacteria > Elusimicrobiota > Elusimicrobia > UBA1565 > UBA1565 > UBA10166. Next base: position 10,499 of record MGTY01000095.1, read on the forward strand.
GGAGCCCGGGGCGTCGGACCTCTACCACTTCGGCGTGCTGGCCGAGGTGGTGCAGTACCTGCGCATGCCGGAGGGCACCCTCAAGGTGTTCCTGCAGGGCATCGTGCGCGTCAAGTTCGGCAACCTGCGCATGAACGCGGGCGGCCACTGGGAGGCCGACCTGGAGTATCCCGAGGAGCAGGCGGCCGCCTCCCCCAAGACCGAGGCGCTCATGCGCCAGTGCGTGGGGCTCTACGAGCAGCTCCTCAAGATCACCCGCCGGGCCCCGCCGGAATCCAGCGAGGCCCTGGCCCAGATCCAGGACCCGTCCCGCCTGGCCGACACGGTCGCGGCGAACTCCATCGTGAAGATCCCGGACCGGCAGGCGCTTCTGGAACTCCTGACCGTAGAGGAGCGGCTCGAGCGCCTGGTCAAGCTCCTCAACGCCGAGCTCGAGATCCTGGGCATCGAGCGCAAGATCCACACCCGGGTCCGCTCGCAGATCCAGAAGACGCAGAAGGAGTACTACCTGACGGAGCAGATGAAGGCCATCCAGAAGGAGCTCCGCCAGAAGGACGACTTCGCCAAGGAGATCGACGAGGTCGTCGAGAAGATCACGGCCGCGCGCATGCCCAAGGCCGCGCTGGAGGCCTCGCTGAAGGAGGTCCGGCGCCTCGAGAAGATGATGCCGTTCTCCCCCGAGGCCACGGTATGCCGCTCCTATCTGGATTGGATGGTGGGGCTGCCCTGGTCCAAGCGCTCGCGGGACTCCCTGGACCTGAAGAAGGCCAAAGCCATCCTCGACCGCGACCACTTCGGGCTGGAGAAGGCCAAGGACCGCATCCTGGAGTACCTGGCCGTCTGCCAGATGACCAAGAAGCTGCGCGGCCCCATCCTCTGCTTCGTGGGCCCGCCCGGCGTGGGCAAGACCTCGCTGGGGCGCTCCATCGCGAACTCCATGAACCGCAACTTCGTCCGGGTCTCCCTGGGCGGGGTCCGGGACGAGGCGGAGATCCGCGGGCACCGGCGCACCTACATCGGCTCCCTGCCCGGCCGCATCATCCAGTCCATGCGCAAGGCCAAGACCCGCAACCCGGTATTCCTCCTCGACGAGATCGACAAGATGGGGATGGACTGGCGGGGCGACCCGGCGGCGGCCCTGCTCGAGGTCCTGGACCCGGAGCAGAACTCGACCTTCACCGACCATTACCTGGACACGGAGTTCGACCTGTCCTCGACGCTCTTCATCTGCACGGCCAACACGCTGGAAGGCATCCCGGTGAGCCTGCAGGACCGGCTCGAGGTCATCCGGTTCTCCGGGTACACCTACCAGGAGAAGCTGGCCATCGCCGCGGGCTACCTGGTCCCCAAGCAGGCCGCCATGCACGGGCTCAAGCCGGCCCAGCTCGAGATCGTCGACGGGACGATCCTGCGCGCGGTGCAGGAATACACCCGGGAGGCCGGCGTCCGGAGCCTGGAACGGGAGATCGCGACCCTCTGCCGGCGCGCCGCGCGCCAGATCGTGGAGAAGGGCCTGAAAGGGGTCCGGATCTGCGCGGACAACCTGCATGAGTTCCTGGGGATCCCCAAGTTCGCCCCCGAGGACCAGTCCGAGAACGCGGTGGGCGTGGCCACCGGCCTGGCCTGGACCGAGATCGGAGGCACGATCCTCGTGATCGAGGCGCTCTCCTTCCCGGGCAAGGGCCTGGTCGAGCTCACCGGCAAGCTGGGCTCGGTCATGCAGGAGTCGGCGCGCGCCGCCCTCTCCTATCTCAAGTCCGTCGCCGAGAGCCTGGACCTGCGCCCCGAGGATTTCACGAAGCAGAACTTCCACATCCACGTGCCCGAGGGCGCGATCCCGAAGGAAGGCCCCTCGGCGGGCATCGCCATCGCGACCGCCATCGCCAGCCAGCTCACCGGGCGTCCGGTCCTGCCGGGCATCGCCATGACCGGCGAGATCACTTTGCGCGGCCGGGTGCTGCCCATCGGCGGGCTCAAGGAGAAGGTGATGGCGGCCCACCGCCTGGGCCTGAAGACCGTCCTCTTCCCGGAGCTCAACAAGAAGGACCTGGAGGACATCCCCAAGGACGTGCAGGCCGGCATCGAGCTGATCCCGGTGGGGCACGTCCGCGAGGTGTTCGCCCGCGCCCTGGCTCCCGCCTCCGCCGCGACCAAGCCCAAGCCCCGGGCGGCGTGGAAGGGCATCGACCCGAAGCCCCCGAAAGGCGAGGGGAATTTCGCGACGCCGCAAGCCTGACCGAGGAAGCCTCCCCATGGGCAACTCACCCGCCCTCTCCTTCGCGAGCGTCGTCAAAGATTACCGCCGGTCCCATCTGGGACGGGTGACGGTCACTCGCGGCCTGGCGGGCCTGGACCTGGAGGTGCGCGCCGGCGAGATCTTCGGCCTGCTCGGCCTCAACGGCAACGGCAAGACGACCACCATGAAGCTGGCCCTGGGCCTGCTCCGGGGGGACGGCGGGAGCATCCGGGTCTTCGGCGAGGCTCCGGGCAGCCTGGAGGCCCTCTCCCGCTGCGGCTACCTGCCCGAGCTCCCCTACTTCTATCCCTATCTCACCCCGCGCGAGACCCTGGAGTTCTACGGCCGGCTCTCCCGCCTGGCGCCCGCGGCCCTGGCCCGGCGCATCCCCGAGGTCCTGCGCCTGACCGGCCTCGACGGTGCGGCGGACCGCAAGGCGGGCGAGTTCTCCAAGGGCATGCTGCAGCGCCTGGGGATCGCGCAGGCGGTGCTGCACGAGCCCAAGCTCCTCCTGCTCGACGAGCCGGTGAGCGGGCTGGACCCGCTGGCCATCCACGACGTGCGCGCCCTGCTCAAGGACCTGCGCGCGCACGGGCACACCTTGCTGCTATCCTCGCACAGCATCTCGGACGTGGAGCGGGTCTGCGACCGCGTCGGGATCCTCGTGGGCGGGCGCATGGTCAAGACCGTGGAGCACCCGGAATGGGAAGGCGCGCCGGGCACGCTCGAGCAGATCTTCGTGGAAACGGTGCGGCCCCGATGAGCGCCCTCTGGACGCTGGCGGTCAACGGGTGCCGGGAGCAGTTCCGCTCGCGCTTCTTCTTCGTCTCGCTCCTCTTCGGCGGGGTGAGCCTGTACATGAGCGTGCTTCTGGGGGTCCTGGCCGCGGACCAGGAGGTCCGGGTGCTGCTGGACTTCGGGCTCTCCGCCATCGAGCTGCTGCTCTGCGCGGCGGTGGCGTTCACGGCGGCGACGGGACTGCTCCAGGAGATCGAGCAGAGAACAGTCACCCTGATCCTGACCCGGCCCGTCTCCCGGAGCTCCTACCTGCTGGGCCGCTTCCTGGGCACGGTGCTCGCGGCCGCGGCCGCCCTGGCGGCGATGTCGGCTTTGCACCTCATCCTGCTCTGGGCCAAGGGCTGGACCTGGTCCGCGGCCTACCCGCTCGCGGTATGGGGCACCCTGCTCAAGGTGGTCATGACCGCGGCGATCGCCACCCTGCTCGCGTTGATCTCGACCTCGGTGCTGTCCGCCGTGCTCATGACCTCCATCCTCTGGACCCTGGGCCATTTCATGGCCGAGATCCGCTTCCTGGCGGCGCGCGCCGAAGGCGCGGCGAGCGGCCTCCTCTATCCGGTGATCGCCCTCCTGCCCGACCTGGGGCTCTTGAACTACCGCGACCGCTTCCACGCGGCCGCAAACCTCACACCGGATCCGCTGTACCTGGGCGTTTGCTACGCCCTGGCGTATTCGGCCGCCTGCCTGGCCCTGGCGGTAGTGCTGTTCCGCCGCCGGGAGTTCTGATGAAGGAGGTCGCGCTCGCCCTGGCACTGCTCGCCGCGGCCCAGGGCCTGGCCGCGCGGTCGGTGCGGCCGCCCTACCCGGCCCTGGACCAGATGCGCCTGGGGGCCGAGGACGCGGTCACCGGCGCGGCCCTGCTGAGCCTGGGTATGCGGCGGCTGGCCGCGGACCTGGCCTTCATCCGCCTGCTGATCTACTACGGGACGCCGGAGGATGAGGGCGGGGCCCACGACGACGGTCACGGGCACGGGTCCGGGACCCACGGCGAGGAGGACTACGGCGCGGGCTGTTACGCCGAGCTGGGACCTCGGATCCAGCGCATCCTGGACATGGACCCGTTCTGGAAGTATCCGGTCCTGTACGGGGCCGGAGCCTTGGCGTTCAATCTCAAGCGGCCCGAGGAAGCTCTGGCCCTGCTGCGCCAGGGGCTCGCGGCGGCGCCTCGGGACCCGCAGTACCTCAGCACGCTGGCCGCCGTCGGGCTGCAGCAGCGGGGCGACACCGCGCAGGTCATCGGCGAACTCACCCCCCTCCTCGCCGACCCCGAGACCCCGACCATGATCAAGCATCTGGTCGCCTTCATGAACCAGCGCTTGGGACGGCGGGAAGAGGCCATCCGGCTCTACCGGGAGATCCTGGACTCCCGCGACGACTCCTATCGCGCGCTCGCGCGCGAGGCCCTGGGACGCATGAAGGCTCCCGTCTGAAGGCCTAGCCCGCCCTAGTCCTTTCAGCCCTTCCGCGAGGCGTGCGATGGCGCCATACTACTCGTCAGTGGCAAGAAATCGGCACTTCACCTTGAGCATCGCGTGCGCCGTCCTCTGGGCGGCTTCCGCCGCGTCCGCGGCGGTCGTGCGCTCCGTCCCCGTCTCGCTGACTCCGGCGGTCCCCGGGCTGTCCTTGCCCCAGGGCATCGGGAGCGTCCTGACCCGCAACGGGCTGAGCGGCCCCTCCGCGTCCCTCTCCCTGCCGCAGGCCGGCGGGGCGGCGCTCTCCCTGCCGACTCCGATGGCCGCGGCCGTTGCGGCGGTCACCCCCGCGGTCTCCGCCGCCCCCATCTCCGCGCAAGCGGCGCCCATCGCCGCGAGGTCCGCCAAGGCGCGCCCCGATTCCGCGGTCCGCCAGGCGACCCGGGCGGCCCACAAGCTCTCCAAGGACAACGGCCGCTCGGGGAAGGCGTCGACCCTGCGGCAGACCTTCGACGGGGCCGGACGCTGGGCCGTCCCCGGCGCCGAGACCCCGGTGGACCTCTCGGAGATCGACCCCGGGCAGACTCCGGGCTTCAAGGACAAGGGCGACCGGGGCAATCACGGCAGCAAGAAGGCGCTCAAGGCCCTGGAGAAGGACCTGGAGAAGCTCGACCGCCTCCAGCGCGCCCTCTACGCCGAGGGCAAGCGTTCCGTCCTGGTCGTGGTCCAGGGCATGGACACCAGCGGCAAGGACGGCACCATCCGCTACGTACTGGCCCCGCTCAACCCCCAGGGCGTACGCGTCACCAGCTTCAAGAAGCCGACCGAGGAGGAAGCCCGCCACGGCTTCCTGTGGCGCATCCGGAAGGCCCTCCCGGGCCAGGGGATGATGGGGGTCTTCAACCGTTCCCAGTACGAGGACATCCTGGTCCCCTCGGTGTTCGGCGGCCTCTCCCAGGAGGTGATCCAGAAACGCTTCGACATCATCAACCGGTTCGAGAAGGGCCTGGCGGACCGCGGCGTGGAGGTGGTCAAGTTCTTCCTGCACATGTCCAAGGCCGAGCAGAAGCGCCGGCTGCAGGACCGGCTGGACGATCCCGAGAAGCGCTGGAAGTTCTCCACTTCCGACCTCGAGTCGCGCAAGAAGTGGGACGAGTTCATGGCGACCTACGGCAAGATCCTGGCCTGGACCAGCACCCCTTGGGCCCCTTGGTACGTGATCCCCGCAGACAACAAGTGGTTCCGCAACCAACTCATCGGGCGCATCCTGCGCGAGCGGATGGAAGCGATGGGACTCTCCTTCCCCGAGCCCTCCGAAGACCTCAAAGACGTCGTCATCCCTGACTGAGCGCAGCGTCTGGCCCTGGCCCCATGCGTTCGGACCGCTCGGCCCTGCGGCCTCGCTTAGGGCTCGCAATGAAATAAGTGGCGCATTTCGCCGGAGGCGATTTTGGAGCGAGCCGAAGCGATGCGAGACGCGCAGGCCTTAAGGCCTGTGCGTCTCGCATCGCTTCGGCTCGCTCCAAAATCGCCTCCGGCGAAATGCGCCACTTATTTCATTGCGAGCCCTTAGCGCTTCGCGGCGCTGAATGCGGTCTGCGCCGCTCGCGAAATCCGACCGCATGGGGCCAGGGCCAGACGCTTCCAGTGCAGTGTGCGATTCGAGTAGGTTATGACCTCTCCATGACGCCCCCCGGGGTGGGTGGAGGGGCATTATAAAGGGTGTAATAGATGACATATATAGGTACTAGGGCCTAGGTCCTATTACTATAGAGCAGGACCCTAGCGACCCATGCAGAAAACGGCGTTCCAGCGTAGAATGTTACTGTGGGGAAGGATAAAGACGTGCTGTACATGAGAGGAGAATCAGACATGAAAGCCAACACGATGACCCGGGCAAAACAAGGACTGGCGGCCCTGGTCTCTTTTGCCCTCATCTTCTCGGCGCCGGCTCCCGCGATCTGGGCGAACGCGGCCGCGCAAAGCGGAGTGGTCACCACGGTCCCGGCCGGTATCGGGTCCATCGGGGTCGCGGGCGTGGCCGGAGTCAACACGGTCCAGGTCCCCCTCACCACCCTCACCCTCCCCCACCAGGACCTCCTCTCCACCCAGTTCCCGACCGTCAACCTGAAGACCACCCTGCCGGACATCCAGGCGCAGGCGGACCTGAAGGCCGTGACGGCGGTCCCGCAGACGCTGGCCGCCGCCCCCCAGGGCGTCGCGGTCGAGCGGCACCCGGTCATCGGCATCCTCAACGCCCTGCAGAAGTCGGGCGGCGGCGACCTGATCCAGAAGTTCGGCACGGCCTCCTCGCCCGACGACATCGAAGCCATCGCCAAGGCCCTGCCCGAAGGGGCGGCCAAGGACAACCTGATCGCCTTCGCGAGGATCGCGGCGACCCAGGGCGGCGCCGGCGCGGGCGCGCAGGCTTTCGACGGCGTCGCCGAGGCCAAAAACGTGATGCCCGTGGCCGAGGCCGCCCAGGTCCAGGGCGTATGGGGTTCGCTCTCCAAGTCCCGGCTGGTCCCCTCCTCCCTGCGCCGCTATGCCGCGCAGAAAGCGGAATCCCAACGGCAGAAGGCCGGGCTCATCGACACGGACGCGCTGAAGGTCCCGATCGAGAAGCTGCGCTGGGTACCGAACCCGACCGACCTCCCGGCCTCTACCAGGGAGATCCAGGGACGGGAGAAGGTCATCGTCGGCCAGCAGACGGCGCTGGAAGCCCTGGACTTCGGCCTCAAGATGCCGGGCCCGGGCTACAACGTCATCGTCACGGGGCCCGCGGGCTCCGGCCGGGAGACCTCGGTCACCCGCATCCTCGAGAAGATCGCCCCCACCATGGAGACGCCGGCGGACATGGTCTCCGGGACCAACTTCTCCGAGCCGTCCAGCCCCATCATCCTCGAGTTCGAGGCGGGCGAAGGCGCCAAGTTCCGGGCCGCGGCCGGCAAACTGATCCAGGGTATGGCGGCGATGCTGCCCCAGGTCCTTAATTCCGGCGAGATAGCCCAGGCCCGCAAGCAGATCGAGGCCCAGGCCAAGGCCGGGATGCAGGCCAAGCAGGCCGAACTGGACGCCGAAGTGGCCAAGATCACGGTCCGCGGCGAGTTCGGCGTGAAGATCTCCATCCAGCAGACCGGCGAGGACACCATCGGCATCGGCGCGGTCATCACGCACGACGGCAATCCGATCCAGCGGGAAGAGCTGGCCAAGATCCTCGAGGGCAAGGGCGTGACCGAGGAAGAGCTTTTCGCCGAGGTGCAGGCCGCGGCCCAGCCCTTCATGGAGCAGTACGCGCAGATGCTCCAGGAGAACCAGGGCGCCATGGGCGAGGCCCAGGAGAAGATGATGCAGCTCCAGGGCCAGGTCGTGACCAACCTGGTCAACCAGCTGGCCGCCCCCCTCATCAAGACGGCTTCGGGCAGCAAGGCCGATCCCAAGGTGATGGCCAAGTTCAAGCAGATGATGGAAGAGCGCCAGGCCGCGTGGGAGGCCGAGGTCGCGGCCACCAAGGTCGGTCCGTTCACCCTCATGATGCAGATCGGGGACAAGGGCGTGAGCCTGGGCCTCCTCCATGAGGGAGAGCCGGCCGACGCCAAGACCCTGGCCGCGCTGCAGGAGGGTGGCGTGGTGGGCAAGGACGTCTCCTGGAAAGACATCATCGCGCAGGCCAAGACGGCGGCCGGCCCGCTGGTCCAGAAGTACCAGGAGATGATGAGCGAGATCCAGGCCGCGTACCAGGAGATCCAGAAGAAGACCCCGGCCCTCACCCCCCGCCAGCGGGCGGCCGTGAGCTACGCCAAGGCCCTCATGACGGACCTGGTGCGCAACCACATGATCTTCGTTTCTCCCGAGGCCCGCGAGGCCGGCATCACCCCGGAGAAGCGCTACAAGATCGGCGTGGTCGTCGACAACTCGCGGACCCAGGGCGCGCCGGTGATCTTCGAGAACAACCCGACCTTCCAGAACCTCTTCGGCTCCGTGGAGGACGCCGGCGAGATCATGATGTCCCCCAACGGCATGATGGCCAAGAAGCAGAACCCGGGCGGCCCGACGCTGGTGGGCGGCTCGTACCTGAAGGCCAACGGCGGCTACCTGGTCATCAATCTCAACGACCTCGTCCGCGAGCCCAACGCCTACCCGGCGCTGATGCGGATGGTCCGCAGCGGCCGGGCCGAGATCATCGAGGGCGGCGCGATCGGGATGGCGAACGGCGGCACCAGCTACAGCATGCCGGCGAAGGTGAAGGTAGTGCTGATCGGCTCGCCGATGATGAAGATGATGCTCAGGCACTACGACGAGGAGTTCTCGGGGGTGTTCCGCGCCAGCGCGGAGTTCGCCAGCTCCATGAAGATAGCGGCGGACAGCGTCGCCGGCTACCTGAGCTTCATGCGCAACATCATCACCCGCTCCACGGGCCTCATCATGGAGATGACCCGGGACGGGATCGCGGAGATCCTCGAGTTCGGCTCCACCCTCTCGGGCTCCAACGAGCGCCTGAGCACCCAGTTCGGCTCCGTCGCCTCGCTGATGCGGGAAGCCTCCTTCTACGCGAAGGAAGCCGGCCGCGACGAGGTGGGCGGGGCCGACGTGCAGAAGGCGATCGCGCAGCGCCTCAACCGCGAGGGCGGCTCGGCGCGGCGCATGCAGGAGCTCTACACCTCGGGCACCTTCAAGATCGACACCCAGGGCTACAAGGTCGGCCAGATCAACGGCCTGGCGGTCATCGGCGACGAGTTCGGCATCCCGGCGCGCATCACGGCGCAGGCGTCGGCCGGGTCCGCGGGCGGCCTGGTCATCTCGGCCGACAAGGTCGCGGGGACGACGGGCGCGTCCTTCAACAAGGCCCTGGCGGTCCTGGAAGGGTTCTTCGAGGGGCTCTTCGGGCAGCAGCGGCCCATCAACGCCCGGGTGCGGATATCCTTCGAGCAGAACTACGGCGGCATCGACGGGGACTCGGCCACCCAGACGCAGATCTACGCGTCGCTGTCGGCTCTGTCCAACGTGCCGCTGAACCAGGGCATCGCGATCACCGGCTCGGCCGACCAGTTCGGCAACGTGCAGGCGATCGGCGGGGTCAACCACAAGATCGGCGGCTACTTCGACGTGGCCAAGGTGAAGGGCCTGGACGGCACCCAGGGCGTCATCATCCCCAAGGCCAACATCACCGAACTCATGCTCCGGCCCGATATCGTCGAGGCGATCAAGGCGGGGAAGTTCCACATCTGGGCCGTGGAGCACGTCAGCCAGGGCGTCGAGATCCTGACCCAGCAGCCCTACTCCGAGGTCGTCCGCCAGGCGGCGGCCCGGATGGGGAAGATGGGCGCCAAATAGGACTTCAGGCCGCGAGGCATCGACTCCGTCATCCCGGCGAAAGCCGGAGATGTTCCGTCATCCCGGCGAAAGCCGGGATCCAGCAGTTGCTGTTAGACCGTAAACCTGGACCCCGGGTGACTCCCGAGGTGACGACTCACGGATCCTTCCTCAGACGTTCAGGGGCACGGGCCTGCCCATCGGCCGCGGAGAACTCCACCGGAGGAACATGCCGTTATCCCGCGGCGGGCTGGAGGGAGTCGCAGACTATCCCGCCGGTGGCCACGCGGATGTCGGCCTTCCAGCGGGACCCCGGGGTGAACGGCGTCCACTTGGCGGCTTCTTTGAATTCGCAGCGCAGCGCCTGGTCGGACCCGGTGAAGGCCGCCCCGTAGGCTTCTTCCCGGGAGCCCTCCCGCTCGCAGCCCAGGCAGTCCCCGGTGCGCAGGGAGGGCTCGGGCCAGAACGGCTCCGGACTGCGACCGAGACCCCGGGAAGTCTCCGTACGGGTCTGGACCCAGCCCCTGACCCTGTAGCGGCACCACTGGTCGTAGACCGGTTCTTCCCGGTACTTCGTGGTGCAGACCTCTTCCTCGGAATAGGAGCCGTCCCCCAGGTCCTTCTTGCGGGTGGAGCAGGATTCGCCGTCAGGGACACGGTTGCGGGAACGCTCCTTGCGGCTGCGGGAGACCTCGAAGGCTCCGCCCGGCATCGCGTCGCACCAGGAATCCTTGTCCAGGATGGCCGACTTCTCAACGCGGATCTCGCGCTTCCAATCCTGCCCGCTCACGGTCAGGACGGCGCTCTTGGTCCAGAACGTCGCGACCAGCCCCCCCACCAAGGCGACGGCAGCAACGGCAGCCGCCGCCCACAGCCCGGGATGCCGCTTCCTGCCGACAGACGCCACGGGAGCGGCGGCCGGGGCCGGGACCGCGGAGACGGTCTTCACCGGCGCGGCTCCGTCCAGGGGCGCGCCGCATTGCCCGCAGCATTTAGCCGCCGCGGCGGACGGCGACGCGCAGTGCGGGCACTTCCGGTCCGCCCCGACGAAAGGGTGGTCCTCCACCGCGATCTTCTCGTCCTCGGGCGGAAAGTAGCGCTTCTCCGCGTTCTGCGGGGCGCCGCAGGAGGGGCAGTGCCGGTGCGTGAGTCCGAGGAGTTTCTTCACGCCGCAGTATTCGCAGTCCCAAAGCATCTCGTAGCGTTTGGCCATGGGAGGCATTCTAACAACTTAGCGGGGAGCCTTTGGAAACATGAGGTCTTTTCTGCTAAAATCACCTGCCGTCCTCTGGACGGCACCATTCCGGCGTAGCTCAATGGTGGAGCATCCCGCTGTTAACGGGAGGGTTACTGGTTCGAGTCCAGTCGCCGGAGCTTATTAGACGCTCGACGAACCACGCCGCTGCCCAGGGACAAACGCCCTTGGGCAGCGGCTTTTTGCGGCCTTGACATCTCCGAGTTCTCCTGTTAGCCTTCAATGAGCATCGGTTTCTGCTCTTGCTGTTCGTTGAAGTCACACGCCGAGGGGGTGAGTTTGAGCACGCAGCCGTTTCGTCCTGCTTTTCTTCCCATCCCTCAGCGTCTGGGTCGACGAATCGCAATCGTCTTCCTGCCCCTCCTCTCCGCATTTCCTCTCAGCGCGCAGGAATCAACTTCGAAACTTGAGAAGTCGCCAACAGCCGGACTCCTCGCGACGTATCCGAAGCGTGTTCCGAAGTACATAGGCGACCGCGTCATGACCGTCTTCGAGCACCCCAGGCAAGATGGACCAGTGCACCGAGCGGTCGCCGCTGCCATGCGTCACGACGCTCTTGCCTTGGAATTGATGACCACGGATGCGGCGATTCTCCACGGCCCCACATTCAGCGCGGTGCTTCAGAGAAGGGAGAGAATTCTGGCTACGGTCGACCAGTTGCTCGCCATCCCGGAGAAAGACATCGATATCTGGAGCGTGGCCATGACTCTCGCTCAAGACGCCTACCCCGACTTGGACAAAACCAAGCTGAACCGCGAATTCGAGAGCTTCGTTTCAAGAGCCGGAGCCTTGGCGAAGGCCCGTGACGATCCCGACTTCCATGTCCGAGCGCTGAACACGTTCATCTACAAAAAGTGGGGGATAGCGTACGACACCTCGGACTACATGGGCAGGAAGCTCATCAATCGATATCCGCATGGCGTCCTTACGACAAGGAAGGGCTCGTGCGCCAACCTCGCGACGTTCTATATCTCCGTCGCCCAGCGCCTCGGTTTCCCGGTCTACGCCGTCGCCGCTCCCCAGCACTATTTCGCGCGCTACGTCGACCCCCGTCTTTTTTTCCAGAACATAGAGCCTACCGGCCGCGGGGGATACAGCCCCGACGCCCAGTACGTCCGGGACATGGAGATATCGCCCCTGGCGATCGAGAAGGGAACCTTCTTGCGCACCATGACGCATCAGGAACTGGTCGCCGACATGATCGCCGATCACGCAGGACATTACGCAGTGGAGTTGAAGGACTACCCGACCGCCATCGCCATCCTCGACCGGGCCCTCGCACGAGATCCGAGGGCGGCTGATTACTGGTATTTCATGGGCCAGATTTACAAGTTCTGGGGCTTTCAGGAAGTGATGCGCGAGGTCCGGGAAATCAAGTTCACGCGTGCTTTCGTCTTCATGCAGAAGGCCTTGCGGATGGGCAAGGGCAAGCCGCTGGAAGAGGGCTACTGGAAAGAGTTGCAGAAGAAGCCGGCCAAGCGAGGTCCTGGGGTATGAAAAGCAAATTCTGCGCCTTGATGATGTTGTCGGTCTTGGTTTCGGCACCCGCGGCCTTCGCAAGGTACTACGAACCGCAAACTGCACGGTTTTTGCAAGAGGATCCTATTGGTTTCTCTGGTGGAGACACGAATTTGTACGCATATGTGCGAAATAATCCCATCAATCGAACGGACTCTTTTGGCTTGTTGCCGATGGACTCTCCTGGCTGGGACAGGTATTCCGAGGCAATGCGGCAAGCATACCCCAACAGCTGCTTGTCTAGATGCGTCGATGAACACATCCTTGGGATCAGCGTGGCAGGTGCAACGGGGATAGGTGCCATTCCCATCAAGAAACCATTTGCTTGGCGAGGGGCTCAGGAATCGACCAACCTCATGCGCGTTTTGCTGACTATGCCCGCAGGAGACGTTCCGCTCGGCTGCAAGGTCCCTGTACTGAGATCCAGCTATCTGTTTGGTGCCGTCGGGCGGATGAATTCACTTCTTTTCTACGCGAGCACAGGCTACGAAGTGGGCACCGTCGGGATGTGCACTCAAGCGTGTGCGCGCGGGGACATCCTGTCCCCCTACCATCCCCGACAATGACAAACGAATTGAGAACCGAGATTGAAAACGCCATCTACGATGGCCTCGCTGAAATCTGGTGTATTACTAGAGAACACGCGAGACAGCGATTTTCACTGGATTACCACCCCACACTGGATAAGGATGTGGACCCTGACGACATAGACATGGTCCTCATACCCGATTTGCATAAAAAATTCCGCATTGAGATTCCAGCCGTTGAGTGGAGCCGTACGGGGACAATTGGCGAAGCAGTCGAATTGATTGGCCGCTACGTAACGGAGGCTCAAAATCAAGGGGGAAAGACTCGAAACGAAAAGGAGCCGTAGCCCTGCCATGCGGATGCTGGTGCATGTTGCCGGGACGTTCGAGCACCTCCCCCAATATCACCGATTTCATCCATCCGTCACGGCCAGGATTGCGGGGGCCGATTCGCTGGCCTGGAAGGCCGGAACCTTGGCGTTATAGACCCCGCCGCTACCGGCCATGGCGACCAGTCGCTCAAACTCCTGGATTTGGGACTCCCAGTCGGGCTTCCCGACCAGACGCCTCAGCCGGTTCTCAGCGATGGGCATGCGGCCCTTGGTGGGCGGCATGGCCATGATGTACTTCTGGATCTCCGGGGCCAACCGCAGGAGGTTCATGATCTGGGTGACCCGGACCCGGCTCCGGCCGAACTCCCGGGCCAGGGCCGCCTGGGTGAGTTTTTGGGCTCGGCCTCCAGCCGGGCCTTCCACTTATAGGCCAGCTTCAGGTGGGCCTGGATCAGGGGCGGCTTTGCGCCGTTGCGCCGCCGGAGCGCTTCGGCCTCGGATGTAAACAGAAGGCGTTTCATGCCTTTTCGGGCCGTGACCACCGTGAATTCGGACTCATCGGTAAGCCACCAGGGTTCACCCTCCTGGATATCGCCCGGAGAATCCGCCCTTATTTTCTCCGGGCTGGTTTGTAGAGCATCAAGCAACCGGAGCTTCTTGACGCAGAAAGCCCCAGCCTTCGCGCTGGGGCTTTTGCATGACGTGCCCAGAATGGCAAAGTTCCTGGACTCTTTTAACGAGATCTCGATTTAGATTTCTTCGCGGGCGTCGGCGCGGGGAAATTGCGGCGAAGAAAGTCGTCGAACTGGGGCACGGTGAAATCCGTCATGCCGTATGTTGGGCCGAACACCAACCCCTTGTTGATCAGTTGGCCCCGCAGTGGCGCCACAGTCGTCGACTGCCTCCCGATCCTGGCTGCGATGTCGCCGGTCCGATATGGCCCCCGGCCGAGATGCGCCATCGCGACAACGTAGTTCCTCTCGGCGGCAGTGGTCCTGTCGATCCGGACCCGAAAGAAGTTCTCATCAAGCTGGGCTATCACCGCGTGGCGGGCCATTTCGATATCCTGCCTCGAGATAATGGCATCCTTGGCGATGTTCCAAACGTGCTTCCCATACTCCTGGAGAAAGTAAGGGTAGCCTCCCGTGAACTTGAGAATGGCATCGATCGCCCCGCCCTCAAACGTCACACCCTGTTGGCCCGCAGGCAATTCGAGAGCGCTTTTTGCCGCAGCCTCATCAAGTCTATCGATCTTTGGGAAGTCGAACAGCCGCTCGGCGTAAGATTTTGCTTCTCCCGCAATACGCGGCAATTGCGGCAATCCCGCACCGACAATCCCAACCGGAAGCGATCGCTGACTCACCTGGTGAGTCGCAGCTATCAACGCTTCGAGGCCTTCCCTCTTCAAGAACTGGATCTCATCGAAGAAGAATAGTACGCCGGTCTTCTTCTCCTTGGCTGCTTCTCCAATCGCCACGAAGAGGTCGCTCAAGTCGTCATGGAACTGGCCGGAATCGCCTTTCCCACGCAGCGCCTCGATGTTGAAACCGATTTCGCCGCCCCCCGGAATCTTGATCGAAAACGCTTTGAGCACCCCCGCGGCTTTCCAGGCCTTGTCTTTGATGCTTTCGACCGGATTCAGTGCAAGGATGGCTCTTCGAGCCAATCGTGCCACCGTAGCCTTGAAATCCATCTCATGAGTGATTTCGGTGGAGCCGGTGATAAACCTCTGGTTCTCGGCCGTGTCGCGGAATGCCGTCAATAGCACAGTCTTACCCACGCCGCGCAAGCCAGTGAGCATCATGCTCTTGGTCGGGCGTCCTATTTTCAACCTGCCCACCATGACGCGGAAAGCCTCGATTTCCCCATCTCTTCCGGTCAGTGCCGGAGGTGGAGCTCCAGCGCCTGGTGCAAAGGGATTCTTTATCGGATCCATGAGGAAGTTATATGAAGTTATATGCGGTTTATCAATATTCGGTATAAGTCAATAAACTTAATACTGGTGTGGTTGCAGTTGGCCACAACGCGTTCCCGTCATGATGACAGACACTCGAGATTCAGCAAATGTCGGCTTTCATCCCTTGCGCGGTTTGTCGAATGTGCAGACCCGCCCGGAATTAGGATCGACGACAAAGATTTTCCCAAGGTCTGGTGGCCCAGAATGATTTTTCGTGAAGCCGCGACTATCAGGCCTCTCAGATTTGCGCGCGCGGACATGCCAATCCGCTCTGGGGACGCCGAAACATGATTCGCGATAAATTTCGGCTGAATTACTATCGCAACGATAGTCCCACCCGATGGCAATTCCTTGCTTCTTAGCGTATTCTTGCGCCGCCCTGATGGCTTGCTCGCAGTTGAGCTTGATTGTCGTATCGAATCCCCACGCTGAGGTGTCGACGATGTTAAAACTTAGTCGGACAAACTGGTCTCCCAATATCTGATCATTGGTCCGATCTTGCAGCAAGATTTGATCCTCCCAATCAGCGTATGTTCCCGAGATGGGAACGCCCCCAAACAGTTGCTGAAATACCCCTCGCCCGCTAGTGAACTTCAATGGCGGCTTTGGCGGAGATGGCAGGAAGAGGTCCCAATAGGTCAACGGTATCGAATCGCGCGTTACACTATAAAGAACGGAGCCTGGGGCTGCATATATCTTCCATAGGAATCCATGCCGACACGTGAAATGAAAATCTCCATAAATCGTGAGCAGCTCGGCAATTCTCTTTTGAACTGCTGGACGGCAGTCGGACATTATGTCACTAGTCCGATCCGGCTCGCGATCGGCAAGCGCCCATAGAGGGCTTCCGGTTGCGAGCCAAAACGCCAGTGCGGCAATCATTAGTGATTTGCCCATTGTAAATCTAACCAATAATCCTGCTGTTCAGCCTAGATAATGACTTGCAACCCCCATATACGTTCGAAACTCGTCCAGTCGCCGGAGCTTCTTGACGCAGAAAGCCCCAGCCTTCGCGCTGGGGCTTTCTGTTGTCTGGAGTCACGCCCTCCCGGATCGGGAGACCGCGCGTCAGGCGCCGCGAAGGCGGGTCAGCACGCGGGTCACTTTCAGGAGCGCGCAGGAACCGCCCAATATCGCCTCATCCAGCCGACCCTTGTGGATATCCAAGAGCATCTTCGCATCCTGGAGGTCCCTGCCGATATCCGCAAGCAGGTCGACGTCCCGTGTGGCGCGGACCACTCCCCATGCGACAGCGGCCCATCCTCCGATGAGGGCATGCGGTACCGAGTGAGCCTTGAATATCGCGTGAAGACGTCGGAACGACTGGATCGGGGTCTCAGCGCCCATGCGCCGAGTTCCCCGCGCGCCACAACGCCGAGATCTCCGAGCGGGAAAAACCACGCGAGCGCAGTCCGGATGTGAAAAGCTTCCTTGCTGCGGAAAGGATGGCCAAGCCTTCTTTCAAGCGGATGGATGGGGTGCGCATTCGCTCGGATCGGGCGAGAGAATCCTTGCGATATCTCCGAAGCTCTGAATGCGCCACGCCCATACTATAACAGGTGCCCGGAATCGATTCAAGGCTCTCTCGACGACCTTAAATGAGTTCGGAGCATTCCCAACATCAGCATGCACATCAGGAACCTTTTTCGAGAACAGGAGCTTGCCTCCGGTTCAGTTGTTAAGAATTGCTTAACAACTGCCGCTGATGTCAAGAACTACAGCTCCAGCTTCTACAATTGGCGCTTCCGGATTCTCCGAGGGTAACGGCGGAAGTAGACAGCCACAGGGTCCACAAAGATTTAAAAGTGTTCCAGAGCGGGACATATGGCGACCCCCGATACGAGAAAGTACGATATTTCCAGCACAATTCATGCGGCCGCCTCCAACGCTGGAGGATTTTCAAAAAAAGCACTTCTAATCTCGATATTTATTGCAAGAAGGGTCGCTGCGGGTCGGCTGGAATACGACTCAACGATCCACGACAACCCCGGAAGCGTCAAGTTGTTTAAGTTATGCCATTTCCCCGCGCCGAAGCAGAGTCAAACAACTTAAAAACTTAATCCCCGGGACGGGAGCGGGGCGCGCGGTGTTGACAAGCGGCGACAGCTATTTGCTATCATTGACTCAACAGCTCAATTGAGATGCACTCTCACAAACCTCCCCTCCAGCCGTCCCCGGAGATCGCCATCTTCAGGCGCGACGGCGAGTCGCCCGATGAAGCGGACCGGTGGCGCAACCGGATATCCGAGAGATTTTTTTGGCCCGCGGCTGAGATGAACGGTCAATTGAGATGACGAATCGCGCTCAGTCGGTCCCTCGCGCAGAGAACCCGGGCATCCGGACCCAGCGCTGCTGCTGCGGGCAGCTCCTGGCCGTCCGGACCCCGCGGGGGATCGAGATCAAATGCAAGCGCTGCAGGAGGGTTCACCTTATTCCGATAAGGTGGTCCCAAGAGGCCAGAGACCAGGGATCCTCCGGGGTCGCGAGTCCAGAGCCATCCGTCGGTGAGAAATCCGGATGACAATGGAGAAGACGACCATGGAGAAATCAAGACAGGTCCGTGCGATGGCGCGCGGTCGGTTTGCGCTGGCGGCGGTGCTGGCGCTCGGGATCGGCCAGGCCGCCTCGGCGCAGGAAGCGAAAAGGATACAGGACAATTCGTTCCTGTTGGAAGAGGCGTACAATCAGGAACCCGGCGTCATCCAGCATATCCAGGTCTATCAGTACTTGAGCCGGAGCAAGACCTGGGCCTATTCCTTCACCGAGGAATGGCCGGCGCCGGGACAGGCGCATCAGCTGTCGGTGACGGCTCCGGTGAGCCGGCTGCGCGAGCCGGTCAACGGGACCCGGGTCGGCGACATAGCCCTGAACTACCGCTATCAGCTGGTGATGACGGGGCCGATCGCGCTGGCGCCCCGCTTCTCCTTCCTGCTCCCCACCGGGGATCATAGGGAAGGCTTCGGCAGCGGCGCCCTGGGGGGGCAGGTCAATATCCCGCTCAGCGTCGAGCTCTCCGACCGCTGGGTGACCCATTGGAACGCGGGCGGCACCTTCGTTCCCGGCAGCCGGGAGCCGGGCGGCGCCCGGGCGGACACCCTCGGGTTCAACCAAGGGGCCGGCGCGATCTTTTCCGTCAACAACAATGTCAATCTCATGTTCGAGGCGGCCTGGACTTCCTTCGAGTCGGTCCAACCCGACGGGACGAAGGTCCGGGACGAGACGGCGTTCCTCAATCCGGGCCTGCGGTTCGCCGTCAATCTCAAGTCCGGACTCCAGATCGTCCCGGGCGTGGCCTTTCCGATCGGCATGGGACCCTCCAAAGGCGAGAGCGGGGTCTTGGCCTATCTATCGTTCGAGCATCCGTTGTTCTGAGGGGAGGGACGCATGACGTCATCCGGACATTGCGGGCATGCGGAGCCGGAATCGGCGGAGATCGCGGCAGGCCGTATCGCGCTGGTAGGACACCCCAACGTCGGGAAGTCGGTGGTGTTCAACCGCCTCACCGGCAGCTACGTCACGGTCTCGAATTACCCCGGCACGACCGTGGACGTCACGCGCGGCATCGGCCGGCTGCAGGGCCGCTCCTGGCAGGTGATCGACACCCCGGGAGTGCGCTCCCTCACCCCGCAATCCGAGGATGAGCTGGCGTCCCGGGATCTGCTCCTGCGGGAAAGACCGGACGTGGTGATCCAGGTCGCCGACGCCAAGAACCTCAAGCAGACGCTGATGCTGACCGCGGCGCTGGCCGACCTGGGGCTGCCCATGGTGCTCGCCCTGAACATGTCCGACGAGGCCGAGTCCCGGGGCTACCACTGCGACGTGCGCCGCCTGTCCGGCATCCTGGGGATCCCGGTCGTGCAGACCGTCGCCACCGCGGGCGCGGGCCTGGAGGAGCTCAAAGCGTGCCTGTCCCATGCCGCGCGCGCGAACCGGGTGGAATATTGCGCTGAGATAGAGTCCGCGCTGCGCCGGCTGAAGCCGGCGCCGGCCTCCGGAGAGTCGGACCGGTTCGTGGGCCTGGCGCTGCTTTCGGGAGACGAGGGCGTCTGCGGCTGCCTCCCGCATGCGGATCCGGAAAAGACCGGCGGCGCCCTGGTCCGGGCGCAGGAACTGCGCCGGGACTTCGTCCGCCCTCCCGAGTTCCTGGTGCACGCCGGCCGGGAAGCCTGGGCCATGGAGGTCGTGGGCGAGGTGCAGACGCGCTCGCGGGCCGGCCGGCCGGGCTGGCTGCAAACCCTCGACAAGTGGTCCATGCGCGGTCTGCCCGGCTACGCCCTGGCGGCCGGCACCCTCCTGGTCATGTATTATTTCGTCGGGGTCCTGGCCGCGGGCCACGGGGTGGACTTCATGGAGAACACCCTGTTCGGGGAGTACCTCAACCCGACCGCGGTGCGCTGGGTGCGGGCGGCCGTCCCATCCCCATTCCTCCAGGACATGCTGGTCGGAGAGTACGGCATCGTCACGATGGCGCTGACCTACGCCCTGGCCATCGTATTCCCCATCGTGACGGCTTTCTTCCTGTTCTTCGGCTGCCTGGAGGATTCCGGCTACCTGCCCCGCCTGAGCGCGATGCTGGACAAGGCGTTCCGGCTGGTGGGCTTGAACGGCAAGGCGGTCATCCCCATGGTCCTGGGCCTCGGCTGCGACACGATGGCGACGCTGAGCACCCGGATACTGGACTCGCGCAAGGAGCGCCTGCTGGCCACCATGCTGCTCACCCTGGGGATCCCCTGTTCGGCGCAACTGGGGGTCATCATGGGAATACTGGCCAAGCATGGGCTGCGGGAATGGGCGGTCTGGCTGGCCGCCGTCGGAGGGACGACGCTCGCGGCGGGTTGGGCGGCGTCGAAACTCCTGCCCGGGGCCCGCTCACCCTTCATCATGGAGATACCGCCGCTGCGCATCCCCGAGCCAGGGAACATCCTCCTCAAGATCAAGATCCGGCTGGTGTGGTACCTCAAGGAAGCCGTGCCTCTGTTCATGCTCGGGACCCTGGCCTTGTTCCTGTTCGACCGCATCGGCGTCCTCAAGCGGGTCGAGGTCCTGCTCGCGCCGGTTACGACGACCCTGCTGGGTCTTCCCAGCGAGACCGCTTGGTGCTTCATATTGGGTTTCCTCAGGCGGGACTACGGGGCCGCCGGCCTCTTCACCCTGGCGGAAAAGGGAGCGCTCGACTCCAGGCAGATCGTGGTCAGCCTGGTCGCCATAACCCTCTTCATGCCGTGCCTGGCGCAATTCCTGGTCATGGTCAAGGAGCGCGGGGCGCGGGCGGCGTGCTTCATCAGCGCCTTCGTCTTCGCGACCGCTTTCGCGGTGGGAGCCGCGCTGAATCAGTTCCTCGCATTCACGAATCTGCTCTGAGGGAGGCTGCCGCATGTACATGGGAGCGATGTGCCGCATCAAGCCGGCCGAGGTGGAGGAAGAAGAGGAAGCCCTGGGGGTCGTGTGGCATTACCGCGAGGTCGGCGACCACGGAGAGGCCGGCATCCGGCAGACCTTGTCGAAGGGAGTGTCTCCCGAGGTGTTCGACCGGCTCCAGGTGAAAGGGTACCTCCGGATCGAAGCCGGGAAGGTGGGATTCAGCGACGAAGGGGAACGGCTCGCGCGGGACGTGACGCGCCGGCACCGTCTTGCGGAGCGGCTGCTGGTGGATATGCTGGACTTGGGCGCGGACAGCATCGATGAGAACGCCTGCCGGTGGGAACACATCCTGTCCCCGGAGGCCACGACGGCCATATGCACCCTGTTGGGGCATCCCCGCCATTGCCCGCACGGGACCGCCATCCCCCCGGGGGAATGCTGCACGAAATGGACCCAACAGGCCGAATCGGTCATCACCTCCCTAGACAAGCTCGCGCCCGGGAGTTCCGGGAAGGTGGCCTATCTGGCCTTGGCGGAGAAATCCGTGATGCAGAAGCTCCTCTCCCTCGGCCTGACTCCGGGCAGCACCGTCTCCCTGCAGCAGAAAGCGCCGTCCATCGTGGTCCAAGCGGGGGAGACCGTGATCGCCCTGGAGGCGGAGCTGGCCCGCCACATCTCGGTGCGGAAGAACCCGGACTAATTTTATAGACTCTCCGCACATCCTTGGTGAGGACCCAAACATGAAAGAAGACGCAGCCCTCGTCAGCGCCGCCATCATCGTATCCGCCCTGGTCGGGAGGAGCGAGATGCACATCAGCATCGACGCCCCCATCCTGAAGGAGACCCTTCAGAAGGCCTATACGATGGCGATGTCCGTCAAATAGAGTTCAGTCGACGGGCTGGAGACGCAGACGGACGGTCTCCGCGCGCCCGTCGCGCTGCAGGGTCAGGACGACCTCGTCCCCCACTTCCGCTTCCTCGAGCAGCCGGAACATGTCGTCGGTGCTCGCCACCGGCTTCCCGTTCAGCGCCGTGATCACGTCCCCCAGGACCAAGCGGCCGAGGACGTCACGGCGGGTGCCGCGCAGGCGGGCCTGCTCCGCCGCGCTGCGCCGGTCCACCCCGATGATCAGGGCGCCCCGGATGCCCATCTGCTCGGCGAGATAATCCTCCGCGACGGAGATCCCCATGCCGGGCCGGGTCACCTTGCCCTTGCTGATGAGCTGGGGGACGATGCGGCGCACCGTATCGACGGGCACCGCGAAGCCCACGCCGGCGTAGGCGCCGGAGGGGCTGTATATCTGGGTGTTGACCCCGATGAGCCGGCCGGCGCTGTCCAGGAGCGGCCCGCCCGAGTTGCCCGGGTTGATGGCCGCGTCGGTCTGGATCGCCCCCAGGATGGGCCGTCCGGTCAGGGACTGGATCTCGCGCCCCAGCGCGCTGATGACCCCGGTGGTCAGGGTCTGGTCCAGTCCGAAGGGGTTCCCGATGGCCAGGACCTGCTGGCCGACCTGCAGGTCGTGCGAGGTGCCCAGGGGCAGGGCCTTGAGCTTGTCCGCGGGCGCCGAAATCTTGAGCACGGCGAGGTCCTTGTCCGCGGCCACCCCCACCAGCTTGGCCTTCCAGGTGCTGCGGTCGGAGAGGGTCACCACGGCCTCGTCGGCGTCCAGGATGACGTGGAAGTTGGTCACGATGAGGCCGGTCTCGTCCCAGACGAAGCCGGAGCCGGCCCCGCGCGGGATCTCGAGGACGTTGAAGCTGAACGCGTCGCGCTGGAGGTTGAGGGTGGTGATGAACACCACCGAAGCCTTGGCGTCGCGGAACAGCTTGATGACGGCCTGCTCCTCCGCCCCCAGGGCGCCCCGGGGCGCGGGCTTGCGGCTGGCGTCGGCGAGGCTCTTGCGGGCCAGGGCCGGAGCGGCCGGAGCGGCGGCCAGCAGCAGGGCGAGGAGGACGGCGGTCCGCGGCGGGTTCATGGGAGCTCCTGCAGGCAGGATTCGATCTTGGCCCTATAGCCGGTCGCGGCCGGGTCGTCGGCGCCCTTCATCTTCAGATAGGCCAGGGCCTCGCCGTAGAGCCGGCGCGCGGCGACCATGTCGGCGCTGGCCTCGCAGCGGCGGGCCTTCGCCACCAGCGCGTTGAGCCGGATGCGCACGACCCCCCCCTCCACCTTCTTCTTCAGGGATGCGATGGGCTTGGGGTCGGCCAGGCTGGCCTCGTATTCCTGGAGCTTGCGCAGGAAGCCGGTGTAGAGGGCGACCTTCGCCTCGGCCTCCTCCTCCGCGCGGACCCGGCGCATGAGCCCGACAAGCTCCTGACGGGCGGTCCGCAGGACCAGCCGGTCCCGCTCGGAGCGGGCCTTGCGCAGGGACTCCTCGGCCGAGCCGCCCGGGGACGGGATGCCGCGCTTCTCGTAGTCGGCCAGAGTCTCCAGGTTGCTCAGCGCCAGGTCCAGATGGACGATCTTGCTCTGGGGGTTCAGGGTCTGCTCCGCCGCCTTGGCGGAGTCGCGCGCCGCGCGCGAGCGGGCCTCGATGTCGATGGAGGTCAGGTGGGCGCAGTGGCGGCACAGGCCGTCGCTGGTGATGAAGAAGAACCAGCCGGAACAGCCGCATATCTTGCAGTCGGACATATATACAGTATAGTGATAGACGCGTCCCAGGTACAAGGGCGTTTTACTATAATCCCGGGAGTGCCCGGATAAGGATGGCAAAAATGAAACCGACCGCCCCCAAGGCCAAGTCCCTGATCAGCCACGAGGACCTCTATCTCTTCAACGAAGGCTCCCACGTCCGCCTCTACGACCACCTGGGGTCGCACGTCACGACCGGCACGGACGGGGGGCCCGGGGTCGCCTTCGCGGTATGGGCTCCGGACGCGGAGCGGGTCTCGGTCATGGGGGATTTCAACGGCTGGAGCAAGGACACGCACGTCCTGAAGCCCCACGGGTCGTCCGGCATCTGGGAGACCTTCGTCCCGGGCTTGAAGCAGGGCGCCATCTACAAATACCAGATCGACTCCCGCTACCGGATGTACAAGGTGGAAAAGGCCGACCCCTTCGCGTTCCATACGGAGACGCCGCCCAAGACCGGCTCCATCGTGTGGGACCTGGACTACAAGTGGGACGATGCGGCCTGGATGACGGAGCGGGGCAAGAAGAACGCCCTCAACGCGCCCATCTCCATCTACGAGATGCACATCGGCTCCTGGCGCTGCGTCCCGGAGGACGGGAACCGGCCCCTGAGCTACCGCGAGATGGCGGAGCAGCTCCCGGCGTATCTGGCGGAGAAGGGCTTCACCCACGTGGAGTTCCTGCCCGTGATGGAACACCCTTTCGGCGGCTCCTGGGGCTACCAGGTCACCGGGTTCTTCGCCCCCACCAGCCGCTTCGGCACCCCGCAGGACTTCATGCACCTCATCGACCAGCTGCACCAGCGCGGCATCGGCGTGATCCTGGATTGGGTCCCCTCCCACTTCCCCAAGGACATCCACGGCCTGGGCTACTTCGACGGCACCCACCTCTACGAGCACTCCGACCGGAGGGAGGGCTGGCATCCGGACTGGGACAGCATCATCTTCAACTACGGGCGCAACGAGGTCCGCAGCTTCCTCTTCTCCAGCGGCCTGTTCTGGCTGGATAAGTACCACGCGGACGGGATCCGGGTCGACGCCGTGGCCTCCATGCTGTACCGGGACTATTCCCGCAAGGCCGGGGAATGGATCCCCAACAAGTTCGGCGGGCGCGAGAACCTGGAGGCGGTGGATTTCCTGCGCCGCTTCAACGCCGAGGTCTACAAACACCACCCCGACACCCAGACCATCGCGGAGGAGTCCACGGACTGGCCGGCCGTCTCCCGGCCGACCTACGTGGGCGGGCTCGGCTTCGGCCTCAAGTGGGACATGGGCTGGATGCACGACACGCTCAAGTACTGGCGGCACGACCCGGTGCACCGCCGTTTCCACCACAACGAGATCACCTTCCGGATGCTCTACGCTTTCCATGAGAACTTCACCCTGCCCCTCTCCCACGACGAGGTGGTGCACGGAAAATGCTCCCTCATCCGGCAGATGCCCGGGGACGACTGGCAGAAGTTCGCCAACCTGCGCGCCCTGTACTCCTACATGTGGGCCCAGTCCGGCAAGAAACTGCTGTTCATGGGCGGGGAATTCGGCCAATCGGACGAATGGAACCACAACAAGAGCCTGGACTGGCACCTGACGCAGTACGACTCCCACCGGGGACTCTCGCTCCTGATCTCGGACCTCAACCGGGTCTACCGCTCCGAGGCCGCGCTGCACGAGCTGGACGTCGAGCCCGCCGGGTTCTCGTGGGTGGACGCCAACGACAGCAGCCAGAGCGTGCTCAGCTTCCTGCGCTTCTCCCGCTCCGGAGAAGAGGCCGTCCTGGTCCTGCTCAACCTGACCCCGATCCCGCGCATGGGCTACCGGATCGGCGTGCCCTGGGGCGGGGAATGGACTGAGATACTCAACACCGACGCCCGGGAATACTGGGGCAGCGGCGTCGGGAACCAGGGGAAGGTCTGGGCCTCGGACGAGGGGTTCCACTGGCGACCCAGCTCTCTGAGCGTCAACCTGCCCCCGCTCTCGGGACTGTACCTCAAGGGCGACTGCCGGCGGAAATGACGGAGACCGTCGGAGCCCGCCTCCTGGGAGCGGGGCGCGGCCTGTTCGCGGTCTGGGCGCCCTTCGCCAGGAGCGTGGAGCTCCGCCTGGTCCGGCCCTTCGAGAAGCTCATCCCCATGGCGCTCTCCCAGGGCGGGCTCTTCCGCGCGACGGCCGACAACGTGGCCCCGGGGACGCGCTACTTCTACCGCCTCGACGGCAAGATCGACCGGCCCGACCCGGCCTCGCGGCATCAGCCGGAAGGGGTGCGGGGGCCCTCCGAGGTCGTGGACGAGGCCTTCGCCTGGACGGACCCCTATTGGTGCGGGCTCCCCCTGCAGGACCTGGTCTTCTACGAGCTGCACGTGGGGACCTTCACCCCGGAGGGCACGCTCGACGCGGCCGCGGGACGGCTGGAGCGCCTGCGGGAGCTGGGCGTCACCGCCGTCGAGCTGATGCCCGTGGCGCAGTTCCCCGGGAAGCGCAACTGGGGCTACGACGGGGTCTTCGCCTGGGCGGTGCAGGACAGCTACGGCGGCCCGGCCGCGCTCAAGCGCTTCGTCGACCGCTGCCATCACCTGGGCCTGGCCGTGGTCCTGGACGTGGTGCACAACCACCTGGGCCCGGAGGGCTGCGTCCTGGGGGACTTCGGCCCCTACTTCCATGCGCGCGCGCGCACGCCCTGGGGGCCCGGTCTCAATTTCGACGGGCCGGATTCGGATCGCGTGCGCGCCTTCTTCATGGACAGCGCCCTGCGCTGGGTCTCGGAGTTCCGGGTGGACGCCCTGCGCCTGGACGCGGTCAACGAGATCGCGGACCTCTCCCCCGTGCACTTCCTGGACGAACTGGGCGCGGCCGTGCACGGCTTCGGCCGCTCCGTGAACCGCCTGGTCTACCTGGTCGCGGAGGACAACCGCAACGACCCGCGCCTGGTCCGGCCGCGCGAGCTGGGCGGGCGGGACCTCGACAGCCAGTGGTCCGACGACTTTCACCACGCCCTGCACGCCCTCCTGACGGGCGAGCGCAACGGCCGTTTCCAAGACTTCGGCGCGGTCGAGCCCCTGGCCAAGGCTTGGCGCGAGGGCTTCTGCTTCACGGGCCAGTATTCCCGCTACCGCCGCCGCCGCCAGGGCGCTCCCGCCGACCTCCTGCCCGCCCGGCGCTTCGTGGTCTGCGCGCAGAACCACGACCAGGTCGGCAACCGCGCGGACGGGGCGCGCTTCGGCGAGCTCCTCTCTTTCGAGGCGCAGAAGCTGGCCGCCGGGGCGGTCCTGCTCTCCCCCTTCCTCCCCCTCCTGTTCATGGGCGAGGAGCACGGTGAGACCGCGCCCTTCCACTTCTTCGCGGAGCACTCGGACCCGGCGCTGATGGCGGCCGTGCGCGACGGGCGCCGCTCCTTCCTGGCCGCCCAGGGCTGGGAAGCGGCGCTCCCGGACCCCTTCGCCGCCGAGACCTTCGAGCGCTCCCGGCCGGACTGGGGGCTCGCGGGCTCCGGCCGGCACCGCGAACTCCTGGCGCTCTACCAGGAGCTCCTCCGCCTGCGCCGGCAGCACCCCGCTCTGCGCAAGCCGGGCGCCGAGCCGGTCCGCGCCGTCGCTCTGGAGGAGCAGCGGACCCTTTTCGCCCTGCGGCGCTCGGACGAGGGCGCGGCGTTCGCCGTCTTCCACTTCGGCGACATGCGGGCCACCGTGCCGGTCCCGGCCCCGCCGGGGAACTGGCGCCGGGTGCTGGATTCCGCCGACGCCCGCTGGGGCGGCGGCGGGGCGCGGACGCCGGAGGACCTGGGCAGCGCCGGGCAGGCGCCCCTGGAGCTGGCGCCGAAATCCTTCGTGCTCTACGAGGCTTCCCCCGCATGAAGCGCTGGGTCTGCCTGCACGGCCACTTCTACCAGCCGCCCCGGGAGAACCCCTGGCTCGAGACGGTGGAATGCCAGGACTCCGCCTACCCCTACCACGACTGGAACGAGCGGATCTGCGCGGAATGCTACGCCCCCAACGCGGCGGCGCGGGTCCTCGACGGGGCAGGGAACGTCGTGCGCATCGCCAAGAACTATTCCCGCCTCAGCTTCAATTTCGGCCAGTCGCTCCTGTCCTGGCTCGAGCGCTGCGCGCCCGCGGTGTACGCCGCGGTGCTGGAGGCGGACCGGGAGAGCGTGCAGCGCTTCTCGGGGCACGGCTCGGCCATGGCCCAGACCTACAGCCATTCCATACTCCCGCTGGCCAACCAGCGCGACAAGCGCACCGAGGTGCGCTGGGGGCTGATCGATTTCGAGCAGCGCTTCCGGCGCCGGCCCGAAGGGATGTGGCTGCCCGAGGCCGCGGTCGACACCGGGACCCTGGAAGTCCTGGCCGAGGAAGGCATCCTCTTCGTCGTGCTGGCCCCCGGGCAGGCGCGCTCCGTCCGGCCCATCGGCGGGGCCCCAGGGGGCGCCGCCCCCGCAGGCGCCGGCAGTCCTCCGCTCGCCGGGGCGGGGCCGTCGCTCTGGGAGGATGTCTCCGGGGGGAAGATCGACCCCAAGCGGCCCTACCGGGTGAGCCTGCCTTCGGGCGGGTCCATCACGGTCTTCTTCTACGACGGCCCGGTCTCGCGGGCGGTCGCCTTCGAGGGCCTGCTCCAGCGCGGCGACCGCCTGGCGGACCGCCTCAAGAGCGCCTTCGACCCCAAGCTGGACTACGAGCAGCTGGTGCACGTGGCCACCGACGGAGAATCCTACGGGCATCACCACCGCTTCGGAGAGATGGCGCTGGCCCACGCCCTGGACCTCATCGAAGCCTCCGAGGGGATCCGCCTCACCAACTACGGCGAGTTCCTCGCCGGGCACCCGCCCACGCACGAGGCCCGGATCGTGGAGCGCAGTTCCTGGAGCTGCGTGCACGGCATCGAGCGCTGGCGCTCGGACTGCGGCTGCCGCGCCGGAGGCCCCGCGGAGTGGAAGCAGGGCTGGCGGGCGCCGTTGCGGGAAGCCCTGGAATGGCTGCGCGACCGGTTCACGGACACCTTCCGCGTCCAGGGCGCGGTCTTCTTCAAGGACCCCTGGGCCGCGCGCGACGACTACGTCCGTCTCATCCTGGACCGTTCCCAGGCCAAGATCACGGAGTTCCTGGCCCGGCACGCCGCGGTGCCCGTGAGCGGCAAGGAGCGCACCGCAGGCCTCAAGCTCCTGGAGCTGGAGCGGCACTCCCTGCTGATGTTCACCAGCTGCGGCTGGTTCTTCAACGAGGTATCCGGGATCGAGACCGCCCAGATCATGCGCTACGCGGCGCGCGCCCTCCAACTGCACCGGGAGCTGACCGGCCGGGACGTGGAGGACGACTTCCTGGAGCGCCTGTCTCTGGCGCGCTCCAATATCGCGGAGAAGCGCGACGGGCGCTGCGTGTACGAGCGGGACGTGAAGCCCTCGGCCCTCGACCCGTTCGGGGCCGCGGCCTACTTCGGGGCGGAGTCGCTGTTCGAGGCGGGAGTCCCGGACCCGGGCGTGCCGGCCTTCGAGTTCGAGCCGGGCGACCGGGCCCGCGCCGTCTCCGAGAAGGGGAAGCTGTCCGTGGGCCGCGTGCGCGTCAAGTCACGGGCGACCCTGGAGACCGTGGAGGCCGTGTACGCCTTCGCCCATCTGGGGGACGTGCGCATCGCCGGCGGCGCGGCCCCCTTCACCGACGATGCGGACTATGCCCGGCTCAAGGACGAGCTGCTCCGCGCTTTCGCGGAGCCCGACCCGTCCCGGCTGACGCTCGACCTCGATTCCCGGTTCGGCTCCGGGCGGGGCTCCTTCACGGGTCTGCCCCTCGACGCCCAGCGGCGCCTGGCGCGGCGGATACTGGGGGAGACTTCGGCCGAGGCCGAGGCCGCGGCCCTGTCCTGGGCGGAGAAGCACGCCGCCCTCGCGCGCTTCCTCACCGCCCTGGGCATCCCGTTCTCGCGGCCGGTGCGCAACACGCTGGAGTTCTCCCTGAACACCCGCCTCCGGCGCTGCCTGGAAGCGCCGCTGCCGGACTTCACGGGGGCCCTGGCGCTCATCGGGGAGATGAAGCGGGCTTCGCTCGCCCTGCATTCCGAAGAGCTCGCCGCCGCCATACGGCCGTCGCTCGCGAGGCTCGCCGCGGTCCTTCAGGAAGGCCCCCCGGCGCTGGAGACCCTCGAAGGCCTGGGCGCCGCGGTGGAGCTGGCGCGGGAGATCGGCCCGGTGGGCATACTCTGGGACAGCGAGAACGCCTTCTACGACGCCCAGCTGCGCCTGCGCCCGTCCTGGGAACGCAGCGCCCTGGCCGGGGACGAGGCCGCGCGACTCTGGCTCGAGCGCTTCGGAGAACTCGGGCGCAGGCTCAAGATCCAGGGGGCATCATGAGAGCGTTCGCCGCGTCCGCCTTCCTGCCGCCCGTCATCCTCTTCCCGCTCTGGGCGCTGGCCGCCTGGCACGGCACCCGCGGGCCGGCCGGCGCGGCGGCGGGTCTGGTGCTGTGCATCGTCCCGATCCTGTGCGCGGTCGCCGCGGTCCCGGTGCTCCGCGGCAGTGTTCCGCCTTGGGGCTGGCGCACGAAGGCCGTCCTCGCGCTCGACCTCCTGCTCCTGGCGGGAGTGCTGGCGGTGCGCCCGCTGATGAACTCGCGGTACAAGCTGCGGTCGGAAGCCGAGACCCGGGAAGCCTTGGGCTCGCTGCGCGCCGCGATCGCATCCTGGGAGCGGGCCCACCACGGCGTCCCGCCAGAGAGGCCCTCCCTGATGACCCCCGGGCTCCTGCCCGAGCTCCCGAGACTCAACCTCCCGGGCACGGGTCACCCCATCACCCGGGAAGTGCGCTTCCCCGCCTCCAACGAGCCCCCGGATTCGGGCAAATGGTATTACGTGAACGAGCCCGGACATCCCTCCTTCGGAGCCGTGGCCATCGACTGCACCCACGCCGACTCTCTCGGGAAGCGCTGGTCCGACTACTGACGCGTCCCAGGTGCACCTCCGTCCGGACCGCTCGGCCCTGCGGCCTCGCTTAGCGCTTCGCGGCGCTGTATGCGTATGCGCCGCTCGCGAAATCCGGCCGGAGATGCACCTGGGACGATCCGTAGGGCGGATTTGGTAGACTCCGGGCATGTCCACCGCTTCCAAACTCGTATTCATCGCCATCGCTCTCGGACTCCTGTTCGGGGGCCTGCGCTGGTTCGAGCGCATCAACATCTACTTCCCCAGCCGGGAGCTGAGCCTGCACCCCGGCAGCCTGGGCATCCCGTACGAGGACGTGCTCTTCCAGTCTGAGGACGGGCTCCTGCTCCACGGCTGGTTCCTCGACGCGGCCCAGCCCATGCCGGACAAGCCCCTCCCGTTCAGGCCCCCCCTCCCGGCCGCGGAGCCGCTGCAGTCCAAGTCCGGCAGGCCCCCGGTCCTGGTGCTGTTCCACGGCAACGCCGGGAACGTGAGCAACCGCATCGAGAAGCTGGCCATCTTCCGCAAGCTCGGCCTGTCGGCGTTCGTCTTCGACTACCGCGGCTACGGCCGCAGCCAGGGCAGTCCCAGCGAGCAGGGAACCTACCGCGACGGGCTGGCGGCCGTGGACCTGCTGACGCGAGACATGGGCTACGCCCCCCAGGAGCTGGTCTACTACGGGGAATCGCTGGGCTGCGCCGTCGCCCTGGAGACCGCGCTGCGCCGCCCGCCCCAGGCCCTGGTGCTCGACAGCGGGTTCACCTCGACCGTGGAGATGGGCCGGCGGACCTTCCCCTTCCTGCCGGTGCGCTGGATGGTGCGCTTCCGCTACGACAACCTCTCCAAGATCGGCGGCCTCAAGGTCCCGCTCCTGGTCCTGCACAGCCCCCAGGACGACATCGTCCCCTTCGATATGGGGCAGGCGAATTTCGCGGCGGCCCCCCGGCCCAAAATCTTTGTGGAGACCCGGGGGGACCACAACGAGGGCTTCGCGGACACCCCGTACTGGGCCCAAGCGATACGGGACTTCCTGGCTGAGCTTTTTTGATAGGATATCGACATGGCACCTGAACCCTGGGAAGACCCGAGCGAAGAGATCAAAGACCTCCTGGAGAGCATCCAGAAGCGCTTCCAAGGCGGCGTCGGCGTGCAGCTGAAGACCGCCGCCTCGGCCGTGGGCGTGCTGCTGGTCCTCGTCGCCGCCCTCACCTCCTTCTACACCGTGCAGCCCGAGGAGAAGGCCGTCATCCTCCGCTTCGGCCGCTTCGTGGCCACCCATCCGCCCGGCCTGCACTTCAAGCTGCCCTTCGGCATGGACCGCGCCGTCAAGGTGCCCACCGAGCGCATCCTCCAGGAGGAGTTCGGGTTCCGCTCCAAAGGCGAGAAGGCCGAACGCACGGACTACGCCGAGCACGCCTTCGCCGAGGAATCCCTCATGCTCACCGGGGACCTCAACGTGGCGGAGGTCGAGTGGATCGTGCAGTACAAGGTCTCCGATCCGCGCAAATTCCTCTTCAACGTCCGCGACGTGCGCAAGAACCTCCGGGACATCTCCCAGTCGGTCCTGCGCCGGGTCGTGGGCGACCACGAGGTCACCGAGGTGCTCACCACGGGCCGCGTGGCCATCGCCGAGGAGGCCCAGCGCCTCATGCAGGAGATCCTGGACCGCTACGACATCGGAGTGCGCATCGTCACCCTCAAGCTCCAGGACGTGAACCCGCCCGAGCCGGTGCGCCCGGCCTTCAACGAGGTCAACGCGGCCAAGCAGGAGCAGGAGAAGGTCATCAACGAGGCGGAACGGGAGTACAACAAGGTCATCCCCGAGGCCCGGGGCCGCGCGGAGGAGACGATCCGCAAGGCCGAAGGCGAGGCCACCGCCGCCGTCAACCGCGCCAAGGGCGAGGCGGACCGCTTCCGCTCCGTGCTGGCTGCCTACCGGACGGCGCCGCAGGTGACGCGCTCCCGGCTCTACATCGAGACCCTGGAGCAGGTCTACAGCCGCTTCCAGCAGGTCACCATCGTCGACAAGGGGGTGCAGGGTCTCCTGCCCCTCTTCGACACCCAGAAGAAGGGGGCCGCCCAATGAAAGACGAGCGCCTCTACGTCGGACTGCTCGGACTGGTCCTGCTGGCCGTCCTCCTGAAGGGCTCGCTCTTCACGGTGGCCGAGTGGGAGCAGGCGATCATCACGCGCTTCGGCCGGCCGGTCGGGTCCCCGGTCACCAAGGCGGGCCTGCATTTTCGGACCATGCCCTTCATCGACACGGTCCACCGGCTCGACAAGCGGATCCTGAACTGGGACGGGTTCCCGAACCAGATCCCCACCAAGGACAAGAAGTACATCTGGGTGGACGCCACCGCGCGGTGGCATATCACCGATCCCCTGCTCTTCATCCAGACCGTGCGCGACGAGGACGGAGCGCGCTCGCGCCTCGACGGCATCCTGGACTCGGTCACGCGGGACGTCATCTCCAACAACAACCTGGTGGAAGCGGTGCGCAACTCCAACGCCATCATCGACGCGGTCGCGGAGAAGAAGAAGCTCGCCGAATCGGGCAAGCTGCCCGTCACCGAGGAAGAAGTCGTGAGCGAGGTCGAACCCATCACGGCCGGGCGCGAACGCCTGAGCGCGCAGATCATCGAGAAGGCCCGGGCCGGGCTCAAGGAGTTCGGCATCGAGATCATCGATGTGCAGCTGCGCCGCATCGCCTACGAGGCCTCGGTCGAGCGCAAGGCCTTCGAGCGCATGATCTCCGAGCGCCAGCGCATCGCGGAGCGCATCCGTTCGGTGGGCAAGGGCGAACACGCCAAGATCTACGGCAAGATCCAGAAGGACCTGCAGGGGATCGAGTCCGAGGCCTACCGCACGGCCACCACCATCCGCGGCAAGGCGGAGTCCGAGGCCATCCGCATCTACGCGGGCTCCATGAACGCAGACCCCGAGTTCTACGAGTTCGTCCGGACTTTGGACGCCTACAAGGTGGCGCTCCCCAACGACACCCGGATGATCCTCTCCACCGAGAGCAAGTTCCTCGAGGGCCTGAGAAAGCGCTGACGGATCGAGGAAATCCATTTCCGCGGTCAGCGGCCCCGGCTCCGGTCGTCCGGACCGGGGCATCGTTTTCTGCCCCGCCGAATGCCCCATAATGGGACACGACTTGTTCGGCAACGGTACTGTCCTCTTAAAGAGTCAGCCTCCCCCGTCAAAAGGCAAGATAGTTGAATAAGTTGATGGCAGGCACCGCTACTGCACAGAGGCGGCGCTCTGGGAGATTATTGGGAGGGGCTGGGGCGAAGGGACTCTATTAGCAGGCGCATTTCATCTATGGTGGCGGCGGCGCAGATGCGGCGGCGGAACTCGGCGGCGCCGGGCTTTCCCGCGACGTACCAGCAGGCGACCCGGCGCATGGGCCTGAGGGCGCGCTCGGAGCCTTGGATGCGCACCTCATGCTCCAGATGCTCGCCGAGGGCGGTGAGCCGGTCCTCCCAGGAGGGCGGCGCGGGGCGCGGGGCGCCGGAGAGTGCGGCCTCGGCTTCGCGGTAGAGCCAGGGGTTGCCCAACCCCCCCCGGCCGATCATGACGGCGTCGCAGCCGCTGACCTCCGTCAGGCGCCGGGCGTCCTCCCCGGTGTACACGTCCCCGTTGCCGAACACGGGGATGGAGACCGCGCGCTTGACCCGCCCGATGGCCTCGTAGTCCGCCTTGCCGGTGTAGCCCTGCTGGCGGGTGCGGCCGTGCACGCAGAGCGCGAGGATGCCCGAATCCTGGGCGCGGCGGGCGATCTCCAGCGCTTCCCGGCCGCTCGCGTCCGTGAAGCCGATGCGCATCTTGACCGTGACCGGGATGCGCCGGACGGCGCGCAATACGGCGCGGAAGATCTCCGAAGCCCGCTCGGGCTTGGTGAGCAGGGCCGCCCCGGCCCCGTCTTCGCCCTTGACCATCTTGGGGGCGGGGCAGCCCAGATTGAGGTCGAGGAGCTCGAAGCCCATCGCCTCCACGCGGACGGAGGCCTCGGCCATCATGGCGGGGTCGCTGCCGATGAGCTGGGCGCCCAAGGGCCGGTCCTCGGGCAGGGAGCGCATGAGCTCCAGGGTCTTGCGGTTGGTGCGCACGAGCGCCGTGGCGGAGACCATCTCCAGGAAGGCGAAGCCCATGCCGCGCGGGCGCGCGACTAGGCGGAAGGCGAGGTCCGTACAGCCCGCCATGGGGGATTGCAGCACCCGGGTGTCGAGGGTGAGCGTTCCGATTCGCATCGCCATAGTTTACACATATCCCCGATCCTCGGCTAAACGATAAATAGGCTCACCATACGACACCGCGACCCCCTTCGGGGCCGTCGGAATCTCCCGGGGCGATGACGACGCAGCTGGCGGGCTGTTTTTAGCGGCGGCACAACGGGGCAACTGTGCCCGGGCACAGTTATCCCGGCTGGAGCCGACATCCAACCTCAGGTGTCCGGGACTAATCCAGGCAAGGCGTCGAGATCTTTGATCAACTTGCTTCGGTGGGCCAGCTCCGTCAGCAGCGGCAAGCCGGCGAACGAGGTACTCTATTTCTCGCCCGGCGGGGATAGCCTTGCCTGCGGATTCGGGCGGCGCCGCAGGCGGCGTCACGAGTGTGCCCGGGCACAGCTGCTTAGCCGAGGATCGGGGACATATGAAGGGCCTTGAAAGGGGGCTTCTTTTGGGTTAATCTTCCCTATGGCCCAAGCGACCGAAGTCGACCTCAAAGTGCTGCTGACCGACACCTGCAACCGGGGCGGGTCGGACCTCCACCTGCTCCACGGCTACCCCCCCATCCAGCGCGTCGCCTGCGACGTCGTCCCGATGCCGGGCCAACCCACTCTCACGACGGATACCATTTGGAAGCTCGTGTCGGAGCACTTCGAGGATTACCACAAGGAGACCTTCAAGAAGGAGTGCCGCGTGAACATCTCCTTCACCGTGGACGGCGTGGGACGCTTCCGGATGAACGTGGCCAAGGCCCAGGGCACGGTCAGCGCCGCCATCCGGGCCATCCCCAACAAGATCTATCCCCTCTCGGCGCTCGGCCTGCCGCCCATCGTCGGGACCCTCACCCAGAAGCGCAAGGGCATCATCTTCATCACCGGAGCGACCGGCTCGGGCAAGAGCACGACCATGGCCGCCATGATGGACCACATCAACAAGGTCGGCGATCCGGGGAAGATCGTGACCATCGAAGACCCCATCGAGTCCCTTTTCGCCCCCCACAACTGCTTCTTCCTGCAGCGCGAGATCGGGGTGGACACCCCCACCTTCGAGATGGGCATCCAGGACGCCCTGCGCCAGGACCCGGACATCCTCTGCATCGGGGAGCTCCGCTCGGCGGAGTCCATCACCGCCGCCCTGACCGCGGCGGAGACCGGGCACCTGGTGCTCACGACCCTGCACACCCCCGACGCGGCCAAGACCGCCCAGCGCATCATCAGCATGTTCCCGGGGGACGAGCAGGAGACCGTGCGGGACCTGCTCTGCACGACGCTGGAGGCGGTCATCAGCCAGGACCTGCTCCCGCGCGCGGACAAGAAGGGGATGGTCCTCGCCATCGAGGTGCTGCTGGCCACGCCCGCGGTGCGCCAGCTCCTCAAGAAAGGGGACCTCTCCCAGGTCTACGACATCCTGCAGACCGGCACGAGCCTGGGGATGATCTCGAAGGACGCCTCCATCAAGTCCCTGTTCCAGCGCCAGGTCATCACGCGCGAGACCGCGCTGTCCGCGATGCGCAACCCGCAGCTCATCTCCTGACGCGTGGGCATGCGGCCTAAGACCTCCCTGCTCGCCGCGCTCGGCCTGGCCGCTTGCGCCTGGGGCGAGCTCCGCGCCGGCAACGTCACCCACTGCCCGCAGGGCGCCCGCCCCGCCCGGACGGTCAACCCGATCCAGCCGTGGGCCTGCATCCTGTCCGACGAGCGTTACCAGGACGGGATCGACTGTCCGGCCGGCAGCCGCTCGATCACCACCTCCAACGCCCAGGACCCCTTCAAGTGCGCGGTGGACGGCCTCACCTTGACCCCGCCCCGGGGCATCTGCCCCCCCGGAGAGCAGCCCATCCCCTCGACCGACCCGGGAAGGGCCTTCGATTGCGAACGCGTGGGGAAGGGCTTCTCCAGCGGGCCGCGCTGCCCGCGCGGGACCCGCCCCCTGCCGACGCCGGGGGCCCTGCAGGCCTTCAAGTGCGTGGCCGGGGAGGGGACCCGAGACGCCAGCCCCATGCTCCAGCCCCGCTTCGACCAGCCCAAGATCAAGACCGGAGGCGACGCTGCGAAGCCCCCCCCACGCAAGAAGACGGCCCCCCGGGGCGAATGCCCGGAGGGCACCACCAAGATCCTGACGGAGAACCCGTTCGAACCCGTGCAGTGCCTCTCCTCCGACTCCACCAAGCGCCTGAAGCGCTTGCGCTATCGCAGCTTCAAGGTCCAAGGCCAGCTGAGCTTCCAGTATCCGGACGGCTGGCACCTGACCGACGCCTGGAAGGACGAGCAGCCCTCGATCTACATCATGCTCGACACGGAACGGGACGGCAAGCCCGTCAGCCTATCCATAAACCGGCACATGCGCAAGGACGCCGACTTCGCCGACCTCGAGACCCGCATCTGGCGGGAGCAGGACTGGCACGGCTTCAAGCGGGTGGGGAAGACCGAGGTGTCCGGGCGCTCCGCCACGCTCCTGTCGGTCAAGGGCGAGTCCGACCTGGTCTTCGTCCCCATCGTGAACGGCTACCTCGCCATCGCCTTCAGTTCCCCCACGGACCTCTATGAGGTCTACTCCCCGGCCTTCCGCCGCCTGCTGGACACGCTCAACCTCGTCGAGAACGACGAGCCGGTGACCACTCCATAAGGCCCACGCCCGCGAGGGCCGTTTGCCCGCCGCGGCGGGGACTTCCGGCCCAGGGGCCGACCCCGGATCCCGGGCATCCTTCGGATATGCGCTCCACGGTCTCCGCCCTGATAGCGGCCTCCCTGCTGTGGGTGAACGGTCCCCTGCCGGCCTGGGGCAGCGTCGTCGTCCGGAACGCGGCTCCGGCGGCCGTCGGCAGCATCTCGGGAGCCCAGGCCGGTGCGCTGGCCGTCCTGCAGGGGCCGCTCGCCCCGGACCTCACCCCCGGCGCCGGCTCCGGGATCCTCTCCGCGGGATCCGGGTCCGTGCTGCTCAGCCCCGCGGCGCCCGCATGGACCCCGGGCTCGCCCCGCTCCGCCGCCGCCCCTCGCGCGGCCCTGGCTGCGCCGTCCGCCGCCGCGACGCCCGCCCTCCCCGTCTCCCGCCGCTCCCGGACCGCCGTGGCCCCGGAGACCGCGCCCGAGGCGGGCCGCGAGGAGCCGGGGGGGGCGGTGACCTCGGGCGCCGCGGGGGCGTCACTGCACCGCTTCGAGAAGTCCCGGGAGACCAAGGAGACGCGCGGCCCCTGCCGCTATGGACCGGCAGCGACCGTGCAAGAGGATGTTCTCCGTACGCACGGCCGCAGCGAGGACCCGGCCGTCGAGTCCTCCCGGCTGGGGACCCTGTTCGACGGGAACACGGTGCGCAAGTTGGAGGAAGGGACTCCCGTCGAGACCGCGCCCGAGACCGGCGCCCTCCGCAAGACCGCGCTTAGGCTGGTCGCGGGCAAGGACGTCGCCGGCCGCGCCGCCGCGACAGCCCCGACCCAGCCGGGCACGAAGGAAGACCAAGGGAAGCTTCCCGGCTCGTACTACCTCTACCTGGTGGGACAGATCCTCTACGCCCTGGGACAGGAAGCATCGACCCTCATCGCCCCCCTCTACGCCTACGCCCAGCAGGGGCTCGCCTTCGCCGTGGCGGGCCAGGTGGTGGACCTGGTCTCCATCATCCCCGGGAGCATGCTGGGGGGCTGGCTGGTGAAGAAGTTCGGGTCCAAGAAGGTGTACCTGGCCGCCAACCTCGTGCATGCCGTCTCCTTCCTCTCCGTGCCCCTGGCCTTCCTGGCGACGGGGTCTTTCTCGACCGTGCACTTCATGGTCTTCAAGGTCCTCTCGGGCCTCATCTACGGGACCCTGCGGGGAGTCGCCGAGAAGGAGATCGCGCCGCGGATCGTCGGGCAGGAGAATATGGACCGCCTCAAGAAGGCGGGCTCCATGTTCTACGCCGCCTTCGAGGTCGCCGAGCTCACGGCGGCCATCGTGACCACGGCCCTCATCGCCTCCATGGGCCTCAACGGCTCCTCCCTGATCATGGGGCTGGTCATGCTGACCAGCGTCATCCCCATCTCCTTCATCAAGTTCCGCAGCCAGGGCCCGGTGGACGACTCCGACGGCGAGGCCGGCACCGAGAAGAAGCTGCCCCTGGCGCTGTACCTGCCTTTCATCTTCTCGGTCTGCGTCCACATCCTGCTCTACCAGTTCCTGGCCCCCTTCTTCGCCCTGGAGCTCTTCCACGCCGAAGCGCTCACCGCGCAGCTGATCGGCTTCTACACTTTCGGGAGCCTGGCCGTGGCCCTGCTCATGACCTACCTGCCCAAGCTCTCCGCGAAGCTCTCCGAGCGGGGCTGGTCCGCCGTGGGGATCCTCTCGGCCCTGGCGTTCCTCTGGGGCACCCTGGCCCTGCAGATCCCCGCGCTGACCCTGGGCCTGGCGGCCGTCCTGGGAGTCGGCCTCACCGGCATGCAGATCCAGTGGCGGGCGGTCTATCAGAAGCGCCTGGCGATGGAGGTCCAGCCCAACGTCTTCAAATGGCTGAGCATCGGAGGCATCCTCGCCGCGCTCATCCCCTCCGCCGTGATCCAGGCCGGGATGCTCCTCTCGGTACCCATGCCCTTCCTGCTGACCTTGGTCGCCGCGGGCCTGACCGCCGCGGCGCTGGGCGTGCCCCTGGCGCTCAAGCTGTGGCAGCGCCTGCGCGGGACCAAGGACCGGAAACCTGCGTAATTTAGTACCTTGGCGTCGTGAGCGGAATCCTCCGCCGGGCGCTGCTGCCGCTGGCGGCCGCGGCCCTGGCCGCCTGCCAGGCCAGCCTCCCCTACCAGGGACACCCCAAGTTCTCCTTCGAATATCCGGAGGGCTGGGCGGGGCCCAGCGCCATCGACGACGGAGTCCGCTTCCAGACCCCCGACGGCGCCGTCTGCCTCGAGGCCGCCTATCATCCGGCGGGCACCAAGGCCTACCGGACCCCGGGCGACTTCAGGCGGACCATGCGGGAGCAGGGGACGACCGCCGACAGCCACATCATCGAAGAAGTGAAGCTCGCCACCGGGACGGCCTATCAGGTCCTCTTCACGACGCATGAATACGATCCGCGCTATCTGCTCGGGGCCAAGAAGGAGGTCCTCACCACCGCCCTGCTCATGGCTCCGGACCGCGACGGGATCTTCGTCATGCGCCTCCAGGCGCCGCGGCGGACCTTCGGACGCGTCCTGCGGCACTGGCGTCACGCGCTGAAGACCCTCGCACTCGAGCCGCCCGCCCTGGCGACCCCCTGACGGGAAAATGTTATATTCATCGGAATGGAAGAGTCGGCCGGGCTCGGACGCCGGATCAAGCGCTATCTCCTGACGGGCATCATCATCCTCGCGCCCATCAGCGTGACGCTGATCCTCCTTCTGTGGTTCGTCTCCCTGGTGGACTACGTGGTGGGGCCCATCATCGTGGCCCTCATCGGCTACCGCATCCCCGGCCTCGGCCTCATCACCGCCTTCTTCGTGGTCTTCCTGACCGGGTTCCTGAGCACCAACATCCTGGGACGGCAGCTCCTGTTCGTGGTCGAGGAGCTCTTCCTGCACATCCCGGTCCTCAACTTCCTGTACCGGACCGCCAAGCAGATGACCGAGGCCTTCTCCTCCCGGGACAAGATGCCGTTCAAGAGCCTGGTGATGATCGAGCACCCGGGCCCCGGGGTGCGCAAGTTCGGGTTCCTGACCAACCACGTGCGTCTGGAGGCTGCGGGCGGCCCGGGAGAGGAAGTCGCGGTCGTCTATGTGCCCACCAACCACCTGTATCTCGGGGAGATCGTCCTGGTGCAGGCCGACAAGGTGACGGAGATGGGGCTGACGGGACCGGAAGGCATCCAGTTCTTCCTTTCCGCCGGGGCTTCCCTGCCCCGGGTCCTTACAAAGCGATGTTGAGGGTCAGCGAAGTCCGGTTGTCCCGGTAATCGAAATCGTCGGCGAAGCGCGAGTGGCGCTGGAGCCGCTGGTAGGACAACCCGACGTTCAGCCAGGGCCGTATCTTGTAGGCGAGGCCCGCGCTCCCGGAATAGACGTCGTCGCGCCGATTGGCCGTCTTCCCGCCCCGGGTCGAGGCCTCCGGATAGCGGTCGGTCTCGAAGCTCCCGTCCGCGGTCAGGCGCAGCTTCCGGTAGTCGTGGGTCGCCCCCAGGCCGAGGCTCGACGCGACGTAGTAGCGGTTGCGCGCCGCGTCGAAGGTGGTCTCCTGCACGCTGCGGGCGGCCGAGAAGCGCAGGTCCGTCCGGCGCGCCAGCTTGTAGCCCAGCCGGATGGAGGTCAGCAGGTTGACGATCTCCTTGTCCCCCCCCGCGGGTGCGGCGTCGTAGCGCCGGAACTGCAGGTCCGCCTGGGCCCGCCCGGTGAGCTTGGAGGTGAGCCGGCCGTCGATGCCCGCTCCGGCCGAGTGGGACTTGGAATGGTTCTGCGCCCCGGCGGAATAGTGGATGGCCTCCCGGCGGTAGGCCAGGAAGAGCCGGGTCTTGGGCTGCAGCCGGATCCCGGCCTCGAACCCCGCGGAGAGCTCGTAGCGGTTCAAGGACGAGGCCAGGGCGTCGTTGAGGTAGCGGTGCATCCGGTGGCGCCCGTCCAGGCCGAACACGAAGAGCCGGCTGCGCGCCACGGAGACCCGGCCGCCGACCTCGTTCTCGAAGCGCCGCTGGCGGGCGACCAGCTCGCTGAACGCCGGGTCCTCCGTGTTCTTGTAGGAGTCCCACACGCGCCAGTCCGTCCCCCGCCGGCCGGTCTGGGCGTAGGCCAGGTCCACGTACTGGTCCACCGCGTTGTTGGCGCGGGGCTGGGATGTGTAATTCACCAGTTTGGCCTTGTAGTCGAGCTCCAGCCGCTGGCGGCGGCTGAAGGGCATGGCGAGCTTGGACCCGAGGACGTTGGTGGTGATCCAGGAGCCGCGCACGCCGCCGCCCACCCGGCTTCCGTCGGCCTTGTCCGGGGGCACGAGGTAGATGTTGTCGTCGTAGGTCTGGGTGAGGCCGTAGTAGGGGTGCAGGTCGATCACGTAGCGCATGTCCGGGGTCTTGAACTCGGCAAGCTTGGACACGCCGGCGGCGATGGCCTGGAGGGGGTCCCATTCCTTCGCGACCGCGGCCGGGGGCGCCGGGACCGCGGGGGCTCCGGTGACCTTGCCCGCGTCCGGGCCGGTGAGGGCCATGATGCGGCCGGCCGTCGCGGCCGCCGCGGCTCCGGAGGGCGGAGTCACCGGCATTTCTCCGGAGTGGACCAGGACCTCGG
Source organism: Elusimicrobia bacterium GWA2_69_24 (assembly GCA_001799695.1). Classification (GTDB taxonomy): domain Bacteria; phylum Elusimicrobiota; class Elusimicrobia; order UBA1565; family UBA1565; genus UBA10166. Next base: position 52,178 of record MGTY01000095.1, read on the forward strand.
CCCGGCCGTCGGAAAGCAGGTAGGTGAAGCTGTCGCCCTGGTCCGCGCGCAATGTGGTCCCGCCCGAGAGGAGGGTCGCGTCGCCCTGGAGCACGGTCACCTGGACGCCGCGGGGGATGGCGTAGCCGGGGAGGTCGGGCTTGAGATGGATGAGCTGTCCGCCCACCTGCAGGTCGAGGGTATCCTGGAAGCCGATCACCAGGAGCGCCGGCCCGTCGACGGGCGGCTGGGCGGACGCCGCGCCCGGGGCGGTCAGGAGAGCGAGAGCGAGGCCGAGTCTGTTCATCGCACGAAGGCCGGCACCACCAGTTTCTGTCCCGGGGTCAATTCCCCGCCTCTCTGGAGCCGTTCGCGGTTGGCTTCATAGAGTTCGCTCCAACGGTCCGCTTCGCCGTACACCTTGATGGCGATGCTGCGCAGCGTCTCTCCGGGCTGGACCACATGGATCCCCACCTCGGAGGCCTCCGACTGCGGTCCCTTCTCTAAGGATACCCGATCCTGCATGGCCTTTTCCAATTGGTCGAGCCGGCGCTTGGCCTGCTCCGCCTCCTGTTTGGCCTTGAGCGCCTCTTCCTTCACCATGGCCAGGTCGCGCTGCACGAATTCGGCCGGAACCTGAGCGGCGGCCGAAGACGGAACGGCGCCCACCGGGGCCGGGGCCGGGGCCGGGGCGGCTGGAGCGGGGACCGGAGCCGGCGCCGCGACGGGGACCGTGATGGGGGCGGCGGCAGGGGTCGGAGCCGGAGCGACGACCGGAGCCGTCGCCGGCGCGACGCCGACCGGCGGAGCCGCGGGCGCGCCGGAAACCGAGGATTCCCGCACCGTGGCGGACCAGCCCGTCCCGGGCGGGGGCTCGATGCCGAACCGGTGCGAGCGGCCCGCCAGCCCCTCCGGGAGCGGCAGGCGGTCGCCCATGACGGCGGAGAACTCCCCGTTCTGGACGGCGACGTAGCGCCCCTCCTCCCAGAGCAGGCTGCCCGCGCCGCCGGCGTCCCAGACCCGGAAGAAGAGCAGGAAGGTCCCGTTCTGGGGACGCCCGGCGCCGTCCTTCAGCTCGCCGCGGCACTGCAGGAGTTCCGCCCGCAGGGGAGCCGCCAGCAGGACCAAGGCGAGGACCCAGAAGCCGCAACGCGGAGCGCCGGGAAGCCGGGTTCTCATTGCAGGTCCCTCCTGATGTTCTCGACGAAGGCGGCGATGGGCCGGGAGTAGATGCTTCCTTCGCCGTCGCGCCCCAGCCAGGCGACGTCGCGGGTCAGGGTGAAGGCGGAGAGCGACGCCGGCCCGCGGTCCAGGAGCGGGAGGCTGTAGACCGCCAGGACCCGGAGCTTGGAATCGAGACGGTGACGGTACAGGAGACGGGTCTCCGAGTCGGTGGACCAGAAGAAGGAATCGTCCTTGAACATCGAGGCCGGCGAGCGGCCCGGCGCCAGATAGTTCTCCAGCACGGTCATCCCGGCCTTGGCCTCATGCCGGTAGAAGCGTCCGGTGCTGGAATCGCTGGACCAGAGATGCTGTCCGTCCCAATACAGGCCGGAGGGGTTCGGCCCGGGGCTGGATAGGCTGCGCACGAGGCTGAAGCGTTCGTCCAGGCGCCGCACCTCGATGGTCCGCCTCCAGGAGTCGCACACGAAGAGGTTCTCATCGGAGACCGCGAGGCCGGTGATGTGGCTCCCCGGCAGGCGGACCGAGCGCACCGGTTCGAGGCGTCCGCCCCGCACGGCGTATTCCTGGACGGATTGCGCGAGCCAGTCCGCGACGAAGAGGCGCTCGCCCCGCCAGACCAGCCCCGTGGGGTGCTCGTTAAGGATGGGATAGTCCCGCCCCTGCAGGCGGTACTGCTTGGACCAGAAGAATCCGAGGGCCGCCAGGCACACGGTCAGCAGGACGACGGCGGGCAGCCAGCGCAGGAGCGGCCCTTCCGGAGCCGGAGCCGGGGGCGACGCGACCAGGGCGCCGGGACGGGGAGGCTCCGCGGCCGACAACTCCCCGCCGCGGAGCTTCAGCGCCAGCCGGCGGCCGAGGACTCCCACCGGCTCGGGGAGTTTGCCGCCATGCACGATCCGCTCCACCGTGTCCAGGAGCTCCTGGTTGCTGAAGGGCTTGGCCAGATAGTGCGCGGCCCCCAGCTGCATGACCTCCACGGCCGACTCCACGCTCCCGTACCCCGTCACCATGATGACCGGGGTCCGGCGGTCGGTCTCGCGCAGGGTCCGGAGTATCTGGAGGCCGTCCATCCCCGGCAGACGCATGTCCAGCAGGACGACGTCCGCGCCCTCCCGGGCCAGGAACTCCAGTCCCGTCGGGCCGTCCGCGGCCTCGAAGACCTGATGCCCGTTGCGGCTGAGGACGTTGGACAGCGCCATGCGCATGTCCGCTTCGTCGTCGACCACCAGGATGCGCGCCATTTTCAGTTCCTCTTCCTCTCCGTGGGCAGGTTCATGACCGCCGTGCTCCCTTCGCCGCGCCGGCTCCGGAACTCCAGCGAGCCTCCCAAGGCCGTCGCGATGCGCCGGGCGATCGCGATGCCCAGGCCGACGCCGCCGGTCTTCGTCGAGAAGAACGGGCGCCCGACGTCCTTCAGATGCTCCGGGGCCACGCCGGCGCCCGTGTCGGAGACGATGATCCGGACCGAGCCGCGCTCCTGGTCGGGCCGCGCGGACACGGTCAGGGTGCCCCCCGCCTCCATGGCTTCGATCGCGTTCATCAGCAGCTGCTGCACGGCCTCCTTCAGGCGCCCCGAGTCCCCGCGCACGCGCGGCAGGCCCTCGGCGACCTCGGCGACGACCCGGATCCCCTTCTGCGCGCAGCGCCGCTCGACGTCGGCGAGCGCGGGGGTCAGCCATTGCGCGGCGCCCAGGCTCTCGGGCTTCAGGTTGAGCGGCCGCGTGAAGTCCACGAGCTGCTCCAGCCGCTCCTGCAGGGTCCCGATGGCGCGCAGTATCGCCTCCATCGCGGACCGTTCCTTGGTCCCCACCCAGAGGCCGGAGAGGCGGTCCTCGGCCAGGCTCCGGATGATGCCCAGCGGGTTGCGCACCTGATGGGCCACGCCGAAGACCAGGTCGTTGAGCTCGGTCTCGAACGCCTCCTGCGGCAGGCGTCCGGCCGGGCCTTCCGGCTTCATCGACGCGAGCAGACGGTCCCGGAGCTCCTTCAGCTCCGAGCGCCGCTTGGCCAGTTCTTCCTCGGCCCCGGCGGCCTTCTTCTCGCTCGCCGCGAGCGCCCGTTCCCGGACCTTCAGTGATTCCTCCATCGCCCGGCGGCGGCTCTCGATCTCCGCCTCCGCCTTCTCCAACCGCTCCCGCAGGCGTTTATCCGAACCCCGCAGCAGTTCCTCGACTTCCTCGCGCTTCTGGCTGAGCTCCGCTTCCTTCACGGTGAAGGAAGCCTGGACGCGCTTCTCGACGGAAGCCTCCCGTGAGCGGAGTTCCTCTTCCCGCGCCTGGAGCTTCCGCCGCTCCGCCTCCAGCGACTCGGTGCGCAGGCGGACCGTCTCCTCCACCTGCTCCCGCGACCGCTCTTCCAGCTCCTCGCGGCGCCGTTGGAACTCGACTTCCAGCGCCGCACGTTCGGAGCCAATCTTTTTAGCATTTTCCGCTTTCAATTCCGAGCCTTTTTCCAGCATTTTCGCGGAATTCTCCCTTTCCAGCTCCTGGCGCCGACGAGCCGCCTCCTTCTCCAGCGCGCTCCGGGCCTCCTGCAGGAGGTCCCGCTCCCCCGCCAGACGCTCCTGGAAGTCCGCTTCCAGCGCCGCCTGGCGCTCCTTGAACTGCGCTTCCAGCGCCGCCTCGCGCTCGCGCACCCCGGCATCGAGCCGCTCCGCGTGCTCGCGGAACTCCTCGGCTTTCTGCTCGGTCTGCCGGCGGATCTCGGCATCCTTGGCCTTGAGGACCCGGTCGGACCGGAGCCGCTCCTCGCGCTGGATGGCCGCCCGGAGGTCGGCCTCCTTGCGCAGGAAATCCTCCTCCAGCGCCTTCCGCTCGTCCTCCAGCCGCTCCTCGCGCCTGGCCAGTTCCTGGCGCAGGACCGCATGCATGTCCTCAGAGGATTTCTGCAGCTCCGCCCGCTGGCTCTCCTGGGTCTCGGCCACCTGCTTGAGGAGTTCCTCTTCCCGGCGCATCCAGAGCCGCTCCAGCTCCGACTCCTTGGCCAGGTACTCCTTCTGGAGGACCTTCTCCCGGTCGCGGAACTTGCCTTCCAGCTCCGCGCGTTTGGATTCCAGCGCGGTCTGGCTCCGGACCAGTTCCTCCCTCTCGGCCGCCACGGACAGCCGGAGCTCGTCGATCTCGACCTGCCGCTCCGCCTCGTGCTTGGCGGCCTCGGCGCGCAGGACGACCTCTTTCTTGGCGAAGTCCTCGCGGAGCTCGCCTGCGAGCTCCTTCAGGCGCTTGCGGGACTCCTCCTGCTGCGCCTCCAGGTCGCCCTTGGCCTTGGCCCAATCCTGGCGCAGAGCCTCGCGCTCCGCCTCCAGACGCGAGTCGGCCTCGGCCTCGCGCTGCTCCATCGCCTTGCGCAAGCCCGTCTCCCGCTCGGCCGCCGCGGCCTGGAGATGCTTCTCCCGGTCCCGGTACTCCGACACGAGCTGGCCTTTGAGGTGCTCGAGCTCCCGGAGCTTGCGCGACACTCCGGCTTCCCGCTCCGCGTGCTCCCGGGCCAGGGCTTCGGCGCGCGCCTGGAAGGACTCCTCCAGCTCCTCCAGCCGCGTCCCCCGCTCCGCCTCGAACGCCGCGCGCAAGGACTCCAGGTCGCGGGCCCCCTGCTCGACCTCGGCCTCCTTCCCGGCCACGGCGTCCTTGGCCGCCTCGGCCGCGGACTTGATCTCTCCCTCCCGCCGGGCGACCTCCCCGCGCAGGACCTCCTCCTTGGTCTGGAAAGCCCGCTCCAGCTGGATCTCCCGGTCGCGGAGGCTGCGCTCGACCTGCAGCTTGGCCGTCTCCAGCTCCGCCGCCCGCTGGGCGGTCTGGGTCTCCAGCCGCTCGCGGACCCCGACCAGTTCCGTCTCCTTCTGGCGGATCGCGGTCTCCAGCTTGCCGCGCCGTTCCGCGAACTCCGCCTCGAGCATCGCGCGGCGGTGCTCCAGCTCCTCGCGCAGGGCTTGCCGCTCGACCTGGGTCTTGGCGGCGGCGTCCGCCTCGCGCTTGGAGAGCGCGGAGTTGAGACGCGCTTCGCGCGCCTCCTGCGTCCGCTCGAGTTCCGTCTCCTTCTCGCGGATCTGCTGCTCCAGCGTGAGCCGGGAATCCTCCAAGGCCTTCTCCCGCTTGGCCAGTTCGCCCTCGCGCGTCGCGACGGCGGCGCGCAGCACGGCCGCCCTTTCCTCGAAGTCGGCGGCGAGCTGGGCCTCCCGCTCCTGCAGGGAGAGCCGCGACTGCACCTTCGCGGCCTCCGCCTCCTTCTCGCGCTGGGCGGCGCGCGCCTCGACGCGCTCCTTCTCCTGCGCCAGTTCCGACTCGCGCCGCCGCAGCCCCGCTTCCGACTCCGCGGACCGGGAGGCCGCCTCGGCGTCGAGCATCGCGGCGCGCCGTTCGAGGTCCTCCTGCATGGCCTTGCGCTCCGCCTGCACACGGGCCGCGGACTCCGCCTCCCGCTTGCGCGCCGCGCCCTCCGCCTGCTCCAGGCGCTCCTTGAAGGTCTCCTGCAGTTCGGTCTCCGCGGCGAGGAACTTCTCCTCGAGGGAGACGCGCAGCGCCTCCGCGGCCCTCTGCTTGACCGCGAGATCGGCCTGCAAGGAGGCGGCTTCGCGTCCCTGGACTTCCTTTTCCTGGGCGAGGCGGCGGCGTTCCTCGGCGAGCGCGGTCTTCAACGCCGCTTCTCTGGCGGCGTACTCGGCTTCCATGGACGCCCGGCCCTTGCCGAACTCGCGCTCCAGCCGCTCCTGGCGGGCCTCGAAGGCCTTCAGCCGTTCGGCTTCCGACGTCTGGGACTTCTCCTCAAGGGAAGCGCGCAGGGCCTCCAGGGACTTCTGCTTGGCCGAAAAGTCCGCCTGCAGGGACGCGGCCTCGCGCCCCTGCGCCTCTTTCTCCAGCGCGAGGCGGCGGCGCTCCTCGGCGAGAACGGCCCGGAGCTCCGCCTCCTTCGAGGCGAAGGCCGCTTCCACGTCCTCGCGGCGCTGGGTGAACTCGCGCTCCAGCGCGATCTCGCGCTCCTTGCGCGTCTTCTCGGATTCGGCGGCCGCCTTCTCCAGTTCACGCCGCTGCGATTCGGCTTCCTGGATGAAGCCGGCCCGTTCCCGCTCCAGCGCCTCCTCGCGGCTGCGCAGGACGAGCTCGGCTTCGTGCTGACGGACCTCCAGCGCCCGCTCGCCCTCCCGAAAATCCTCCTCGAGCTGTATCTTGCGCCGCTCCAGGCGGTCCATCGCCTGGTCGCGCTCCTTCTTGGCCGCGGTCTCCCGCTTGCGGTGGTCGGACTCCAGCTCCGCGAGACGGTGGGCGTACGCGTTCTCGAGCTCCGTCTCGTGGTCCTGGCTCTGGCTCTGCACGGCCAGGCGGAGCGTCTCCAGTTCCCGCTGCTTGGCCTCGAACTCGGTCTGCAGGGCGGCGCGCTGACTCTCTGTGAGGCCGGAGAGCTTGCGCTTGGAGTCCTCCTCCCAGCGGGCCTCCCGCTCGGCCAGCCGCTCGGTGAAGTCCTTCAGCTCCTTGGCCAGCCGCTCGTCGGCCTCGCGCTTGAGCTGGTCCTGCTTCTGCTCCCACTCGGTCTTGAGCTCGGTCTCCAGATGGAGGTAGTTCTGGTGGACGGACTCCTCCCGCTGGCGGTAGAGGGCGTCCAGCGCGGCCCGCTCCTGCGAGCTGCGCGTCTGGAGCTCCGTCGAGAGCTGGGCTTCCCGCGCGCGCAGCTCCTCCTTGAGGACGTCCTCCTTCTTCTTGAACTCGGCCTCCAGCGCGGCGCGCCGCTGGGCCAGCTCCGCCATCCGGGCCGCGAGGTCCGCGGAATGGGTCTCCATGGCGGCCTGATGCTCCGCCTGCTGGCGGTCCCGCTCCTTGGCCATCATGCGGCGCTGCTGGTCCACCCAGGCGTCGTTCTGCCGCTGGAGCTCGTCGCGGGCGTGGGTGAGCCGCGCCTCGTAATCCGCCTCCAGCTTCTTGCGCTCGTCCTGACTGCGCGACTCCTGCTGGGAGACGGTCTGCCGCAGTTCTCCCTGCAGGCGGTCGGTCTCGTACTGCAGCCGGGCCCGGTAGTTCTCCCGTTCCGTGGCGACCTGGGCCAGCAGTTCGGCCTCCCGCTCCTTCCACTGCTTGTCGAGAGCCCCTTCCCGGTCCAGGTGCGCTCGCTCCAGGCGCGCCTCCTTGGCCAAGAGCTCCTTCTGCAGCTGGGACCGGAGCTTCTCCGCCTCCAGCGCCCGGCGCTCGTCCTCCTCGCGCAGGGCCGTCCGCTCGGACTCCAGCCGCGCGGCGAGCTTGAGCTCGGCTTCCTCCTCCCACTGCCGCACGCGGCGCTGGAGGGCGTCCTCCTTCTCGGCCAGCGAGCGCTTCGCCCGCTCCTCCGCCTCCTCACGCTGGAGTTGGGCCTTGTGCGCCCAGTCCTCCTTCAGCTGCTGCTCCAGGCTCAGATAGTTTCCGTGCAGGGTCTCCTCGCGCCCGCGGTAGAGCTCGTCGAGCGCCTGCCGTTCCCGGGCCAGGGTCTGCTGCTGGTCCTCCACGAAGCGCTTCTCCTTGATGCGCCACTCCGAACCGAGTTCCTCCTCCCGCTTGCGGTGCCAGGCTTCCAGCGCCTCCCGGCGCTTGGCCAACTCGGCTTCCCGGCCGGCCGATTCGGAGTTCAGCGCCTCGAGATGCGCGGCGGCCTCGGACTTGAGCTGGTCGCGCTCCCGCGCGATCATGCGGCGGTGCCGCTCCAGCCACTCCTCCTGCTCCTTCTCCACGGTGGCGAGATGCGCGCGCTTCCAAGCCTCGAAGCGGACCTCGAGCTCGCCCTGCAGGCGGGTCGTCTCCTGGCTGAGGCGCGCCTGATAGTTGTCGCGCTCGGCGGAGACCTGGGCGTGCAGCTCGGCCTCCCGCTCCTGCCACTGCTGGTCGAGAGCCCCTTCCCGGTCCAGATGCGCCCGCTCCAGGCGCGCCTCCTTGGCCAGGAACTCCTTCTGCAGTTGGGAGCGGAGCTTCTCCGCCTCCAGGGCGCGGCGCTCACCCTCCTCGCGCAGGGCCGTCCGCTCGGACTCCAGCCGCGCGGCGAGCTTGAATTCGGACTCCTCCTCCCACTGCCGCACGCGGCGCTGGAGGTCGTCTTCGGCCGCCTTCATGGCGGTCTTGAGCTTCTCGGCGGCCTCCTCCTGCTGGAGCTGGGCCCGGTGCGCCCAATCGGCCTTGAGCTGCTTCTCCAGGCTCAGGTAGTTCCCGTGCAGGGTCTCCTCGCGGCCGCGGTAGAGCTGGTCGAGGGCGGTCCGTTCCCGGGTCAGGGTCTCCTGCTGTTCCGCGACGAAGCGTTTCTCCTTGACGCGCCACTCCTCGGCGAGTTCGGCTTCGCGCCGTCGGTGCTGATCCTCCACCGCCTCGCGGCGCTTGGCCAGCTCGGCCTCCCGGCCGGCGGACTCGCCGTTGAGCGTCTGCAGGTGCGCCGCGGCCTCGGCCTTCTGCTGCTCGCTTTCCCGCGCCAGCATCCGGCGATGGCGCTCCAGCCACTCCTCCTTCTCCTTCTCCACGGCGGCGACGTGCGAAACCTTCCAGGCCTCGAAGCGGGCGTCCAGCCGGGCTTCGGCATGGGCGAGGTCTTCCTTGTGCGTCCGGCGTTCGGACTCCACCTGGGCGTCGCGCTCCTGGATGGCCTCGGCGAAGCGCTGGGCCTGCGCCTCCAGGGCCTTCTGATGCTGGTCCAGATAGCCTTCTTCTTTCCGGGTCCAGAGCGACTGGAGAGAGCTCTCCATCTCCAGATACTTCGCCTCGCGCTGGGCCTCGCGCTCCTGCTGTCCCTCGATGAGGGCCAGACGCTCGCCCTCGACCTTGCGCTCGCGCGCCTGGAACTCCTCCCAGACCGCCTGCTTCTCGGCCAGGAGGCGCGCGCACTCCTCCTTCAGCCGGACGACCTCGAGGTCCAGCTCGGAGAGCCGCTTCTCGCGTTCGAGGAGCTCCCCCTGCTGGACCTCCTTGAGCTTGCGCGTCTCGGCCTTCCACTCGGCGGCGCGGCGTTCGTGCTCCGCCTCCAAGTGGCGGGCCTGCTGCAGCAGATGGGTGCGGGAGGCTTCCTTGAACTCCCGCAGCTCCGCGTCGCGGCGCTCGCGCAGCTCCAACTCGCGGCGCTCGTACGCCGTCTTGAGCTCGGATTCGACGCGCGCATAGTCCTGCTTGAGCTTCTCGGACCGCGCGAACAGCTCCGCTTCCTCGCGCTGGCGCCGCAGGTCGAACTCCTCCTTCATCCGGGACAGCTCGACCTTGGCCGCGGAGCGTTCCTGCTCCAAGGCCAGTTCGTAGCGCCGCACGAGTTCCGCCTCGCGCTGGAACCACTGCTTGTCGAGGTTCTTCTCCTTAAGGATGCAGTCGGCGATCACCGTCTGCTTCCAGGCCTTGAACTGCTCCTCGGCCACCTGCTGATTGCGCTCGGTCTCCGCGACCTTGGCCGCGAAGGCCTGGTCCACGGCCCGGGAGCGGGCCGCGAATTCCGCCTGGAGCGAGGCGCGTTCGGCGGCGACCGCACCCTCGTGCTCCTCCAGGAGCTCCACCTTGCGCCGGGTCCACTCATCGCGCAGGGAGTTCTCCTTCGCGAGCACCCCTTCCTGCAGCTCGATGTGGCGGGCCTGGAAGGATTCCTCCAGGGCCTTCTCCCTCGCCTGCAGCTTGTTGACGCCTTCGGCGGACCGCGCGTTGAACTCGGCTTCCAGCGACATGCGCAGGCGCTCGGCCTCCCTCTCCACGGCGCTCTCGCGCTGGTCCAGCTCGCGGCAGCGGGACCGGTATTCCTCCTCCAGGGCCTTGGCGCGGCCGCGCGCCTGCTCGGCGGCGGCGGACTTCTCCTTTTCCAGCTCGGCCTCGAAGCGCTGCAGGGACTGCGCTTCCTGCCGGACCTGCCGGTCGCGGAGCTCGCCCTCCAGGGCGGCGTAGCGGGTCTCGACTTCGGCCACGCGGGTCTGGAAGGCCTCCTCCAGCTCCCGGCGGCGCGTCTCCAACAGGGTCTCGATCTCAGCGGAGCGGTCGGCGAGGGCGCGGGCGCGCTCCGAGAACTGCTTCTCGACGGCGCGGTCCAGCTTCTCGCGGGCCTCCTTGGTGCGGGACCAGAGCCCGTTCTCCAGCTCGGCCCAGGCGGCCTGCAGCTCGGCCTCGCGCTTGTTGTACTTCTCCTGGAGCGACAGCTCCTTGGCGCGGTACTCCTTGACCAGCGACTCCTCGCGGCGCTGAGCCTTGAGCTCGCCTTCCTGGGCGGTCGCGGCCAGGACGCGCTGGAACTCCTCGTTCTTGCGCTTGAGTTCGAGGAGCTCGCGCTCCTTCATCTCCAGTTCGGCCTCACGGTTCTTGAGGGTGTTGAGGATCTCCTCGTCGCGCTTCTGGCGCAGGCGCAGGACCAGCTCCTGGTCCTTCTGGTAGCGGGCGGCGAGCTCGGCCTTCTCGCGCTGCGCGCTCATGAGCTGGGCGTCGCGCTCCTCCAAGGCCCGGCGCAGCTGCCGCCGCTCCCCCTCCTTCGACTGCAGGCTCTCGCGCCACTGCTGGACCTGGGCGGTCAGGGCGGCCAGCTCCTCCTCGGTGCGGCGGCGTTCGCCCTCCACGCGATGCCGCTCCTCTTCCCGGACCTCCAGGCGGATGCGGTCCCGCCAGCGCTCCGTGCTCCCCTCCTGCTTGCGCCGTTCCTCCTCCCAGTTCTTCGCCTCCGTCTGCCAAGTCTCGACCTGCTTGCGGAGCTCGACGTTCTCCTGCGCGACGAGCTGTTCCTTGTTCTTGGATTCCTGGAGAGTGCCCTTGAGGCGGACGTTGAGATCCTGGAGGTCGCGGATCGTGGCCACGGCCCCCCGGATCGCAAGTCTAGCCGCCTCTAAGTCGGTGATCTCTTTGAATTGTTCTTCATCCCACGGATTCATATGTCACGCCTCCAGGCACTCTCTCAAGCCCCCCACGATGGGGCGCACGGCTCTCCAAGAACGGCTCCGCTCCGACGACGACGCTGGGAATCGACATGCCGCGGCCGCAAGGGCCGCTCTCGGCGAGGACCGCACCCTGGGATGATATAGGGAAAAGATTGCGGATTCTTTAACGGAATCGGGGCCCGGGAGGCTAGGTGCCGGAGCGTTCCGCGGGAAAGTGGACGTTCACGGTGGTGCCCCGGCCGGGCTGGGTCTCGAAGGCCATCGTGGCGCCGTGTTCGGCCAGCACGCGCTTGGCGAGGTAGATGCCGAGGCCGGTGCCGTCCTCCTTCGTGGTGAAGAAGGGAGCGTCGATCTTGGCCCGCACCTCCGCGGACATGCCGACCCCGGTGTCCGATATCTCGAGCCGCACGCCGCCGTTGTCCGGAGCGCTGCGGACCCGCAGGCTTCCCCCCCGGGGCATGGCCTCGATGGCGTTCACCACCAGGTTGTGCAGGACGGCGCGGATCTGCTGGTCGTCGATGAGGAGGCTGCGCACCTCGCTCAATTCCACCACCAGTTCGATGCGCCGCTTCTGGCAGGTCTTTTCCACGAGGCGGAGCACGGTCTGGACCACGGCATTGATGGAGCCCTCGCGCATCTGGGACTTCCCCAGCTTCGCGAAGTCCAGGAGGGCCCGGATGGACAGGGCCGCGTAGCGGGCGTTGCGCAGGATCATCTCCAGGCTGTCCTTGAGCTTGTCGCCCGGGGACAGGAACTGCAGCGCGAATTCCGAGGAGCTGGAGATCACGTGGAGCGGGGTGCGCATCTCGTGGGCGAAGGCGGTCGCCATGCGGCCGACCATGCTGAAGCGTTCCATCCGGGCCAGGGCCTGCTGGATGGCCTTGTGCTCCGGGGTCACGTCGAAGTCCACGACGGAAGGGGTGAGCAGCACGAGATAGGCGTCGACGGGGTCGCCCAGGACGTGGACGGTGAGGAAGACCTTCTCGACCACGCCGTCGCCGCGGAGCATCCGCGCGGAATAGTTCTTGAGCGCCTGGACGCCGCCCGCCGCGTCGAGGGCCCCGTCGCACTCCGCGACCGTGGGGAAGAACTCCGAGAAAGGGCGGCCGACGGCATTCTCGCGGGGGACGCAGAGGAACTCGCCCGCGCCGCGGGACCAGGTCTGCACGGCGCGCGCGGCGTCGAGGCCGACCACGGCCTCGTCGGAGTCGTGGAAGATGCACGCGAAGAGGCGCTCCTTCAGGCGCTCGTCCATGTCAAAGAGTATACACAATTCGCCGGACCCGGCAGGCGAGGAGCGGGGCTGACCCGGACTGGGCCTTCCGGACCGCTCGGCCCTGCGGCCTCGCTTAGCGCTTCGCGGCGCTGAATGTGGTCTGCGCCGCTCGCGAAATCCGGTCGGCCCAGTCCAGGTCAGCCCCGCGCCCCCACATCCGCGCCGCCATTCCCTCTAACGCTGCGGGCGTGCGGGCTTGGAGCCCGGGTGAATGGGGAGACGGGGGAGACGGGGGTTGCGGAGGGCGGGTTTATCCTCTACAATACGCGAGGAGGATTTGCCTATGAAGCCGGAATCGATGGCTTCGGACACGAAACCCGTCGAAGTGCGCCCCGGCCTGTGGAAGGTCAAGAGCGGCAACGGCAAGGGCTTCTTCCGAGTCGGGGTGAGCAAGAAGCAGGGACAGGCCAATTCCCTGTATCTAGAAATCAGCGGCCGCAAGCAGTTCGAGATCGGCAACGACTGCGACACCTGCCATTTCTGGTTCAAGTGCCTCCAGGAGCCCAAGCTCTTCTCGCAGAAGAAGATCGTCAACCTCCCCAAATCCCTCTCCGTCCCCCGGCCGCTCGACGCGGACCTCCTCCACGACATCAGCCCGGTGATCGACCTGATGGAGAAGGGCGAACATTACGTCTTCAACACCGCCATCAACCTCATCGGGCCCTACAAGTCGGACGACGAGAACTCCTACTTCCACAACGGCGAGTTCCACGAGATATGGGACATCGAGGATCCGGCCGCCGAGGACATCCTCTCCGGTTGGGAGCATTACGAGGGCAAGACCCCGCGCATCTACCGGCACGAGCCGATCGTGGAGAAGCAGTTCGACTTCCTCATCCCCCTCGTCCCGCTGCAGAGGCTGAAGCCCGAGAACATCCGCCTCTACCAGCAGATGATCGCGCAGGGAGACCGCCCCCGGATCCTGGTGCTGGGCCTCCTGCAGCGCGCCATCCCCGAGTCCGTGTCGACCGGACAGAACAAGAATCTGCATTCCTTCTTCGCCGGCTTCGTCCTCGACGGCCACCACAAGCTCACGGCCTATCAGCGGGCCGGCGTGCCGGCGAACTGCCTCGTCATCCTCTCCACCAAGGCGAGCAAATACTTCCTGCTGGAAGGCGAGGGCGCCTCCCCCAGGAACTGCTTCGAGGAAAGGCTGGCGTCGTTGGCGCAGTAGGCGGGGGGACGCGGGGCCCATGAAGTGCCAGAACTGCCAGTTCGACATCCAGGATACCGCTAAGAGCTGTCCGTTCTGCAATTTCATGGTGGGGGACCCCGGTCCGGAGGGCGCTCCCGAGGCCTCCGCGGACGCCGCGCCGACGGCCCCCCCCGCGCGGGAAGGCGCAGCTCCCGCTGAGGACCCGTCCGAGCGCTTCACCCCGCCGGTCCCGGGAGAGGCCCAGTCCGGGGAGCCGCAGCTGCAAGACCTCAGCGACGAGATGTCGATCCCCGACGTCATGCCGGTCGGGCCGCCGCCGTCCGTCCCGGAGCCCCAGCCCATCCCGCCCGACGGCCCCCCGGCCTCCGACGACGGCTTCGAAGTGCCCGTGATCCCGAAGCGGAGCATCCTGAAGATCCTCGGCCCGCTGGCGGCCGCCTGCGTCATGGGCTATGCCGGCTACCTCTTCTACGTCCCGAAGCCGACTCCGCCGCCGCCGCCGCAGGCGGCGGAGGAGCCGCCCGCCGCCCCGGCGCAGCCCGCCGCGGCCCCGACGCCCGCCCCCGCCATCTCGTCCGGGGCCCAGCCCGCCGCCCGGCCCGGGGTCGCCTCCACCGATCCCCTGATGGGCGACCCGCGCATGGCCGCCATGCTGGAATCCCAGAAGCCGGTGGAGGAACCGGGCGAGGACGGCGAGCCCTCCGGGGCGACGGACGAGAAGAAGCCGACGCGCCCCGCGGTCAAGCAGGGGGACGTCTGGGTGTACGAGGGTTCGGTGCGCGACCTCATCTCCTTCAAGGCCGTGCGCGGGGCGCAGATGCTCTTCGTCAGCATCCGCAACGAGAACGATTTCAACACGACGACCAACTCGCGGGGGCTCTACCGCGTCTCCCTTCCCGGGGACGCTCAAGGCTACCGGCTGATGATCGACCATCCCGATTACCTGGCCGATTATTTTGTCGATGCCCCTAACCGGCCGTTCCGATCCATGACCCAGGGGAGCCGGCTCCAGCTGCGCTCCGCCAAACCCGCGCACGAACCCTGGATAGGGGCCGGCGCCGAGCCGATGCGGCGCGACGTCTACCTCTTCCCCGATATAACCGATTAGAAGGCCGGAGCGCGCGGCGTTTCCCCGGGCCCCAGGACGCGCGCCGGAAGCTCCCGGGCGAAGGACTCCCGCACGCCGCCCAGGAGCCGGTAGAGGCCGTCCCCCGGACAATCGGTCTGCCCCAGGTCGCGGTGCCCCAGGTAGGACTCCGCGGGGACGCCGTAGGCCGAGATCAGCCAGCGCCCCAGCACGCGCAGGGATTCCAACTGGGCGGGAGTCACCGGATGGTCGAAGGGCGGGTGATGGTATCCCATGAACGAGATCCCCACGTTCCCGGTGTTGAAGCCCTTCACGTGGGCGCCTACGACGGTCTCGGGACGGCCCTGGAATATGCGCCCCTCGGCGTCGATCAGGAATTGATAGCCGATGTCGTCGAAGCCGCGGCCGTCCTGATGATACTCCTGAATGAAGCGGACCTCCGCCAGGGACTCCTCGAGCGCGACGGGCCGGCGGCCCGCGGTGTGGTGCTGCGTCATCCGCACGGGCTGATGGGGACGGAACGGGTTCTTGGGAGGCCGCGCCCCCCACTCCTCGCGGGAGACCACGGGAGGCCGTGCGTCCGGAGAACATCTTCTTGCACGGTCCCTGCCGGTCCATAGCGGCAGGGGCCGGGGGGATCCCGGCGTCCCGGTCCCCGGAGAGACCCCGCCCTCCGGCTCCTCGCGCTCCAGGGGCACCGCATCCATCTCGTAGAGGACCAAGGTGTGAGCGGAGCGGACCCCGCCGTTGCGCGCGCGCAACCGGAGCAGTCCGGGCTGGGAGTCGGAGAATCGCGCCCGGGCCCAGAAGCGCCCGTCTTTGCGGCGATGAACGGTCGCCCGCCCCCAATCCGACCAGTCCCCCCCGCCGCCCCCCCGGCGCGAGACCTCGAAGACCACGGCTGAGTCCGGCATCTCCCCGTGGAACACCACCGACGCGAACGGCTCGTCGATGGGGTCGCTGGGCTCCAACTGGAAGAAGACCTCGTCGCGGGAGCGCGCCGGGGCGATGCGCACGGAGCGCCCGATCCCGGAGCCCCCGAAGGTCACGGCGCCGTCGGACGACTGAGCGGCGGCCCGGGGGCCGGGGACGGCGCCGAGCAGGAGCGGCAGGAGGAGCCAGAGGCGCATGGGTCTATTATACCTCAAGAATAGAAAGGACTGCGTCCCTCGGGAGCCCTCTCCCGCACGCCGTTGCGGCGCAGCATGACGGCCGCGATGAGCATCCCGGCCAGGGAGTACCACTGCGAGGGGGAAAGGACCGGCCAGAGCAGGACGCCCCGGTCGTCCCCGCGCAGGAACTCGACCCAGAAGCGCATGCCGGAGTAGAGGAGGATATACCCGAAGAAAGCCGTGCCGTAGGCGTAGCGCCCGCGGCGGATGCCCGGCAGGACGTGGAGGGCCAGGAAGAGGGCCAGGGCGAGCTCGCAGCCGGCCTCGTAGAGCTGGGTCGGGTGGAGCGGCACGTTCAGGAATGCGTCGGGCACGGCCGAGGCGCGGTGCGTGAAGCGGACCCCCCACGGGAGGTCCGTGGGCCGGCCGTGGCAGCAGCCGTTGAGGAAGCAGCCCACCCGCCCGAGCCAGTGCCCCATGGGGAGGGCGGTGATGATGTAGTCCGCGATGGGGAGGTAGCGCCGCTTGGTCCGGTGGCGCCGGTTGAACCACTGCTGGTACAGCCACCCCCCGGCCATGGAGCCGGTGATGGCGAACCAGTAGACCCACCCGTTATTCAAGCGGACGAGGCGCGCGACGGGATGGGCCAGGAAATCCCGCCACTCCACGATGAAGAAGCCCAGCTTCCCGCCGACGAGGGCGCCCAGGACGAGCGCGTAGATCAGGGTCCAGAAGTGCAGGTCGGTCTCTTCCGGGCCGCGGATATCCTCGTACCGCGCTCGCGCCCACACCGTCCCGATGACCGTCCCCAGGATCACCAGGAGACCGTAGGCCCGGACCGTGTGCTCGCCGAGGGTCAGGAGAGGGTACATCCTACTCCATCATGCGCAGGGTCCCCAGCTTGGGCTGGGGGATGAGGGATTTGGTGAGCGAGCTGACCCCCTGCTGCATGAAGAGGGAGACGACCAGGATGACCGCGCCCATCAGGACGGCGACCGCGACGTTGGCGCGTCCGATCTCCTCCTCCTCGTCGATGGAGCCCGAGAGGATGTTGAAGAAGCGCAGCGCGATCTGGACGCAGCCCACCGAAAGGATGAAGCCGAGGATCAGGTGGCCGAAAGCATACGCCGCCAGCGCCGGGAAGCCGTGTCCGCCGCCGCCCATGAAGCCCACGGTCACGATGCTGGTCACCGGATAGATGGATTCGCGCATGATGAGCGCGGCGCCGTACATGAGCGAGGCCATCAGCACCGCGACCGCGACGTTCCCCTTGCGGATCTCCACCTCGGCGTCGAAGGCCGTGTTCAGGCGCACGAAGCCCTTGTAGCTGCTGTACACGACGAGGACCGAAAGCACGATGGAAAGAGAGAACTCCACCAGACTGATGAGCAATCGCACCCAGAACATCGTCCCTCCCTGCGCCGCTACAGAGTGAGCGGCTGTATCCGGAAATTATTCCCCGCGCCGAGATAGTCCGAGGTGGTCTCCCCGACCTCGCCCGGAGGCAGCCAGGCGGGCCCCGCCGACTCGATCATCACATAGGGGATGCCTTCGTACTCGATGAAGACGTCGCCGTTGCGCGGGATGCGGTGAACCGCCATGAGATAGTGCCCCGGGATGGCGAGCCCCACCATCTTGAGGTTCGGCCAGTTCATCAGGATGCTCGCGATCACGGCCGTCTTGGTGTCGCAATCCCCCTGCCCCATGGACAGGGATTTCGGAGGCGGCAGGACCCCGCCCATGACCCGATTGCCCTCGCGGTCGGCGGGGACCTCGTAGCGCATGGAGGTCTGGACCATCGCGGTGACGGCCCCCACCAGGTCCTCCGACTCGTAGCCCTGCTCCTCGGCCAGGCCCGCGAAGCCCTGAGCCACCCCGCGCACGCGCTTCCAATTGCGGCGCACCATGGCCGGGATGTCCGCCTCGACGACGTTCTTGCCGGGGGCCTGGAAGCGGAACCCGCCCTTGGTGTAGACCTCGATGCGCTTGCGGCGGTAGTCCTCCGAGAGCTGGGCCAGCTGGGCGTCCAGCTGCTTCTGCACGCCGTCGTTGTGCTCCCTGATGAAAGCCATCTTGCTGGCGAGCTCCGGCTTCGACTTCGCCGTGACCTGCCCGCTCACGAATCGCTCGTTGGCCTCCGCGACGGCCGTCTGCTGGGCCTTCTTGTACCACTTGTCCAGGGCTTCGAACTGTTCGCCGCTGAACCCGAACTCGCGGACGGATTCCGCCACCGCTCCGGCGGGCAGGGCCGCCTGCAGGGTGAGGACGTCGCCGTTGAAGTTCTTGAAGCCGAAGGAGAGCGAATAGCCGTCCTCATCCGGGACGATGCGGCTGAAGGGGACCTTGGGACCGCCGCCCTCCCGCCCGCCCCCGGGCCGCGAGCCCCGCAGCCGCATGGGCGCGAAGGATTCGTCCATGGATTTCGGCTGGAGCCGGGGCGCGGCCTGCAGTCCCTCCTGGGAGAACATCCAGGTGAAGGCCGCCAGGCAGAGGTAGACCAGCGTCGCCGACGCCGGCCACCATCTCGCCGCTCGCATGCACGGATTCTACAACAAATGGGCGCGCCGGGGTCCCGGCCGCCCCGCATTTGGTACGATTGCGGGCGCATGGCCGGCAACCCTTCCCCGCGGCGGATACTGGTCGTCGTCTTGGATAATCTGGGCGACGCCGTGATGGGCAGCGCCCTCCTCGCCCCCCTGCGCCGCCTGCATCCCGGCGCGCAGCTGGGTCTGTGGGTCAAGGAATACGCGCGCGGGGTCTTCGATTTCGAAGACCCGGCGCTGCGGGTGCACGCGGCGGATCCGTTCTGGGACAAGGCGCCGGGCCGGCCGCCGGGCGGATTGGCGGCGTTCCGCCGGGCCCTGGGGGAGATCCGGGAGGTCGGCTACGACGCCGCCCTGGTCCTGAACGCCGACTGGAAGCGCGCCCTGGCGTGCCTGGCCGCCGGGATCCCGGAACGGATCGGACACTGCCGCCGGCGCAGCGGGCTCTTCCTCAACCGGGCTTTCCCCTTGCCCGCGGGACCGGCGCACGTCGTTTCGGAGCATGCGGACCTGCTCTCGCGCTGGGAGGGCCGGCCCGTGCCGGCCGACTGCCTGCGCCCCGACATCGGCCTCGCCCCCGCCCAGCGCGAGGCGGCGGCGCGCTGGCGAGCGGGGATAGGAGGGGCGGCCGCGACCGTCGTCGCGGTGCACGCGGTGACGGGCGACCCGGAGAAGAACTGGCCGCTCGAGCGCTGGCGCGAGTTCATGGAAGCCCTGGGGCGCGAGCGACCTTCCTGCCGCTTCGCGGCGCTCAGCGCCCCGCGCGAGGAGCCGGCGCTGCGAGCCGCCTTCGGCGGGCTCCCGCCCGGGCTCGCGACCATCGTCCCGGGCAGCGTCTCCGAGATGAAGCCCTTCCTCGCGGCCGCCGACCTGTTCGTCGGCGGGGATTCCGGGCCGGGGCACATGGCCGCGGCCCTCGGCGCCCCGGTGCTCTCCCTTTTCGGCCCCACCGACCCCGGCCGCTACCGCCCGTTCGGGGCTGCCGCGGCGACGCTCCGGAGGGAGCCTCTGCGCGAGCTGCCGGTGCCGGAGGTGCTGGCCCGGGCCCGGGAACTGCTGGCTACTTCCGCAGGAAAGGGTTCGTCTCGGGGTCGTTGTACATCTTGAGCTGAAAGTAGGTCTTGAAGCGGCGCCGGCGCCCCGCCACGTCCGCCACCAGAGCGTCCAGACAGCCCGCCAGGTCGGAGAGCTGCTCCGCCAGGGTCTGCACCCGAGAGGAGAACTTGGCTTTCTGCTCG
This sequence comes from Elusimicrobia bacterium GWA2_69_24, assembly GCA_001799695.1. GTDB lineage: Bacteria > Elusimicrobiota > Elusimicrobia > UBA1565 > UBA1565 > UBA10166. The sequence goes on from MGTY01000095.1 coordinate 71,583, forward strand.
GGGGTGATATCCCGCCGCGAGCGCTGTTCGGACATGTGGCGGTGCTTAAGGACGAGGATGGAGAGACGGTCGACCAGGCTCCCCGGCGTCTCCGAGCTGAGCGGCCTGGCCGGATCCTGGGTGAGCCCCGCGGCGGCGAGCTTCCCCTCCAGAAGGGAATCGAACGCCTCGACGGCGTCGACCCGCCTCTGATTGGAGCGGTCGATCTCGCGCTTGACGCGCGCGATGACCGCGTCCGAGGCCTTGGTGTCCCGGGCCTTGTCCTCCTCGTGCCACTGATAGGCGTTGATACGGGCGACCGCGGCGGCGAGGGACGCCAACGGGGACTTGGGCAGGGGCAGGGCCCGGCAGGCCCCCTCCCAGTCGGCGATCCCGCGTTCCTTCTTGTGCCAGGCGTCGACGACGGCGTACTGGGCGCGGAGCACACGGGCGGAGGCGAGGTCCTGCAGGAGCCGGGGCGTTCTTTTCATCGCGGCGAGATTATCCCAAACCCTCCCCCCGCCACGCAACCTCCCTTTTCCCTCAGAGCGCCGCCGGCTGCATCACCTGACCGCATCCGGCCTCCGGGTCGGGGAATCACAGGCGAGTGGCCCCGGTCCCGCTCGGCCGGATTTCGCGAGCGGCGCATTCACATACAGCGCCGCGAAGCGCTAAGCGAGGCCGCAGGGCCGAGCGGTCCGGACGAGCGGGACCGGGGCCATTCGCCATCATCCGGGCGCTGAGTCGGTCGAGGGAGGTTAGTAGATCCAGCCCGGGGCGCGGCGGCGCTCTTCGGAGGGGGCGGCCTTGGGGCGTTGGGGCGGGGTGAGGTACTCGGGCCGCCGCTCTTCGATGTCGAGCAGGTCCTCGCGTTCCGGCATGCTCTCGATGAAGGGCTTGCGCTTCATCTCGCGCTTGGGCTGGCTGACGCGCCCGAAGCGCCAGGTCAGGCTGAAGCGGTGCGTATCGCTGAGGGCGCTGGTCATCCCCCAGGCGTAGTCGATGCCGAACTGGCGCCAGACGGCGCCGAACCCGAAGGTGAGGCCCACCAGGTCCTGATGGAAGCGGTAGCCCAGGCGCAGGGCGTAATGCCGCCAGGCGGAGTATTCCATGCCGAAATCGACGTGCCACTGCTCTTCGTGCACGAGGTATACCCCGTCGGCGGCGAACAGCAAGGCGTGGTTGGCGGGCATGGAGAGGACGTCGGGGAGTTCCACCCGCTGCGCGGCTCCGAGGCGGGCGGTCATGGGGAGCGGGTCCCCCTCCTCCAAGAACTTCATCTTGCTCCCCAGATTCAGCAGGGACGCCCCGACGCTCAGCCCGGTCTCGGGGGATTTGACCAGGTAGCCGAAGTCTCCGGCGTAGGCCTTGGCCTTGTACTGCCCGTTGGCGAGGGAGGAGGCGATGTACTTGCCGCTCACCCCGGCGTAATGCTGGACCGTGATCTCCTTGTCGCGCCGGGTCCGGAACTCGTAGTTGCCGATGCGTTCCGCGTAGGCCAGGGTCCCGACGAAATCGCTGCCCGCGTCCAGGCTTTCGGAGCTCTGCAGGGTCCCGTCCGGGGCCAGGCGGTTGTATTCGATGGTCCCGTTCTGGGAGAAGAGCGCGCTGGCCGCCAGGGAGGCGTAGCCCTGCTCGATCAGGCCGGCCAGGGGCAGCGGGGTCACCGCGGCGATGTGCTCGAGCTTCTGGTCCTCGAACCCCTTCAGGTACATGAAGCTGAGCTCGCGGTAGTCGATGGTGCTCAGCCCTGCCGGGTTGTAATAGATGGAGGAGACGTCGGAGGCCACGCCCGTGAAGGCCGAGCCCATGCCGAAGGCCCGGGCTCCGATGGGGAACTGGAGGATGGGGGCGGCCGTGGTGCCGGGGTTCTCCGCGGCGGCGCGGGGGACGGCCGGGCCCAGGGCGAACGCGAACGCGAGCGCCGCACATGCGCGCCAACGCAGCTCCGGAGGGCGCGCAGTACGGCGTCGCTGCCGCGCCGCCGCCGCGCCCCGCGCCCTCCGCATCGTGCCTTCCCGGTTCTCCGTTCCCATACCCGCGCTACTTGACGACGATCACCTTTTTGGTCTCGTTGATCCCCGGCGCCTGCAGATTCAGGTAATAGATGCCGCTCGCCACGCGGACCCCGTTGAGGTTGGCGCCCGCCCAATCGAGCGAACCCTTCCCGGCGGGCTTGTCCTCGTCGATCAGGGTCGCCACCAGGTTCCCGCTCAGCGTGAACAGCCGCAGGCGCACGTGGCCCGCGTCCTGGATGTCGTAGCGGAAGGTGGCCTTCTCCCCCTTCATGGGGTTGAAGATGTTGTTGAAGGCGGTCAGCGCGGCCCGGTTGGTGCTGAGGTTGAGCGGCTGGGAGAAGCCCAGCGACTGCACGTTCCCCAGCCGGTTCTGGCCGAACACCTCCAGGTGCACGGTGCCCGCGCCCGGGAAGCGGTCGTTGAAGCCGGGGGCGAGCCGAGCCGAGCCCGTGATCATCCCGGAGGCGTTGTGCGACGACACGAAGGTCAGGTAGGTGCCCGCCGCGTTGGTCGCGGTCCGGGAGAGGATGTCCAGGGCCTGGCTGCGCAGCTGGGCGTGGTGGAAGGTGAAGCCCTGGTTGGTGACGAAGCTGGTGACGCGGACCTCCCAGCTCAGCAGGTCGTTGTCGAAGGCCGCGGTGACGATGCCCGAGGTCACGGGGCCGGTCCGGTTGTATTCCGCGTTCAGGCTGTAGAAGGCGGTGGAGTAGTTCTTCCCGATGAGGCCGTTCTCCCCGGAGGGCGGGGCGACCAGCAGGAAGAACTGGTCCGGAGACGGGTTGTCGTAGTCCAGGGTGAGGGTCTGGTTCGTGGTGCGGCAGAAGGTCTCGGGAGGCTCCGGGCAATAGCCGCCCGGCAGGGTCGGGTTGTCGATGCCCGGCATGGCCTCGGCGACGATGTTGAAGCGGGTGTCCACCAGAGTGAGGGCGTGCACGTAGTAGTAGCCGGAGAGATCGGGGATGGCGGGCAGGGAGACCGTGACGCGGATCCGGCCGGGCCCCGCGCCGAAGGTGTAGTAGTCGAGGTCCGCCATGTAGCCGTTGGTCTTGTAGAGGCGGGCGGTGACGACGGTCGCGGTGGTGATGTCGGTGGCGGAAGCGATGCCGTCGTTGGGCTCGTAGGCGTCCTGGGTGTCCATCGAGGTCATGGAGATGCCGTGGCCGCCCAGCTTGGACTGGATCAGGCCGTCCTGGGTCCCGTCCGCGCCGCACTCCGGCACCAAGGTGGAGGAACGCTGGCTGACCGTGAGCATGGCGTCCATGAAGTCCACGAAGCTGTCCGGGAAGAAGAACAGCGACTGGAACACGAGCCCGTCGGCGCAGGTGGTCCCGTTGGCGGTGCCCAGGCTGGAGCGCAGGTCGGTCCGGAGCTCCCAAAGCCCCTGACTCAGCATCAGGGCCCCATCGTAGATCGAGCCCGTCCAGTGCGCCGGAAAGTCCCGGCAGGTGGTCTTGGCCGGGCAGTCCAGTTCGCGCAGGGGGCCGCTGATCAGGTACCGGGAATTCGTGTAGGACCCGATGGAGCTGGTGCTGAAGGAAGTCGCCGAGAAGTAGTCGGCCATGGCCTCGGAGATGGCGCCGAACTGCCCGAAGTTGATGATGGGATAGATCTGGTCCACCACGAAATGGGTGTACTCGTGCCGCACCACCGTCCCGTCGAAGGCGAAGGCGTCGCGGTCGTCGCCGAAAGCCAGGTTCTGATGGAACGGGTCGTAGAAGGCGTTCCCGAGGCTCGGGCCCACGTGGACCATGGCCGTGATCGGCTTCTCGATGTCCGCCAGCCCCTGGGAGTTGGGTCCCTGCCGGAAATAGTCGTGCATCTTGTTGAGCTGATAGAAGACGTTGACCTCGTCCAGCGAGGCGTCCCGGGTATGCGAGCCGGACCAGGTGAAGGTGGCGGTCATGTTGTCCGGGGTGGAGGCGTTGGAGAGCGTGAGGTAGCTGGAGATGCTGACGGTGAAGCCCTGGTGCCCGCCGGATTCGTTCGTCCGCAGGCGGACCTGGTATTGGTTGCCGGCCACCGCCGCGCCGTTGAAGGCGCTGCGGTTGCCGATGTAGGTGGCAACCATCTGGCCGTTCCCGTCCAGGACGGCCACCTGGTCGTTGTCCCCCACGATGAGCTCCCCGAAATCGATGCCCAATTGGCCGACGTCGAAGGCGGAGAAGCGGGGCAGGACCATGACCGCGTTCTTCCAGGTGGGCACCGAGAGGGTGTGGGTGAGGACCAGGTTGTCGGCGTAGGGCGACGGTGAGGACCACGCCGTGTCGTAGGTGTCCCAAACCCCGCTGCCGTTGTTGTAGTGCGCCGAGGCCCCGGTGAAGTGGGCGACGTTCACGTGGGGTCCCTGCAGCATCGTGAAGATCTTGCCCGGCGTCGTCGTGTGGCAGAAGAAGCCGCTGCTGTTGGTCAGGACCCCGGAGCTGGCGTCGCGGACGTAGACCTTCTCATGCGCGATGGGCAGCGCTACCAGGCCCGGGGCGGTGTTGGGGTCCACCTCGTAGACCATCCCCCGTACGGTCCCCGAAGTCTGGCAGGACTGCTGGCGCAGGTCGTCGTAGCGCAGCAGGAGCGCTCCGGAGAGGGCGTCCACGTAGTAGATGTAGACCCCGCCCGCCCCGGGGTTGCGGAACTTCCACGCCAGCCGGAGCGCGGAGCCTTCCGCCACGGGATAGTAGACGAGCTGCCCGTTGCGGGGCACGCCGCCGCCGGAGTCGGCGGCCACGGCCTGGGCCGCGGCGGCTTCCGCGATGGCGGGGATGCGGGGAGCGGAGCCGGCGTCCGGGCGGAAGTTCGACTGCAGGCTGACGATGCGGCCGCCCTCGTCGAGGTGCACCTTGACCCGCGAGAATTCGACCGGGATGCCGTCGACGATCTGGTTGAAGAGGAGGTGGTGCATCCCGCCGGAGGTGCGGCCGAGCTCGAGACGGAGCTGGTCCGGGATGAGCCCGAGAGCGGAGGCGTTCTCCGCGAGGAAGGTGTGCGCGACCTGGCTCACGGCCGCCCGGGCGGGGCCCGCGGACTGCGCGCCGATCCCCTGGGCGCCGAAACGCAGGCTCCACTGCCCGCGGTGGTCCCGGTTGAACTGCGCGATGGCGTCCTGAGCGCGCTGGGTGCGGCCGATCTGGTTCTGGGAGAAGGTGTCCGGCCGGTCGAGCCCGAAGCGGCGGATGTCCGAATCGTTCGACTTTCCCCAGGGCGCGGCGGAAGCCGCGCCGGCCAGAAGGAGCAGGGCCACGCCGCGCGCGCCGCGGCGCGCCGACCTCACCGGGCCCCCCGCGGGTCGCGTTTGAGCAGTTTGACGAGCGCGGCCGCCGCGCGGACGCGGACGCGGCCCTCGGGGTCCTCCAGCTCGGCCTGCAGGGATTCCTCGGCCTCCACCCCCCCGACGGTCTCCATGACCTCGATGGCCAGGATGCGGACGTCCGGGTCGCCCCGCTGGAGCGCGCGCCGCGCCGTGGACAGGTCCACCGTCTCGCCGAGCCGGGCCAGGCCCGCGGTCGCGAGCAGTTCGATGAAGGCGTTGGAGGCGCCGGAACGCGCCGCGGTGAGGAACTGCGTCGCGGCCGGGTTCTGCAGGCGCCCGAGCGCGGCCACGGCCTTGGACCGGACGAGCTCGTTCTGGTCGGTGGAACCGGCCTGGATGTCGGCGAGGGCGAGGATGCTGCCGCACTCTCCCAAGGCTTCCATGACCGCGGCGCGGACCTGGGAATTGGGGTCTTCGGCCAGGGGGCGGACCGCTTTGACGGCCTCGGGCGAACCCGTCTCGCCCAGGCCCTTGACGGCGCTGATGCGGATCGCGGGATCCTCGTCCTCCAAGGCGGCCAGGAGCCGCGAGACTTCCTGAACGTCCCCCTGGCGGGCCAGGGCGACGGACGCCGCGTCCCGGACCGATCCGTCCCGGTCGCCGAGGGCGCCGCGCAGCGTCTTCTGGGAGGAAGGCTCCCCGATACGGCCCAGCGCGCGGATGGCGACGACCCGCACCTTGTTCCGGGCCAGGGCGCGCATCTCATCGAGGGCGCCCAGGGCGTCCCCGCTCACCTTGGGCGCCGCCGGAGCCGTGCCCGCGATCTTCTCGATCTCGGCGACCCCGCTCTTGTCGCCGAGCTGGACGAGGCTTCCGGCCGCCGCGATCCGGACGTAGGGGTCCTTGTCCTTCAGGGCGTTGCGCAGGACGTTTTTGGCGGCGGGATTGCCGATCGGGCCCCACTGCTCGGAGGCGAGCACGCGGAGTTCGTTGTCCCGGTCGAGCATCGCAGAATAGAGCATGCCTAGCGCTTTGGCCCCGGCCGCGGTCCTGGGGTCCTCCTTCTTCCCGCTCCCGGAGACGCGGACCGCGGCCAAGGTTCCTATGGCAAAGCATACCGCCAGGCATTTGCAAAAAGATTTCATGGTTGTTGCCGGAAGGTGAACGCGCGTGGGCATCGAAAGGGTTGCGCCCGACAGGATTCGAACCTGTATTAGCGGTTCCGAAGACCGCTACTCTATCCGTTGAGCTACGGGCGCTCCGTCAAAGTGTAGATGCCGGGCGTTGCGATGTCAATGCCCCCGCGCCCCCCCGGGCTCCGCATAAGGTTTCTTCCGGTATCTGCCGAAGGGGCTGACGGCCAGGTCCCACAGCCAGCACGGGACGACCGGCGCGATGTGAGCCATCACCGGAGACAGCGGCCAGGGGAAATGGACGAAGGGCCGCCGCTGCGCGATCCCGTCGAGGATGCAGCGCACTCCGGCCGGCGTCTCCATGAGGAACAGCATCTTGCGGGGGTCGTTGCGGTCGGTCAGTTCGCTCTTGACGAAGCCCGGGCAGACCGTCACCACGGACACCCCGGTGCCGCGCAGGTCGATGCGGGTGGATTCCAGCATCGCCGTCAGGGCCGCCTTGCTCGCGCAATAGGAGCCGGAGTTGGGCAGGCCGCGCATGCCCGCCAGGCTCGAGATGCCGGCGACCACGCCGGAGCCGGCGGCCACCATGCCGGGGAGCACCGCCTCCAGCCAGTTGGCGGCCCCGAAGACGTTGGTCGCGAAGGTCCAGCGGTAGTTCTCGGCGCTGAACTCGAGGGCGTTCTTGGAATCCCCCACGCCCGCGTTGAGGATCGCCCAGTCCAGCCCCCCCCACTTCTCCCGGATCTCCGCGTAATGCCGACGCACGTCCGCGGGGTCGGAGACGCTCCCAGCCAGGGGCAGGGGGTCGCCGCCGGCCGCCCGCGCCTCGGCGGCCACCGCGGCCAGGCGGTCCGCTCGCCTGCCGGTGAGCGCCAGCCGGCAGCCCTGCCGGGCCAATTGCAGGGCCATCTCCCGGCCCAGGCCGGAGGTGGCTCCCGTGATGAGCACGCGCCGCATGAGCGCAATGGTCTCATTTTTGCCGCCTCCGGGGCAAACCCGGAGGGATTTACTCCGGACAATTTTGTTAGAATGGGTGACGCGACGGCATATCGGCGAATAAGGAAGAGGAACCATGAGCGGACATTCCAAGTGGGCCACGATCAAGCACAAGAAGGCCGCACAGGACTCCAAGCGCGGCAAGATCTGGACCAAACTGGTGCGCGAGATCGCCATCGCGGCGAAGATGGGCGGCGGGAACCCCGACAGCAACCCCCGGCTGCGCAAGGCGGTCGACGACGCCAAGTCCGAGAACATGCCCCTCGAGAACGTCAAGCGCGCCATCCAGCGCGGCACCGGGGAGCTCCCCGGCGCGGTCTACGAGGACCTCACCTTCGAGGGCTACGGGCCCGGCGGCGTGGCCGTATTCTGCGAGGGCAACACCGACAACCGCAACCGGACGACGAACCAGGTCCGCAAGATCTACGAGGATTTCGGCGGGAACATGGGGAGCACCGGCTGCGTAGCCTTCCTCTTCGAAAGGAAGGGCTTCATCACGGTGAAGCAGGGGACCGTCACCGAGGAGAGCCTGATGGACCTCGTGCTCGAGCTGGGGGCCGAGGACCTGAAGGCCGGCGGCTCGGACTTCGAGATCGTCACCCCCCCCCTGGACATGGAGAAGGTCCGCGACGCGCTCAAGGCCAAGGGCATCGCCGTGGATGCGGCCACGGTCACGATGATCCCCAAGACCACCATCCCGGTCGACGCCGCCGCGGCCGGAAGGGTCCTCAAGCTGGTCGACGCCCTCGACGAGCACGACGACGTCGCCCACGTCTACGCCAACTTCGACATCCCCGACGAGGTCATGGCGACCCTGGAGAAAAGTGCCTGACAGGATCCTGGGCGTCGACCCCGGGCTCTCCGAGACCGGCTGGGCGCTGCTGGAAGGCGGGAGCGGGCCGGGGACGGCGCGCCTCCTGGCCGGCGGGTGCATCCGCACCCCGGCCCACGCCCCTCTGACGGAGCGGCTGCGGACCCTGTACGACGAATTGAACTCCCTCCAGCGCCGCTGGCGCCCCGACCAGGCCGCGATCGAGGAGATGTTCTTCCTGCGGGCCGCGCACAGCGTGCGCTCGACGCTCCAGGCGCGCGGGGTCATCCTGCTCTCCATATCCCAGGGCGGCGTCCCGGTGTCCGAATACAACCCCCGGCAGGTCAAGATCTGCCTGACCGGCTCCGGGAGCGCGCCCAAGGCCCAGATGATACGGATGATCCAGGCCGCGCTCGGCCTGCCCGCGCCCCTGACCCCGGACGACGTCTCCGACGCCGCGGCCATCGCCCTCTGCCACCTGCGCTCGCATCGCCTGAAGAGACTGGTGGTCCTGGACCGGCTGGGGGGCGGAGCCCGCTCCGCATGATCGCCTCCCTGCGCGGCACCCTCCTTGAGAAGGACCTGGAACGCGTGGTCCTGGAGGCCGCGGGCGTGGGCTATGAAGTGCTGGTCTGCCCCGCCACCGCGGCGCGCCTTCCCGCCCCGGGCCGGGAAGCCCTGCTTTACGTCACGGAGACCGTGGGCATGTACGGGGGCGCGACCACCCTTTACGGCTTCGCGACCCCCGAGGAGCGCCGGATGTTCCTGGCCTTCAAGGAGATCAAGGCCGTGGGCGCCAAGAAGGCGCTGGATTATCTCGACAAGGCCTCCCGGTCCCCGGCCGAATTCCAGCGCGCGATCCAGCATCAGGACACCCGCATCCTCACCGGGATGTTCGGCTTCTCCAAGAAGACCGCGGAGAAGCTCATCGCCGGACTCTCGGGGAAGCTGGGGACTCCCCCGCCCCCTCCGTCGGGCGGCGACCTCGCCTCCGAACTGGACCGCGCCGGTCCCCTGGCCCAGGCCGCCGAGGCCCTCGCCGCGCTGGGCTACAGGCCCGCGGAGTACCGCGCGGCGATAGAATCCATCCAGCGGGATCTGCAGGGCCGGGAGCTCCCCGGCATCGAGGAAGTCCTGCGCATGGCGCTCCGGAGGCTGTGACATGGGCAAGGAAAAGGAATCCCCCGTAGCCCCCCAGCCCCTCCCGGAGGAGGACCGCCTCGACCGCGCGCTGCGCCCGGGCAGCCTCGACGAGTTCATCGGGCAGGAGAGCCTCAAGAAGAACCTCCGGATCTTCATCCAAGCCGCCCGCCAGCGCCGGGAGCCTCTGGACCACTCCCTCTTCTACGCCCCGCCCGGCCTGGGGAAGACCACCTTGGCCTCCATCCTGGCCCGGGAGATGGGCGTCAACCTGCGGACCACCTCCGGCCCCATCCTCGAGCGCGTGGGCGACCTCGCCGCCATACTGACCGACCTGGGGAAGAACGACGTCCTCTTCATCGATGAGATCCACCGGCTCAACCGCGTGGTCGAAGAGTCCCTTTATCCGGTGATGGAGGACTTCACCTTCTACATCGCGACCGGGAAGGGCCCGATGGCGTCCTCGGTCAAGCTGGCCATCCCCCCCTTCACCCTCGTCGGCGCCACGACCCGCGCCGGCCTGCTGACCGGCCCCCTGCGCGACCGGTTCGGCATCGTCGGGCATCTGGTGTTCTATAACGAGGAGGAGCTCTCCCGCATCGTCCTCCGCTCCGCCTCCCTCCTCTCCATCCGCACCGACCCCGAAGGCGCCCGCGAGATCGCCCGCCGCAGCCGCGGCACGCCGCGCATCGCCAACCGCCTCCTGCGCCGCATCCGGGATTTCGCGGAGGTGAAGGGGACCGGGGTCATCACCCACCCGGTGGCCAAGGCGGCGCTGGAGGCCCTGGAGGTGGACGCCTTCGGGCTTGACCATCTCGACCGCAAGTTCCTGCGCTCGCTCGTGGAGCGCTTTTCCGGGGGGCCCGTGGGCATCGACACCCTGGCCGTCTCCATCTCGGAGGAAGCGGAGACCCTCATCGAGGTGGTGGAGCCCTTCCTCATCCAAGCGGGCTTCCTCCAGCACACGCCCCGCGGCCGCCTCGCCACCCGGCAGGCCTTCGAGCACCTGAAGCTGCCTCCCCCGGGCGACCTGTTCGCATGAGGGAGGCGCTGCCAGTGCTCCGACCGGATAATTGTCGGGGAATTTGGCCGCGCGATCTTGAGCCGAGACAAGGAGCGACGCGCGCGCATAGCGTGAGCTATGTAAGCGCGGAGCGACGCGGTCGCAGGCCAAAAGCGCGCGGCCCGTTCCTCAGCAGTTTCGCTGCGGAACGCAGCGAAACTATCAGCGGTAGGGAGGCCCGATATCGGGAAATCGCGTCGTTGCTCGGAGCGCAGATAGTTCACACTATCTGCGCTCCGAGGCGCCTAGCGCTTTCCTCAATCTCGGGCCTCCAAATCTCCCGAAATTATCCGGTCGGAGCACTTGCGCTCCTGCTGCTCGTCCCGGCGGGGGCCCAGGGAGCTCCGGCGGCGGCGGTCATGGAGCCGGAAACGGTGCGCGCGCCCACCATCATCGCCGTGGGCATCGCGCACAAGGTCCCGGAGCTCAGGATCCTCCCGCAAGGCTCCTTCTCCGTCATCGATCAGAAGACCGGGGAGATCAAGCGTCTCCGGCAGGGCGAGGAATCCACCGTCCGCACGGAGACCGGGCGCATCCGGGTGGGCCCCCACCGGTTCCGCGAGACGGCGCGTCTCCTGCCCGGGAAGCCCGAGGAATTCGTACTCATCGGGGGCCGCAAGTACCGCGGGAACCTGGTCTTCCAGCCCAACAAGGACGGCAGCGTCACCGCCATAGACGAGCTGGACATCGAGGATTACCTGCTGGGGGTCTTGCCGGACGAGATGGCCCCGGACTGGCCGGTCGAAGCCCTCAAGGCGCAGGCGGTCGTGGCCCGGACCTTCGCCCTGAACAACCTGGGCAAGTACTCCACTTCGGGCTACGACGTCTCCGACGATTCCCGGAGCCAGATCTACGCCGGCCAGACTGTGCAATCCGAACGCGTCGAAGCCGCGGTGCGCGGGACCCGCGGCCAGGTGCTCACCTGGCAGGGCAAGCGTCTGCAGGCCTATTTCCACTCCTGCTGCGGCGGTCGCACCATGGATCCCGCCGAGGTGTGGGACCGCACCGATCCTCCCGCCCCGATCCGGTCCAGCAAGAGCCCGCCCCCCCTGAAAGGCGTCCGCGACCGCTACTGCCGGGGGACTCCGTACTACGAGTGGACCGCCTACTTCCGCGCGGAAGACATCATGAAGACGCTGCAGCGGCACGGCTGGAACGCGCTGACCCTCGACAACCTGCGGATCGGGCGGCGCCATCCCGCCGGCTTCCTGCGCGACCTGCACGTGCACGCGGATCGGGAGTGGCTCAGCCTCCCGGCGGAGGATTTCCGACGGTGGATGGGAGCCGGGGATATCAAGAGCACGCACATCACCCGCGTCTCCCGGGGCAAGAAGGGCTACGAGTTCCAGGGCTACGGCTACGGGCACGGCGTGGGGATGTGCCAGTGGGGCGCCCGGCGGCAGGCCGAGGACGGCAGGGCCTACCGGGAGATCCTGGACCATTACTTCCCCGGCGCGGCCCTGACGCGGCTGGAGACTCCGTGAACGGACCCCACTCCTTCCGCCTCGACGACTACGCCTTCTCCTTCCCCGAGTCCCTGATCGCCGCCGCCCCCCCGGCCGAGCGGGACGAGGCGCGCCTCCTCGTGCTGAACCGGAAGACGGGAGAGTCGCGCCACGAGCGCTTCGCGGAACTCGCGGGACATCTCCGCGCCGGGGATTGCCTGGTGCTCAACCGCAGCCGGGTCCTGTCCGCGCGGCTCATCGGCCGGAAGACGACCGGCGGCAAGGTGGACCTGCTGCTCCTGCGGGAGGTCGAGCCCGGGACCTGGACCGCCCTGTCCACCGACCTCAAGGCGGGCGTCGACGTGCTGTTCCCGGACGGGGTCCGCGCGGAGGCCGCGCCCGGGACGGACGGCTGGACCCTCCGATTCTCGACCGCGGACGTGCTGGGGCTGCTCTCCCGCCACGGACTGGCCCCGCTCCCTCCCTACATCCTGAAGCGCCGCAAGGCCCTGAGCGCCGCGGGAGCGCCGGGTCCGTGCGACCCGGCCGCGGACCGGGAGCGCTACCAGACCGTCTATGCCCGGGAAGCGGGGTCCATCGCCGCCCCCACCGCGGGGCTGCACTTCACACCCCCGCTGCTCGCCGCCCTGAAGGAGCGGGGCGTGCGCGTCGCCGAGGTCGTCCTCCACGTGGGCCGGGGGACCTTCATGCCCGTCACCGCCCCCGACATCCGGGAGCACGCCATGCCGGCGGAGCGCTTCGAACTGCCCCCGGCCTCGGCCGAGGCCGTGGAACGGACCCGGGAGGAGGGCGGCCGGGTCGTGGCGGTGGGCACCAGCGCGACCCGGGTCCTGGAATCCGCCGGGGACGCGCCCCTGCGCGCGCTCGCCGACGGGGGCATGCACTCCACGGACCTGTTCATCCTCCCCGGCCACCGCTTCCGCTGGGTGGACGTCCTGATCACCAATTTCCATCAGCCGACGTCCACGCCGCTCATCCTGGCCAGCGCCTTCGCCGGGCGCGAGCGCATCCTGGCCGCCTATCGC
>MGTY01000096.1 GCA_001799695.1 Elusimicrobia bacterium GWA2_69_24
TCTTCAACTCCCTGGTCTGGCTCTTCAAACGGATCGACCCGCTCCTGCCCTGGCCGGGTCAGAGCCTGATCGTCATCGCCCGCCGGAAGTGAGGTCCGGTCGCTCGAGAAGCGGGTGGACTCGGTCCCGATCCCACCTCCGCACCATAGCCTTCATTCTCGCATCAGGAGGTTTCAAATATGAAGACCCTGGCGTGCACGCTCAGTCTCGTTTTTGTCGCCCTGGCCGGCTGTTCGAAAGACCAGTCGGCGGACAACTCCAGCAAGAAGTCTGCAGTGGAGAAGTCCGCAGCGGCCCCCAAAAGCGGGAGCCTCAGCACGAAGGAAGGCTTCGAGGAAAAACTACAGTCGATGGGCGTCAAGGTCTTCGAGAAATGCCAGTTTGAGAAAATGGGCAAAAGCTCAACCTCCTACTCCATGTTCTTCGTCCTCAAGACGGACAATCACAAGGCGGACTACGAGGCCTTCCAAAAGATGTACAAGGACTTCTACGCGAATGAACTCCAGCCCAAAGGCTGGAAGGACCTCAGCCAATTCGCTGGGCTGGGAGGACAGACATACATGAAAGGCTCGGAAAACTTCTCGGTCTCGATGATTACTCCGGCGCTGGCGAAGTTGGGCAAGGGAACGCCTTTGACTTGCGCTATTTCCATAGAACGGTGACCTTGGGACAGCGCAACCCATACGCAGCGCTGGCCGTCCTGATGACGGCCGGCATACTCTTCATCCCGTGGACCGGCGCCGAGGCGGGGATGCTCTATAAGAAAGAAGTCTCCACCACCTGGGACATCAGCGAGGGCCTGAGGGCCGCAGAAGGCGTGTATTTCCTGAGCGCCTACCGGCTATGGAATCGGCCGGGAGCACTGCTGCGCTTCCCGGATGGAGGCCGGTCGCGCACCCGCTACGGCCGGACCCTGCTCTACAGGCTAAGCCCCCAGGGCGACAAGCTTGTCAAACTAACCGTGCTTGAAGAAACGGTCCTCCCCGGCAACAACGTCAAGAGCTCCCATTTGCGCAGGGACAACGGGCTGCTGCGGGCCGCTTTCAGGGCCAGCAATGATATATCCTCGCCCATGACCTCGTGGCGCATGTTCACCATGGACCTGGAAGCTGGCACGCTCATCGATTTGAATGGAGAGTCAGACAAGAAGTCATTTCAGGATCGCCACTTCCCGCCGGCTGCGCCTAAAAGAGAAGACACGGTCACTATCCCCGAGATGAAGAAACTACTGGAGAAAGTTCCCTTCGAAGCCTGGGGGCTGCCCAGCCCCCTTGAATATGCCGGCAAGAGCCAACGGGAGTATGCCAATGACCTGGTGGAGCTGAGCGGAGATCCGGCCTACCGCGACGCGATCATCCGCGACCTCTCCGCCCACGCCTCCCCCGCGCAGATAGAGGAGATAATCTTCCGCATGGGACGGAAGCTGACGGACCTCAAAGGGTCCGCCCGCATGGAATACGAACTCTACGGCAAGCAAACCCTGGACCGCCTCAGAGGCCTTGCCAACCGCTGAATCCATGGCCAGAAACATAACGCTTTACGCCCTGCTCGCGACCCTGCCCTTGTCGGCCGAAACCGCTGCGGCAAGGATGGAGGACCGGACGGAGGAACTCTATAGGGCAACAGAGGCCAATGACCTGACGGCCGTCGGGCTCATACTCAAAGAAAGCGACCAGAACGTGAACGTAGCCTGGGACGACAACGATACTTCCCCCCTTATGCTCGCCTGCCGGGCCGGCAACGAGAAGATGGCGCGCCTGCTTATTTCAAAGGGCGCGGACATAACAGCTGTGGACGCGGACGGCAGGCCGGTAGCGGAATTCATACCGGGCGGCAACACGCCCGCCTACAGGCGCTTGCGGCAGCTGCTGGCCAAGACAGCCGAAGAGAAGAAATTGTCCATACCTCCAGCCTGGCAGGAGATATTCGTGCCTGACGGCCAGGACGGCCGGGCGGTCTCTACCGACCCCGAGGTCTTGTCGGCGGCCAACATCGCCGACGGCAATACGCGCACGGCCTGGGCCGCGGCCGGCGGCATCGGAGCCGAGCTATGGGTTTTCATCAGCTCCGGAGCGCGCTCCGTGAATGTGGTCAACGGTTATGGGAAGAGCCAAAAGCTCTTTAAGGCGAACAACCGGGTCAAGAAGTTGAGCGTGTCGTTGTGGACGGCCGAGCACTTTGACGGCGACGTCACGGAAACGGGGCGAGGCTACCGGGCGGCCAGGCTGACGCCGGATAGGACGCTGGATTTAAAGGATTCCTTAGCAGAGCAGGCCTTCCCTTTTCCCTTCAAGTGGGAAGAAGCCCGCTCCAGACGCGCAGAAGCGGTCGCGACCCTAATAAAGAGGCCGGGGCTTAAGAGCCGGAAACTTAGGTCTTCGGCTTTTTTCCTTAGGGCCGAGCCGCTTGAGATTTACCCCGGATCGAGATACAACGACACCTGCATATCCGAACTCGGCGCGAGCAGGCCCTAGCCGGAAGAGGCCGCGCGATGAGTTGTTTTGCCCCGGGACGCGCGGCCGTTCAAGCGCCTTCGTTGCGAAGGTGCGCGCTCACCTGTTCCGGCAGCCACGCAATCGCATGACGCAGCTTCGACATTAGGGTCCGATTTCGGCCGGGGTGGGCCTCGAAGATCCATTGCAGCTGGATGCAGTCGGCGACATCGTATTCGCGTGGGAAGTCTTGCCAGGCGTAGCGGATCTGGGAACCCTCGGGCACGATGCCCACCCAATCCTCCTCGCGTAGGCGCTTCCGGTAAGACTCCCGATGCGCCAGACAGAAGGGCAGCCGCGCCTTGTCCAGAGCTAAGGCGATGCGGCATGTCTCTCCGAGGCGAGAGCTGGAAAAGGCATCCAGCGAAACGGACCAACCGCCCGCAGGATGCCTGCCTACTGACAGGTCGATGTGGGTGGAATTGCCGCCGCGATATATCTCCCATGGATGGGCCCCGAGCCTCTCCTGGGAGTCGAACCAGTGCCGAAAGGCCTTCGCGGAGCGGGGATCAAGGGCCAGGAGTCCCCCGTCCCGGCCGTCCGCGTAACGCCTGTAGTAGTCCCTTCCCGCGAGCCCCCGCTTGAAGCCCAGGCCTCGAAAAGTCCGGGGGTTGGCCTGGTACGCCACGCGGCAGTAGTTGAAGAACCTCTCGGCCGTCATGTCCGCGATGCGGTCAGGGTCCCCGCGGTCCAGGATCTCCAGGATCGACTTCCTCTCCTTCGAGCCCAATTCGCGCTCGATGGGGAGCCATTCCGGGAGGAGCGCTTTGACGTCCCTGCGCAAGAGAACTCCTCGTCTCATGGACAACGGCAGGCGGCGCAAGAGGTTCGCCTGGGCGCCGACGGGGTCTCGCCTGGCCTCGGCCATCCAGAGGCGCAGCCCGTGGAGCCAGGATCGCAGGCGCTCTCCCCTCTCCGGATATTCCCCGCGGCCCCGCTCAGGGTGCGTAATGGCCTCCGCGTCGCCGCCGGCGATGAAGTAGGTCCCGCGGTATCGCCGCACCGTGACCCGCGTCCAAGCGCGTCCTTCCCGCAGCCGGAATCCCCAGACCAGGTCGGCGCCGTCATGCCACGGAATGAACCGGCGCACGAGCGCCAGGAAATCGGCAGTCCTCCGCTTGGTCCCGGGAACCGGAGCCGGTTTCATCTAAGGGTGAAGAATGGTCAAGAAATGTTCGGGGTCAGAGCCTGATCGTCATCGCCCGCCGGAAGTAGGGACTTTCCAGATCTCGTCGGCGTACTGCCGGATGGTGCGGTCGCTCGAGAAGCGGCCGCTGCGGGCCGTGTTGAGGATGGAGGACCGGGTCCAGCCCGCCGCGTCCCGGTAGCGCCGCTCCGCCTCGTCCTGGGCGCGCAGGTAGTCCTCAAAATCGGCCAGGAGCATGTAGGGGTCCCAGCGCAGCAGCGAGTCCAGGATGGGCATGAACAGGCCCGGCTCGGTGTGGGAGAAGAAATCCCGCGTAATCAGGCGGATCACCTCCTGCATCGCGACCGAGCGCTTGAGATACTCGCCGGGCTGGTAGCCCTCGACCTTGAGCCGCGCCACCTCGGGAGCCTTCAGGCCGAAGAGGAACATGTGTTTCTCCCCGACCTCCTCGAAGATCTCCACGTTC
Source organism: Elusimicrobia bacterium GWA2_69_24 (assembly GCA_001799695.1). Taxonomy (GTDB): domain Bacteria; phylum Elusimicrobiota; class Elusimicrobia; order UBA1565; family UBA1565; genus UBA10166. Next base: position 4,106 of record MGTY01000096.1, read on the forward strand.
GCGCCGTCCAGGGTCCCAATGGTCAGCGCCCCGTTCATCATGAACTTCATGTTCCCGGTGCCGGAAGCCTCCGTCCCCGCCACGGATATCTGCTCCGAGAGGTCGGCGGCGGGGATGACCCGCTGGGCGATGGAGACCCGGTAATCCTCCAGGAAGAGCACCTGCAGGCGTCCGTGGATGGAACGGTCCCCGTTGATGACCCCCGCCACCGAGTTGATGAACTTGATGATGCGCTTGGCCATCACGTAGCCCGGGGCGGCCTTGCCGCCGAACACCGCGGTCCGGGGCGCGAAGTCGCGGTCGGGCTCGTTCTTGAGCCGGAGGTAGTGGTGGATGAGGAAGAAGGCGAACAGGAGCTGGCGCTTGTACTCGTGGATACGCTTGACCTGGACGTCCATGATGGCGTCGGGGTTGACGATCACCCCGCTCTTGCCCTTCAGGAACGCGGCGAAGGCCTCCTTGTTGGCGCGCTTCATCGCGCGCCACTTCTCGCGGAAACCCGCGTCCTCGCCGCAGGGGATAAGCTTGCGCAGGCGGGCCGGCTCCTCCACCCAGCCGGGGCCGATCGCCTCGTCGATCAGGCTCTTCATCCTCGGGTTCGCCTCCACCATCCAGCGCCGGGGCGTGACCCCGTTGGTCTTGTTGTTGAACCGCTGGGGGAACATCTCATGGAAGTCGCGGAACAGGGTCTGGGTCAGGAGCTGGGTGTGCAGGGAGGACACGCCGTTGATGGAGTGGCTCCCGAGCAGGCTCAGGTACGCCATCCGGATGCGCTTGGGCTCGCCCTCCTGGACGATAGACATGCGGCGCAGGCGGTCGACGTCCCCCACGAAGCGGCTGGAGACGTCGCGCAGGAAGCGCGCGTTGACCTCGTAGATGATCTCCAAGTGGCGCGGGAGCAGCGCCCCCAAGAGCGTCACCGGCCAGGTTTCCAGGGCCTCGGGCATCAGGGTGTGGTTGGTGTAGGCGAAGGTCCGGACCGTCACGTCCCACGCGGCGTCCCACTCCAGCCGCTCGTGGTCCAGCAGTATGCGCATGAGCTCGGGCACGGCCAGCGAGGGGTGCGTGTCGTTGAGCTGGATGGCGACTTTATCGGGCAGGGTGCGGACGTCGGAGTTGTGCGACTTGAAGCGGCGCACGATGTCCGCCAGCGAGGCGGCGCAGAAGAAGTATTCCTGCTTCAGCCGCAGCTCGACCCCCGCCATGACCTCGTCGTTGGGGTAGAGGACCTTGGTGATGTTCTCCGAGATGATCTTCTTGTCGTAGGCCTTGAAGTAGTCCCCCTGGTTGAAACAGTCCAGGTCGAAATCCTGCGTGCCCTTGGCCGACCACAGGCGCAGGGTGTTGACCACGCCGTTCTGGAACCCCGGGGTCGGGACGTCGGAGGGGAGGGCGAGCACGTCGTCGGTGTCCACCCACTCGACGCAGAGCCGGCCGCTGCGGTCCTGGAAATGCCGCGTCTTCCCGCCGAACTGCACCCGGATGGAGTACTCGGGCCGCGCGATGGCCCAGGGGGTCCCCAGACTCAGCCACTGGTCCGGGACCTCGACCTGGTAGCCGTTGAGGATCTTCTGGTGGAAGATGCCGTAGTTGAAGAGGATGCCGTAGCCGTTGGCCGGGATGCCGAGCGAGGCCATGGAGTCCAAAAAGCACGCGGCCAGGCGGCCCAGGCCGCCGTTGCCCAGGCCCGCGTCCAGCTCAACCTCATAGAGGTCCTCGAGCCGCAGGTTGAAGGCCTTGAGGGCGTCCCGCATCTGGTCTTCGATGCCCAGGGCGAGGATGTTGTGCTTGAGGAGCTTCCCGATGAGGAACTCCATGGAGAGATAATAGACGCGCTTGAGGTTCTGCTTGTGGTAGCGCTGCTGGGTCGGGATCCAGCGTTTGAACAGGCGGTCGCGCACCGCCAGGGAAGCGGCCATGTAGTTGTCGTGGGTCGTGGCCGTATATTCGTCCTTTGCCAAGGACAGGGTCCGCTGATCATCAAAGGAGCGCTTCAGGGCCTCGACCGTCAGGTCGGGATCGACCTTCTCAGGGTGCTTCAGGTCCGGCTTCTTCTCCTGGGTCTTCGACATGAGGGAATTGTAACTGTATCAGTGCCTGCCATCAACTTATTTGAATTTCCGGACTCAGCTTATCCCCCCTGGACGGCTGAGCGTACCCTGTCCGCTTTCTCCGATCCTATGCCCCGGACTCGCGCGATATCCTGGGTTCCGGCCCGCCGGAGCGCGTCGAGCGTCCCGAACTCGGCGGCCAGCCGCAGGGCCAGCCCCGGCCCTATGCCCGGCACCGCTTCGAGGGTCCGTTGCAGATCCACCTGGGCGCGCAGGCGGGGAGTGAGCACGCGCCTCGCGCGCGAAGGCGCGAAGCTCTCCGGGCCGGGGGAACGCAGACAGCGCCTCCCCAACGAAAGCAGAAGGTCGGCCGTCCCTTCGATCCCGCGGGTGAATAGCGTCGGCACCCGGAAGTCGACGGCCACGCAGAGCAGGGCGGAGCGGAGCCGGGGAGGCCAGAAGCGCTCGAAGTACGCCGGGCACCCCTCCACCACGAGCAGGGAGCTCGGAGCCGAGCGCTTCAAGTAGCGCAGTTGTCGGAAGAGCCTCCCGTCGCATAAGGAACCGGCGAAGTCCCCCGCCGCCTTGCGCTCGACGAGTATCCGTCCCCCCACCAGATAATCCCCCGCGGGCAGGGGCCTGCTGCGCACTCGGGCTCCGGCGATGCGCAAGAGCTGGGGAACGCCGGAAACCTCCTCGGCCGCATCCACCTCCACCTCGACGTCTCCCTGAAAGCCTCCCCGGGGACCGGCCCCATCCTCGCGCGGGAGAGCGAACGGCAGCCACTGCTGGATGGAGCGCCCCATGCCCACAAGTACGGATGAGGGCCGAATAAGTTCCCTCGAATTCAGGTATGGGTTCCGGCGTTCCGGGGGAAATCGCGCGCCGGGCCGTGGAGATTGAGAGCGACGCCGCCGACGAGGACATAGCGGACCTGCTCTCGCTCCAACGCTTTCAAGACCTCGAAAACGCGGTCGAAGTTCATGGCTCCCTATGAGTATGGCCCGTCGGGGTCCTCCCGCTCCTCGCAGAGCGGGTCCAACCAGCGGGAGAAGAACTCCCCAGATAACGCCCCTCCGGTGCTGCGGCCGATCCGACCACCGCCCCCTCCGGCAGCAGTAGCCCCTCCGCGCGCATCCGGCGCAGTTCCCGCAGCCGCGGGATCCAATAGGCGCGTCCCCGCTCCTGGAGCCGCAGGGCTTCCCGCGCCAGCCTCCGGGACGCGGGCAGGAGGTCGCGCTCCAAGGGCTCGCGCCCGGCGGAGAGGATGCGCCATAACGCGCGGGCGACCGCCGGCATACCCGCCGGGACCGCCCGCCGGCCGCAGCGCTCGATCATCGCCCAGAGGTCCTCGACTCGAAAGGCGTTGCGAAGAGCCCAAGCCAGCAAACGGGGGCTAGGTGCCGCCTCGCGTCCCAGCCGGATCATGGCCAGCCGGGTTATGACCTCGTAATCAGAAGGACGGTTGGTCTTCTTGATCTCGACCAAGTCCTCGATGCAGACGACCGGGATCACGCCCCAGGGAGTGGCCATGCGCTCCGCCCGGCCCAGGGCGGGGCCGAAGGACCCGACCCGCGGGGGCTGTCCCAGCAGGTCGAGATAGAGGTCCGGGCCGCCGCGCAGCGGGACGAGAAAGTGGAAGCCGTGCCCCCACCGAAGGTTGCGAAGGGTCAACGGCGGCGTCAGCTTGTGCACCCGCGCACGAAGACAACGCAGGGCTCCCAGGAGAGCGCTGATGTTGGAGGCCGTGGGCCGAATCCAAAGGTCGAGATCCTGGGAAAAGAAGGCGCCGCCGTAGAGCACCGAAGCCTGCCCGCTGATCAGCAGATACTGCACGCCGCGAGCCTTAAAGACGCGGAAGAGACTGCGCATCGTGGGCGGCCCCGGGGTCCTTGAGGAGGGATCGCATACGCCAGGAGCGCAGGAGCCGCTGACCCGGGGTCAACCGGAGCCAGTCCTGGCGGAACGGTTCGGTCTCCGCCGTAAACGGCGGGGGCTCGGCTTTGCGGCCGATCCGTCGAGTCCGGGATCGTCTGGCCATGTATACCCTAAGGTTCCTTGCTGGAAGTATAACAGATGGCCCAGCGGGCCGCAAATCGAGCCGACAATCAAGCCGTCACCGCCGGCCCGCTCCAAACATGAAGATTGAATTGCGGTGCGTGACCCCCATGGCCTTCAGCCGGCCCCGCAGGTCCGCGGCCGTGCCCGCCTGCCGGACCGCGAGCCAAAAAGGGTTGTGGTCGTAGATTGGGCATGGCCATCGAAGAGGACTCCTAAATCGCTAAAACACTATCGCTTTCCTCGCGCTTTAGGGCCTTATTTCGCGAGCTCCTTCTGCTTGGCGAGGATCTTCAGGACGAAGTGGAACGGGTTGGGCGTGAAGGACGCGGGGTCCGTCTTGGGCGCGTCCCGCAGCGCGTACACGTCCAGCCAGCGCGGGTTCCCCCCGGGGTCTTCCCGTTCCTCGTAGAGCGGGTCCAGCCAGCGCGCGAAGAACTCCCCGAACAGAGACCCCGCCGCGAGGTCCCGCGGCATGAGCGCCCACGAGTCGGCCCGGAAATGGAGCTGGCGCGCGCTCAGGAAGATGTGCGTGACGCCCATGGCCTTCAGCCGGTCCCGCAGTTCCGCGGGCGTGCCCGAACTCCGGACCGCCGGCCAGAAGGGATTGTGGTCGTAGATGGTGGCCGCGATGAAATCCCGCTCGCAGTAGAAGCCCCGGGACTCGCCCAAGAACAGCACTTTCGCGTCCTGGGGGAGCTTCGTGTTGATGAACTCCATGGCCGCATAGTACGGGAGCCCGTAGGTCACGCGCTGCTGCTTCAGGTAGGAGACGCGGTCGGGCCTGCCCCGCAGGAGGTCCCACTGGCCGATGCCGGTGCCCTGCCGGTAGGCGGCCTGGAAGCAGAACACGCAGGAGAACAAGGCTCCCGCCCATCCGAAACGCCGCAGGCCGGCCGGAAAGGCGCCCCGCTCCAGGGCCACAGCGGCGGCGAGGGCGATGATGGGAAGGGCCGGCAGGAGGAAGCGCACGAGATGGCTGGTCAGCGCCCAGACCAGCAGTCCGCCGCCCGCTAGGCCGGCCGCGGCGGTCCAATGCCGGGGGACGCCTTCCTGCCGCCGGAACAGGCCCCAGCCCAGGACCAGGGGGAAGGGCGCCAGGAAGATATAGGCGGGGCCGGGCCAATCGCCCAGCGGCCAGGAACCCGTGGAACAGTTCCAAGGCTGGAACAGGAGTTCCTTGAACCCGGCGAGGGTCGTGAAGGTGCGCACGAGGTCGCGCGAGCCTCCGGCCTCCAGGACCGGCCGCCAATCGGCGGGCGCGGCCCAGCCCAGGACCTTATGGAGGAAGGGATAGAGGGGATTGCCGTAGAAGACGGCGTTCTTGACCAGCCAGGGGGCCAGGACGAGCCCGGCCGTTGCGGCCATCCAGAAGCTCCGCTGCCAGGGGCGGCCCTCCCGGCGGTCCTGCCACAGATGCACCAGAATGAGGACGCAGCCCAGGGGCAGGACGTTGTATTTGGTCGCCATGGCGGAGCCGATCAGGAAGCCCGCCGCCAGGTGCCAGCGGGAGGCCTCGGCCGGCGTCCCGGCGGGGGCGGGCTCTAGGCTGCGGCACAGGGCGAAGAACGCGAGCCCCACGAAGAAGCTGGAGCCCAGGTCGATCCCCGAGTTCCAGCTCGCGTATATGGCGATGGGGCTCATCCAGAAGAGGAGCGCGGCCAGGACGCCGACCTTCGGGTCGGCATAGCGGCGCGACCACATCCATAGACCCAGGGCCGCCGCCGCGCCGAAGGAGCAATGCAGGAGCGCGGCGAGATCCTCGCCGGACAAGGACAGGGCCAGCCCGTAGAGCATCTGTATCCCGAAGGGGAAGCCCGAGAACAGGTTCTCCGGAGTCGGCGTGATCCGTCCTCTCAGGAGATAGAGCTTGGGGAGCGCGAGGTGGTAGGTGAGAGAGTCGTAGAAGATCTCGGGGGCCGCCGTGGCCAGGACATCCATGACCGTCACCGCGGCCAACAGGGCCAGCGCGAGCCAGGGGAGCAAGCCCAGTCCGGTCCCCTCGGTCGGGCGGACGGCCGCCGCGTCCTCCGGAGCCGCCGGGCTCCGCAGCCGGAGCAATACCGCCGCCCCGCTGGCGGCCGCGCCGACCCAGAACGCCGCGTTGAGGAAGGCCGGGTGCCATAATCCGGCCAGGCCGAGCAGCAGCAGCAGCAAGGACAATGCTCCGGTTCCCAGCCCGGCGGGAAGCAGGAAGCCCTCCAGCCCCCGCGGCCGGGGCAGCCGCAGCGCGCGGGACAGGACGCTCCCCGCGCCGTGAAAAACGAGCCAGAGGGCCGCCAGCAGGAAAAGGTCCCGCCCCAGCCCGGCCCCCAGCACCCGGGGGATCCAGGCCAGCAGATCGGCGAAGTCCAGCCAATCCTCCGCCGCCAGGCGCACCCCCATCTTATGGTAGGTGGAGATCAGAAGCAGCGCCCATAGGGGGACGGCGACGGCCGGGAGCAGCTCCGGCAGGGACAGCGGCAAGGACCCGCCGGGAACGGCGGACGGGGACGGAGGGCTCTTCTTGCGCTTCTTCAAATCCTTTTGAACGCCCGCGCCACGGCATCGAGGGTCCGGTCGATGTCGCTGGAGCGGTGCTTGACCGACAGCATCGCCGCCTCGAACTGCGACGGCGGGAAATAGACCCGGTCCGCCAGGAGCGAATGGAAGAAACGCGCGTAGCGCCGGGTGTCGGCGGTCTTGGCCGACAGGAAGTCGCTGACCGCCCCCGGGGCGAAGAACACCGTGAACATGGACGCGACGTGGTTGACGCTGACCGGGATGCCGGCCAGCCCCGCCAGCTGGCGGATGCCGCCCGCGAGCTCGGCCGTGCGCTGGGCCAGGGCCGCGTAGGGCTTCTCCCGCTTGAGGACCTCGAGGGTCTTGAGCCCCGCCGCCATGGCCACGGGGTTGCCGGAGAGCGTCCCGGCCTGATACACGGGGCCGACCGGAGCCACCAGCTCCATGAGCCCGCGCCGCCCGCCGTAAGCGCCCACCGGGAAGCCGCCCCCGATGATCTTGCCCAGGCAGGTCAGGTCCGGCTTGATGCCGTTGGCGGTCTGCGCCCCGCCGTAGTAGAGGCGGAAGCCCGTGATGACCTCGTCGAAGATGAGCAAGCTGCGGTACTTGCGCGTCACCGAGCGCAGGGTCTCGAGGAAGCCCTCCCGCGGCGGCACGACTCCCATGTTCGCGGCCACCGGCTCCACGATCACGGCGGCGATCTCCCGGCCGAAGCGTTTGAAGATGGCGTGCACCGCCTCGAGGTCGTTGTAGGGGAGCAGCAAAGTCGTCTTCGCCCAGGGGATCGGCACCCCGGCGGAATCCGGCCGGCCCAGCGTGGCGGCGCCCGAGCCGGCCGCCACGAGCAGACTGTCCGCGTGGCCGTGGTAGCCGCCCACGAACTTGACGATGAGGTCGCGCCCGGTGTGGGCGCGCGCCACGCGCAGGGCGCTCATGACCGCCTCGGTGCCGGAACTCGTGAAGCGCAGACGCTCCATGGACGGCAGGGCGCGCCGGACTTCGCTGGCGAGCCTCACCTCGAGCTCGGTCGGCGCGCCGAAGCTGGAGCCCTTGCGCATGGCCGCCGTGGCCGCGGCCACGACCTCGGGGTGGGCGTGACCCAGGATCATCGGCCCCCAGGAGAGACAGTAGTCCAGGTAGCTCTTCCCGTCGGCATCGGTGAAGCGCGCCCCCTTGCCGGAACGCACGAAGATGGGATCGCCCTCCACGGCGCGGAAGGCGCGCACCGGCGAGTTGACCCCTCCCACCAGGACCTTCTTGGCTTCACGGAACAACGCGATCGAGCGCTTCATGATGTCTCTCCTAAGTCCGGGCAGATCAGGCTCCGAGCCAGCGCGCGGCGTCGGCCGCGTGGTAGGTCAGAATGAAATCGGCCCCGGCGCGCTTGATGGCGGTCAAGACTTCGAGCCCGGTCCGGCGCTCGTCCATCCAGCCCTTCTCCGCCGCGGCGCGGATCATCGAGTACTCGCCGGAGACGCTGTAGGCCGCCGTCGGCAGCCCGAAGCGCGCCTTCACGGAAGCCAGGACGTCGAGATAGGCCAGGGCGGGCTTCACCATCAGCATGTCCGCCCCTTCCTCGACGTCCAGCGCCGCCTCGCGCAGGGCCTCCCGCGCGTTGGCGGGGTCCATCTGGTAGGTGCTCCGGTCCCCGAATTGGGGCGGGGACTCGGCCGCGTCCCGGAACGGCCCGTAGAACGCGCTGGAGTATTTCACCGCGTAGGACAGGATCGCGGTGTCCTGCCGCCCGGAGCCGTCGAGCGCCTTGCGGATCGCGCCCACCATGCCGTCGGTCATGCCGCTGGGGGCGATGATGTCCGCCCCGGCCTCGGCCTGGCTGACCGCGGTCTTGGCCGTGAGCTCGAGGGTGGCGTCGTTGTCCAGGATGAAGCCGTCGTCCTTCTTGCGCACGACGCCGCAGTGTCCGTGGCTGGTGTACTCGCAGAAGCAGAGGTCGGCCATGACCGCCAAGCCGGGGGCCGCTTCCTTCACCGCGCGGATGGCGCGCTGGACGATCCCATCGCCCGCGTAGGCCCCGGAGCCGAACTCGTCCTTCCGCTCCGGGATGCCGAACAGGATGATGCCGGGGACACCCAGCGCCGGAAGCTCCGCGGCCGCCTGGGCGACGGTGTCGGGGGAATATTGGAACTGCCCGGGCATGGAGCCGATCGGGCGCTTCTCGCCCTTCCCGGGACGTACGAAGAAGGGCATGACGAAGTCCGCCGGGGAGAGCTCGGTCTCGCGGACCAGGGCACGCACGGCGGGGCTCACCCGCAGCCGTCTGGGTCGTTGTATGGGGAATGCCATGAGGCGATTCTACAAAATCCTATAATGCCCCCATGTTCCCAGAAGCCCTCTCTTTCAAGGACGTTCTGCTCGTTCCCCAGCGCTCCGGCATCCGGACGCGCCGGGACGCCGACGTCAGCGGCCGGTTCTCGACCGGCATCGCGCTCAAGACGCCGCTGGTGTCCGCCAACATGGACACCGTCACGGAGTCCGCCACGGCCATCGCCATGGCCCGGCTCGGCGGGCTGGGCATCGTTCACCGCTTCCTCACCATCGGCGAGGAGGTCGGGGAGGTCCTCAAGGTCAAGCGCGCGGAGAACATCGTCATCGACAGCCCCTACGTGGTCCGCCGCTCCGACACCGTGGCCGAGGCGCGGCGCGTGATGCGCGAGTGCGAGGTCGGGGGGCTCCTGGTCGTCGACGGGGCCGGCCGCCTGGAAGGCGTGGTCACCGACCGCGACGTGCGCTTCGTCGAGGACGGGACGCTCCCGGTGCGCCGCGTGATGTCGACGCAGCTCGTGACCGCGCGCCCCGGGGTGCCCCTCGAGGCGGCGCGGCGCCTCCTGGGCCGGCACAAGATCGAGAAGCTCCCGCTCGTGGACAAGGGCGGGAAGCTCAAGGGGCTCATCACCGCCAAGGATATCCTCAAGCGCCAGCGCTTCCCCGACGCCTCCAAGGACCGGCGCGGACACCTGCTGGTGGGAGCCGCGGTCGGCGTGATCGGGGACTACCTGGAGCGCGCGCGCGCCCTCCAGGACGCGGGGGCGGACGTCCTGGTCATGGACGTGGCCCACGGACACGCGGAACACGCCATCGCGGCGCTGCGCCGGATCAAGAAGGCCTGTCCGTCGGCCGAGGTGGTCGCCGGCAACGTCGCCACTTACGCGGGGGCGCGGGACCTGGTCCGGGCCGGGGCGGACGGGGTAAAGGTCGGGGTCGGCCCCGGCGCTACCTGCTCCACCCGGGTGGTATCCGGACACGGAGTGCCCCAGCTCTCCGCCGTCCTCGATTGCGCGCGGCTCACCCGGACCACCGGGGTGCCCATCTGCGCCGACGGGGGGATCCGGGACTCGGGGGACCTGGCCAAGGCCCTGGCCGCCGGCGCCTCCTGCGCCATGATCGGCTCGCTGTTCGCGGGCACCGACGAAAGCCCAGGCTGGACCATCGTCCGGGAAGGGATGCGCTACAAGGTCTACCGGGGCATGGCCTCGCTGGGCGCGACGCTGGGCCGCCGCCAGAAGGAGGGTGCGCGCCTCCCCGACAACGACGAGGTCTCGGAGGTCGTCCCCGAAGGGGTCGAATCCATGGTCCCCTACCGCGGCCGCATCGCCGAGGTCGTGCATCAGCTCGTGGGCGGGCTGCGCTCGGGGCTGAGCTATTCGGGAGCGCGGGACCTGAAGTCCTTCCAGCGGAAGGCGAAGTTCGTCCGCATCACCGCGGCGGGCTGGGCCGAGTCCATCCCCCGCAAGGGCGTGATCAGCTAACGCAGTTCGCCGTCACCCCGGGCTTGACCCGGGGTCCAGGATCGCGGCTTAACGACAATCCCTGGACCCCGGCTTTCGCCGGGGTGACGTCCGGCGCCTGGACCCCGGCTTTCGCCGGGGTGACGTCCGGTGCCTGGACCCCGGCTTTCGCCGGGGTGACGTCCGGTGCCTGGACCCCGGCTTTCGCCGGGGTGACGAATTCAATCGGACTTATGACTCACTACACTAAATCCCGAAAAGACGGGGGGCGGCCTGTACCCCGAATTCTGTCCCCGGCCTTGCGGCCGGTGGAGGATCATTTCTCTGATGCAGCTACCGGACGGTTCCCGTCTTGCGACAGGACGCGGACCGCGTATGCCGCCCTATGCCTTGCTCCCGGTGGGGTTTGCCTAGCCCCCGGGGTCGCCCCCGGAGCGGTGCGCTCTTACCGACGCCTTTTCACCCTTACCCCGGCACGCGCCGGGGCGGTATGTTTTCTGTGGCACTTTCCATCGGCGGGGGCTTTCGCCCACGCCGTCCTGCCTTTCGACAGGCACCGTGTCCTGAGGAGTTCGGAAGTTCCTCCCCCCGGAGCGGCCCGAAAGCCGCGTCCGGAAGGCGACCCTCCGGCCGCCCCCAAAATTCAATCCCGCTTCTGCTGCTCCCGGGATACCTCGAAACGGCGGGCCACCTCGGGCTCGGCGTCGCCGCGGCTGCCGCGCACGAAGACCGGGGTCGTGCGCTGTTCGTTGAGGCCCTGGAGCGCCAGGGCCCCGGCCCGCGCGTTCTGTTCGCGGGTCACGCGGACGAACTCCACGGACGCGAACTTGCGGACCCAGTTGCCCACCCGCATCCGGTACTTCTGGAGCCGGTCGTTCTTGATCCGGACGTCGCCCTGGAGCTCCCGGATGAGGAACTGCGAGTCGGAATGGACCTTCAGCTCGGTCCCGCCCAATTCGGCGGCCAGGCTCAACGCGTCGATGACCGCGGTGTATTCCGCCACGTTGCCGGTCGCCTCGCCGAGGGGACGGCAGTATTCCTTGACCACGGCGCCGGAACCGTCCTGGACCGTCACGCCGATGGCGGCGGGGCCGGGGTTCCCGCGGCTGGTGCCGCTCAGGAAAAGGTCGAGCCTCATGTTCAGGCGTTGGGGGCGGAGGCGGGTGCGGCGGGCGAGGCTTCGGGGATGTACAGGATGCGCTGACAGTTCCCGCAGATGGCGATCTTCCCCTTCCGGGCGTCGATGATGGACTGGGGCGTGATCTTCATGTTGCATTCCATGCAGCCGTCGCCCTTGATGGCGGCGATGCCGATGCCGGCGCGCCGGACGCGGGTCGCCTCGTAGAGGGACCGGAGCTCGGCCGGGACGGACTGCGCGACGGCGTCGCGCCGGGCGACGCACTCCGCGTGGCGCTGCTCCAGGTCGGCCTTGCGGGCCTCCAGGACCTTGATCCTCCCGGAACGCTCGGCGTCGAAGACCGCCAGCTCGCCCTTCAGGGCCTTCTCCTCTTTGACCACCCCGTCGGCCTCTTCCATGAGCAGCAGGATATCCGTCTCGAGCTGGCCGACGGCGACCTTCTTCTCGTCGATCTCCTTGAGCAGGGCCTTGAACGCGTCGTTGGTCTTCACCAGGTTGAGCTCGGTCCCGTGCTTGCGGATGGCCTCTTCCTTCTGGGCCATCTGGGCTTCCTTCTCCTTGCGCTGCAGCTGGAGCTTCTTGGCCCTTTCCTGGATCGTCCCGAACCGCGCCTTCTCGGCCTCGACCTCGGCCCGGATGGCGGCGATGTCGGCGGGGACTAGATCGCTGTCCCGCTTCAGGGCGTCCGCCTGCCGGTCCAGTTCCTGCAGCTGACAGAGATGCGCGAGGTCTTCCTTGGTCGCCGTGCTCATGGGAACGCCTGATTATACATTTTCCCATTGGAAAGGGACGAGTGACAAGACGGCGCGGGATATGACAGAATCAAGCCGCGTTATGAGCGGCCGAGTGTTCAGGATCATCCTGTCGGAGCGCCGGTACCGCTTCCAGCCGGAAGCGCTGCGCGCCCACGCGCCGCGCCGGCCGGGAGTGTACCTCCTCTTGGCCGGGGACGGCGGCGCGCCCAAGGTGCTCTACGTCGGCGCGGCGATCCCGGGGCGCGGCGAGACCGTCTACGCCGCCCTGGCCGGACACCTGATGGGGAACCTCCGGCCCAACAAGACCGACCTCCTCAAGCACGCGCGGGACCTCTATTTCGAGTTCCTGGCCGAGGCCGACGTCTCCGCGCCGGAGGACTACCTGGACATCGCCGGCGCGCTCGCCGCCCGGACCCCCCCCTGCATCAAGCCGCCGGGGAAGGGCTTGGCCTCCGGCAGATACGATTCGGTATCTCTGGAAGTATCATGAAGGACAGGAGGATGGACATGAAGAAGCAGAAGAAGGCCGGCGTCACGCTGGTGAAGGAGATCTCCGCGCTGGGCCGGAAGATGGAGGGCGTGCTCACCGCCGCGGTCCAGAACAAGGAGACCAAGGCCGTGCAGGCCGAACTCTCCCGCTCGGTCAAGAAGATGGGACAGCGGATCACGGACGCCCTCGACGCCGCCCGCAAGAGCGAGGAGACCCGCCAGCTCCGCCTGCAGGCCGAGAAGGTGTTCATGGTCGGCAAGAAGGAAGGCGCCGAGGCCGCGCGCAAAGTCCGCTCCAACCTGGTCACCGGACTGCGGGGCCTGGCCAAGGAACTCTCCGGGCTCGCCGGCAAGATCGACCAGAAGTAGCTCCCCGTCGCCGCGGGGAGCGGGGGCTTCAGCCCTTGCTCCCCGCGCGCAGGAGCTTCATCACCGCCTGGCCGCTCGCCAGCTTCAGCGCCCGCGGCGCCAGCTTCTCCGACAGGGCCACGCTCGTCGAGCGGATCGAGCTCCGCACCCGCAGGATGCGGCCGGGGACGACGCTGAAGGAGCGCACCCCCAGGCCGATCAGGAGCGGGGTGTAGCGTTCGTCGGCGGCCATCTCGCCGCAGAGGGACAATTCCCGGCCCGCCTCCCCCGCCGCCGCGGCCAGCCCCCGTATCGTCTCCAGCACCGCGGGGTGCAGGGAGTCATAGTACGGGGCCAGCTCGGGGCTGGTCCGGTCGACGGTCAGCAGGTACTGGATGAGGTCGTTGGTCCCCACGCTCAGGAAATCAACCTCCCGGGCGATGCGCTGGACCATGATGACCGCCGACGGCACCTCGATCATCGCCCCCACCCGGATCGCCTCATCGAAGCGGATGCCGCTGTAGCGGAGGAACTCCTTGGCCCGGCCCAGGACCGCCTTGGCCGCGACCACGTCTTCCGTCCCGATGACCATGGGCAGGAGCACCCGCACCTTCCCGAAGGCGCTCGCCCGGAGGATGGCGCGGAGCTGGGTCTCCAGGATCTCCGGATGGTTCAAAAGCAGGCGCGTGCCCCGGTGCCCGAGCGAGGGGTTGAGCGTCGCCGGGAGCGGGAAGTACGGCAGGGTCTTGTCCCCTCCCAGGTCGAGCACACGGATGGTGACCTCGCGGGGATTCAGCCGCTCGGACGCCGTCCGGTAGAATGCGAACTGCTCCTCTTCGGTCGGAAACCGGTCGTGCGCCATGAAGAGGAACTCCGTGCGCAGGAGGCCGATGCCGTCGGCCTTGCAGTGGTCGACCGTCTCCAGGTCGTCGAGCTTGGCGACATTGGCGCACAGGCGGATGGGGGTCCCGTCGGCGGTGACCGAGGGCAGGTCCGCCAGTCCTTCCAGGACGTCGTGCTCGGCCTGGCCCTGGGCGCGGCGCTTGTCGTACTCGCGCAGGAGCCGGGGCCCGGGGTTGATGACCACCTTCCCGGTGGTCCCATCCACGATGAGCAGGTCCCCGGTCCGGATGCGGGAGCAGGCCCCCTCCACCCCGACCACCAGGGGCACGCCCATGGAGCGGGCCAGGATGGAGGCGTGCGAGGTCTTGCTCCCCCGCTCGGTGACGAAGCCGGCGACGTTCTGCAGATGCATGTGCGCGGTGGCCGAGGGCAGCAGCTCCTCCCCCACGACGATGGAGCCCTCCGGGCAGGACAGGGTGTCCCCGCACTGGGTCTTCATCAGGATGGACAGGACGCGGCGCCCCACGTCCCGGATATCGGACGCCCGCGCCTGGAGATAGGGGTCCTGGATCTCGGAGAACACCTGGGCGAACTTGGCGATGATGTCGGTCAGGGCCGCCTCGACGTTGCGCTTCTCGTGGGAGACCAGGTGCAGGACCTCCTTGAGCAGCAGCGGGTCCTTCAGCACCAGCGCCTGCGCCGCGAAGATCTCGGCCTCCTGCTTGCCGATCCGGCGCTCCACCCGCTCCCGGAGCGCCAGGAGGTCCCGCTCGGCGGCCTGGAGCGCGGCGTCGAACTTCTCGAGCTCCGCCCCCACCTCGCTCTCCGCGATGATCCGGCGGGGGACGGTGGAGTAGCAGTCCGCGACCACCACGAAGGCGATCCCCTGGACCACTCCCGGCGAGACCCCGCGGCCCGACAGCGCGGCTGAGGGATCGCTCACGTGCCGCGCCGCTCCTCTCCCTCGTCCAGGTCGCCCCGGGGAGGAACCGAGGGTTCGCCGAGCCCCTGGTCGCCGGGGTCGGCGGCCTCGGGTCGCAGCGGCGGGTTCAGGGGGGCCCGCTCGAAACGCTCCGTATACCGGAAACGCGCCTCCCCGTCCTCGCTGTAGATGGCCTTATCCGACACCTTCCACTCCTTCTTCTCCTTCCGCAGGCCGAAATCCACGAAGATGGGGACGTCCTTCTCGCCGAACTCGGGGTCTCCCCGCTCCACGAACTCCGCCCGGAGGATAAGCCGGTCCGCGGCCGGCCGGGCCACCGGGGTGGACTGCACGACCTTGAACTCGAGGTAGCGCATCTCGATGAGCTCGTCGTCCTGGATGGGATAGAGGGCCTCGTTCTCGCGCGCCAGGACCCGGATGTGCCGTTCCAGGTCCGCCTTGGCGGCGGCCAGTGCCGCATCGGGAGCGGCTCCCTTCTTGGGAGCCTCCGCCGCGGATAGACCCAGCAAAAGGACGAACGGCAAGGCCGCCGACGCGACTACCCGCTTCCTCATCTTCCCCCCGATCATCACAGGATTATCCAACATTTGTGGGCGCGCGCAACACGCGCGCAACATCGTCTGGCCCCCGCCGCGGCAATCGTCTATACTTCCGGCTATGGGGGAACCCGCCCCGAAGCCGGCCCCGGAGGACTCCGACGCCGTCCTGGTCGAGACCGGGGCGTTCCGCGTCGACCGCTCGCGCGCGCTCGACAAGATCATGCGCTTCCAGCTCCCGGACCCCGGGATGTTCCTCCTGCCCTGGGTCCGCGCCGCGGTGGCGAGCGGCGCCACGGCCGTCTGGTTCCGCCGCGTCTCCGGCGGCATCGAGCTGCGCTGCGACGGCCGGCCCTGGACGCGCAAGGAGCTGTCGGACCCCTACCGGCACCTCTTCGAGGCGGAAGCGGACAGCGAACGCGGCCGGCATCTCGCGGTCGGCCTCCTGGGGGCCCTGCGCCTGAAACCCCGGCGCATCACCGTGGTCTCCGGCGCAGGCGCCGCGCGCACGGCCCTGGCGACGCGCTCCCTCGCCGAAGAGACCCTGAGCGAACGCCGCGAGCCGGGGGAGAAGAACACGGTGCTCACCGTCGAATGGGGCGGCTGGCCCGCCCGGCCGCCTTCCCCCGACCCGGCCTCCTACCTCATGGACCGCTGCGGCCTGTCCCCGATCCCCATCTGGGTCGACGAACGGGAGGTCCCCCGGCTCGGGCCCGCCGGCGACCCCTACGGCCTGTATTTCGAGGAAGAACTGGCCCGCGGCTGGCTCTCGGTGCCGCATCTGCCCGCGCCCGCGACGCGCCTGGAGGCCTACACCCTGGGCGTCTACATCAACGACGGCTTGGAGTTCACTCTCCCCAAGGTGCAGACCCTGGGCGGGATCCATTGCGACGCCTTCCGGCTCAACGCCTCCCAGAGCGGCGTCGTGCGCGACGAGACCTTCGACCGCGTGCGGGAACTGGCGGCGCGCCGCTCCCTGGAACTGCTGGATAAGGCGGCGGCGCGGCACACGCTGGATTTTCCCCTGGCCGTGCGCCTCATCCTGGATGGGGGATTGGACTCGCTCTGGCGGCGCATGGTCGGGGGCGACGAAGCCGGAGCCGCCGCGCCGCGGATGTGGCGCCGGGCCCTGTGGGCGGTTTCCGGTGTGGACGCGGGCGTGCGCGCGGACCTGTTGGAACGCCTGCGCCGGAGCGCGCGCGTGACCGCCTGGCTCCGGGAAGCCTGCACCCGGCTCCTCCCCGCCGCGGGCCCGGAGCCCGACGACCCCATCCTGCTCCGGCTCCGGGCTACCCCGCTCCATTTCGACTCGGACGGGCAGACCTTCAGCTGGGCCCGGCTGCAGGAGCTCGGGCTCTCCCCGAAAGGGGATCCGCTGAGCTCCCCGGCGAAGGGGACCAGTTGGGCGGGCGGGCCCGCCTCCCGCAGCCTCCGGGAACTCGCGGCCGCGGGCCGCCGCTTCACCGAGGCCGCGGCCATCGGCGTCGCCCTGGACATCGCCCGGGAACCGGGCTTCCTCCGCTCGAGCCGGATCGACCCCGACACCGTGCTCGTCGCGGAGGACGGGCGGGCGTCCCTGGCCGAGAGCACCCCAGCGGGGACGGCCGCGGCCGAGGGGGCCAGCGCGGCCTTGGGAAAGGCCCTTTTCTTCCTCCTCACCCGCAAGGAATCGGGAAAGGGGACTCCGCCCTCCGCCTCCGCCCTGGCTGCTGAGCTGGGGATCTCGAAACCCTTCGCCGCCGTACTGAGCCGCATGCTCCGCGGGCAAACCCCGGACCAGGCCCCGAAACGCCTGCGCCGGGAACTCTCCGCGGCGCTCTCCGGAAGGCTCCCGGGACCGGTGCTGGCACAGCGCCTCGCCGCGACCGCGCTCTCCCTCGCCGCATTCCTGGTCCTGAGCTCGTTCCTATATCGGGCCTGGCAGGACCGCGGCTGGAACCTACCGGACCGCGTCCTCCCCGCCCAGGAAAACCATTCTCCCGCCTTGTCCTTCAGCCCGGACGGCGGCCTGCTGGCTTCCGGCGAAAAGAACAAGGTCCGGGTCTGGAACACCCGGTCCTGGACCGAGGTCGCCGTGCTCGACATCCCCGTCTTCAGCCACCACCCCACCGGGTTCGTCGAAGCGCTGGCGTTCCGCCCGGACGGCAAGTCGATCGCCGTGGGCGCCACGCATTGGGCGGACGACAAGTCGGCGGTGAGCTCCGTGCGCGTATTGGAACTCGCCGCGAAACGGGTCCTGTTCCAATCCGGGATCTGGTCCGGCGCCCTCAGCGGCCTGGACTTCAGCCCGGACGGCGGCCTGCTGGCCCTGAGCACCAACGAGTGGGACCAGGCCGGACAGCGCTACCGCGAAGGCCGGGCCTGGATCGTGGACCTGGATGGCGGCGCGATCCGCCACAACTTCGCGCGCGGCGGGGCGCCGATACGGACCCTCCGCTTCACCTCCGACGGCAAGCTCCTCTACGGCGCCCCCACCAAGCTCTTCCTGCACGACTGGCTCGACGGAGAGCCGGACCGAGCGGTGGCCGACGGCCCCGAGCAGGTCGGGAGCAGTCCCTTCTCCTTCCATCCGGAGCGGAACCTCATCGCGATCCCGTCGCAGTGGAACGAGTACGTGGGGGTCCGCGGGATGGACGGAAGACTAGTCGCGCACCTGAACCTCGAGATCCAGAAGCTCGAGTACCGGAGCTTCACCCCCGGAGCCTTCAGCGGCGATGGCCGGCGCTACGCCGCGCCTCTCACGCTCCGGGGCCTGCGCGGCGTGGTCGTATGGGAGACCGCTTACTGGATGCCCATCCGGCGCCTGCGCTGCCGCCCGCCGATGATCAACCCGGTGGTCTGGTCCGTGGCCCTGAACCGCGACGGCACCCTGCTCGCCGCCTGCGTGGGCAATGACCGCGACTCCCGGGTACACCTATGGGAGCTGCCGAAATGACCCCGCCCACCGCCCGCTTCCAGATGGTGCGCGAGCTGCCGTCCGAGGGCGGGACCGCCGCGGCCCTGGTCCGCGACATGCGGACGGGCAGACTCTGCGTGTTCAAGACCGCATCGGAGCCGGCCGCGGTCCGGCGTCTGGAAGCCATGGCCGGGGTGCTCCGCCATCACCCGCTCCACGGCGCGCCCTCCTTCGTGGAGCTCTTCCCGGCGGAGGGCGGAGGCGGCGTGTGCCTCGTGCGCGAGCACGCGGACGGCGAGACCCTGGCCGACCGGTTAGGAACCGGAGGCTCGCTCACGGAATCCGAGGCGGCCCGCATCGCGGCCGCGGCACTGGTGACGCTGGGGGAACTGCATTCCCTCCATCCCCCGGCGGTACACGGGAGCCTGAGCCCGGCCAACATCCTCCTCACCCCGGGAGGCGGCGTCCTCCTGCTCGATCCCCTGGGCGAAGGCCTCTCTCCTGCCGCGGACCTGCGCGCCCTGGCCGACGCCCTGCAGGCCGCGCTGCCCGGGACCCCCTCCGACGACTTCGCGCGACTCCTCTCCCGCCTGTCCCAGGCCGGCGAGAAACCCGGCTTCCGCTCCGCGGCCGAAGCCCGGGCGGCGTTCGCGGCCTGGCGCGGCACCCCCGGCTCCCAGCACCGGGACGGCCGCCGCACCGGGAAGCCGCTGTTCACCGCGCGCAACCTCCTCCTGGCGGCGCTCGTCCTGCTCGGCTCCTTCTGGATCGGGATCAAGGTGCGCTTCGAGGTCCTGCCGGAGCGACGGGCCCGAGAAAGGGTCCTAGGCACGGCCGTGGCTCCCAAGGATCCCCGCTGCCGAGCGATCCTCGCACCGCGACCCGCCCTCGCCAGCAATCTCCTCCGCGACCCGGGCCTCGAGAACCTATGCGGCTGGAACGCGACCCCTCGTCGGCCGGCGCTCCTCTCTTGGAAGGATTCCTGCTTCACCGGGCAGGCCTGCGCGCGCCTGAGCCAGGCGGAGGACGAACTCTTCCAGGATGTGGACGTATCCGCCCTGAGCCCCTGGATACGGACGGGGCGGGCCGTGGTCACTTTCCAAGCCCACATGCGCACCGACGGCCCGCGCCAGACCGGCAACCCCTACCTCTGGGGCTACGCCATGCGCAGCGAACAGGACTGGGTCTATCTGGGCCCCACCCAGCCGGAGAGATCGCGGGCCTGGATGCGGCGCGGGGGCACCTGGAACCTGCCCCCGGAGACCAAGGCCATCCGCATCATGCTCAAGAAGAACAACGCCCGCGGCGCCTTCCTGTCCAACAACGCCTACTTCGACGACATCGCCGTCATCGTGAACCACTCCGGCCCGCCCCCCGCGACCCCGTAAGGCGGAAGACTTAATGTCCCGACTCACGGCAGAAGCTGCCGCGGGTCTAAGATCGCAGGATGCGGTCTTATAGCCCAGCCATGAAAAAGCCCCCCTTGCGGAGGGCTGAGATGGTGGGCAGTACAGGATTTGAACCTGTGACCCCTGTCGTGTGAGGACAGTGCTCTACCGCTGAGCTAACTGCCCGAAAGCGGTTTCAAATTATAGCAATTTCAGGCTCCGGCGGCTCCGCCCGGCGGACCTGGCCCTGACCGTCGGGCCAGTCAATATGGCGCGTCAGTCGAAGATCCCCGTCGGGTCGGTCAGGAAGAACTCTTCCAGCGCCATGCCGGAGTGCCCCACGATGAACGGGTGGGCCTTGGGATTCTTGCGCAGAAACGCAGCGAGGCCCCGGCCAGGGCGGTCTCGGCCGGATTTGACCTCGATGGCCCAGGTCTTTCGTGGAGATTTGACTACAAAATCCACCTCGTCGTTCCTGTCGCGCCAATAATGAATCTGATGGGTCAGGCGATCCAACCCGTTGAGGAGATGCGCCCCAGCCGCATTTTCAACCAAGCGCCCCCACCAGGGCAGGTCCTGCCGGGCCTGCGTGAAACCGCTGCCAAGATAGGCGGTCACAAGCGCGTTGTTCCAAAACACCAGTTTCGGGCTTCCAGCCCGCTTGCGTCCGCGCCCGCTCCGGTAGGAGTCCAAGCCGCTGATCAGGAAGGCGGTTCCGAGTAAATGCAGATAATGCGCCAGGGTGGTCGTGTTGCCTGCGTCCTGGAGCTGCCCCAGCATCTTGTTGTAGGACAGGATCTCCGCGGGATGGGAAACCGCCAATCCGAAAAGATGCCTCAACAGGGCCGGTTTTGCGACCGTCGCCAGTTGGAGGATGTCGCGGGAGAGCGCGGTTTCAATGAGGGAATCCGTGATATAGCGGCGCCAGGATGCTTCGTCATCTCTTAATCGGGCGGCGCCGGGATAGCCTCCGAAGAACACCCATTCATCCAGGCCCCAGCCGAAAGCTCGGCGCATCTCGGCAAAGCCCCAGTGATTGCAGCGGTGGGTAATGAATCGTCCGGTCAGGCTATCCGAAAGTCCTTTCTGCATGAGCAGCGTGGAGGAGCCAAGCAATAAGACCTTGATCCCTTTGCGCTCACGCTGCTCCTTGTCCCACAGCAGCTTGATGACCTCGCTCCAACCTCTGACCTTCTGGACCTCATCCAAGACCAGCAGGACTTTCCGGCCGCCGGCGCGGTGGGAGATGGCATTGGCCCATTGGGAATGGATCCATTCCGGCCCCGGCGGCAGAGGCGCGTCGGCTGCCGCGAAGACCGTGTCTCCTTCCCAGGCTGCCGCAGCCTGGGTCGCGGCCGTGGTCTTGCCTGATTGGCGCGGGCCGGTGATGACATGAAGAAAAGGCAGATCCCGGCCGAAGGCCTGTTTTATTTCCGCGACCAGGGGACGCTGATAGGAGTCTTTATGCATGCCGGCCTGTTCGCATATTATAGCATTCGATGAGATAAATTACTCAGTGATTGAGTAAATTGCATTCCCCAGCCCGCAACGGGGGCAGCGGGCCGACCGGTCAGCGGGCGGCCTTGCCGCGCTTGGCTGGATGCTCCGGGAAGTGGTAGCCGCAAGGGACGTCCGGCCGGACCTTGTCGCGGTCCTCGATGTCCTTGGCGGTGATGGGGAAATACTTGCAGTTGTCCCACTTGATGCCGTGGATAAGGCAGGTGGTCCGGCCGTCCTTGTACTTCTTAAGGAAGACGCACTCGAACGCCAGTTCGCAGCAGGCCCCGCACCGGGAGCACTCACCGGCCCGGCGCGCCAGGGAGCGCCGCATGTCGTCCTTGCGGAATGTGGTCTGGGCGAAGCGCCGGAACTTGCCTATCCCCAAGTCGACTTTTTGCTTGATCTTCTTGGCCTTCATCGAAGACAGGTATGATACCTCTCGGACTCCCCCCCCGCCAAGGGCCGAAAGACCCCCTTACCGCTTCCAGGTCAGCAGGAACCCGATGAGCAGGACATAGATCACGGCCAGCGCGACCGTGAGCGCCTCGCTCCAACCGGGGGGGAGGTTCCCCAGCCACCGGCTGAAGACGGCCGGGCTGCCCCCGCGGGAGCGGCGGTAGCGGCGCAAAATCTCCTCGAACTCCCTGGGCGGGGTGCGGCCCCCGGAGACGGCGGGCGCGCCCGCCCCCGGCGACCGGGCCAGGAGCAGCGGATCGCTCCGGAGGAATTCGTACGCGTCACGGACCTTGAGGAACTTCTCCTCGGCGGCCCGCTTGGCGGCCGCACCCTGGACCCGGTCGGGGTGGTGGCGCAAGGCGAGCCGGCGGTAGGCTTTGCGCAGCTGACGCCGGTCCGCGCCCTGGTCCAGGCCGAGTATGTCGAGGGCCTCCGGCAGGGTCATGATCGGAGGATATGATGGCAAAACCTGGGACCCCCTGCTATCCTACGGGGACATGGCTGCGCTGGCCGCGTTGCTCGCGGGCGTACTCCTGGCGATCGTCTATCTCATCTTCGCGGTCCCGCCGCTGGGGCTGCTCCTCTATCACCAGCTCCTCATGATGCTCGGCTGCGTGGCCCTGGCAGGCCGCTGGGCCATGGACCCGGAGGGCCCGCGCGGGACGCCCAAGCTGCTGTTCTTCCTGCTCGGGGTCGTGTCCCCCGTGGTGCAGCTGCTGCTGGCCTCGCTGCTCTATGTGACGCCGTTCCAGACACACATCTTCCTCCTGTGCCCCATCTCTTTCGGGGTCCTGGCCTTGATGGGGCTGGGCTACGAGAGCCGGAACCGGGAGGCGGAAGCGCGCAACTGGGAGGAGGACCTGCGGGGCGCGGAGGAGGCGATCGAACAGGACCCGGGCAACGCCGCGGCCGTGCTCTTCAAGGCGCGCCTCCTTGAGAAGGCCGGGATGCCGGAGGAGGCGCTCCGGCTGTACCGCGAGACGCACCGGATGTGTACCCGGACTTTCAGCGTCTTCGAGCTGAAGGAAGCGGAGGCGCGGCTCGGCGCGGCCGGACGGCTGCAGCTGCCCGCCCCATCCAGCCGGCGGCTCAGCTTCCCCGGGCTCGGGCCCATCACCCTCCCGCTCAACCCCTGGGTCCTCGCCGTCCTCGTCACCGCGCCCGTCGCCTACCTGGACCGGGCGCTCTTCCTGGGAGTGGCGTCGGTCTGGTTATTCGTGGTCTGGGTGGAACGCTCCGCGACGGAGTGACGGACAGCCACGGACTGGAATGACGGAAGGCCCGCGCCCTTTTCGGGACGCGGGCCTTCGCTTCCGGGTGACCGGATTTCTACGGGTTGTAATTCTGCAAGCAGGCGCGGCTGCCCATGTGCTCCATGTCCGGCGGGAAGGGCACGAGGATCTTCCGCCCGTCGCGGCAGAAGTACACGCACTGCCCCTCTTCCAGGCCCATGGAGTTGCAGGTGTTGAGGGCCATGACGCTCAGCATGGCGGGAGACGCGGGGACGGGCTTGCCCTGGTACTCCGCCCGGGCCGTCTCCAGCTTCTTCTGCCAGGAGTTCTTGGAGACCTGGCCCACGCGCTTGAAGCGCCATTCGGCATAGTACGGCTTGCCGGGCTTCAGGTCCGAGCGCAGCTCGGACGCGTAGTCCGCGACGCGCAGCTTGTAGGCGTCCGCGGCGGGGAGCTCGAGCTCCTTGTCCAGCGCGGTCTCGTCGAACCAGTTGGGGACGTCGCGCTTGACCACGAGCTGCACGCGCACCCTCTCTCCCTTGTAGAACTGCGCCCAGCGGTCCCGCAGGGAAAGGACGAGACTGCCGCCCTCGGCGTCATAGAGGAAAGACTCGGCCTGGATGCCGGCGGGATCCGGCTCCGCGGCGGTCTTCTGGATCGCCCGCGCCTGGACCAGGTCGCCGCTCCAGCCCGGCACGTCCAGGTCGTACTTGTGCGAGGCGTCCGTGACGTAGGCGTTCAGGAACTGCCCCTGGAGGCAGACCTCGAAAACGTCGCGCTCCCAGGGGAGCATCTCGCCCCGCCCGGAGATCTCCATCCGGACGCTGCGGTGCTCGGTGCGGACCCAGCGCTCCTGGCAATTCTGCCCGGCTTGGACGCGCGGGCGCGGATAGTACGGGGGCTGGTTCGGAGGGTAAGGATAGTTCGGCGGATTCGGATAGTACGGGTCGGGATAGCAGACCCACTCGTAGATCGCGCTGCGCAGTTCGACGCGCTCGGAGCGCAGGGGATCCTGCGGCCCGAAGGAGAAGGTGGTGCAGTCGCGGTCCTCGCGGAAGGTGGCCCGGGCGAACTCGGCCGCCTTCAGCCCGTCGCCCTCCTTGGCCTGCGTCTGCAGCTCTCCGGCGAGTGCGGAGGCGTCCACGCCCTGGTCGAAGTCGAGGGGAGTCTCCAACGCGAAGATCCCCCGGGGAACGAACAGCAGCACCGCGACGATCGATACGATACGGCTCATGAGGCCACCTCCGAAGTGTCGGACTCCAAGAGTACATTGTAGGCGCCGCAGGGCCCATTGAAATAGAGGTAACGGACCCACCTCGAAATGGGCCTCGGGACCCATGTTGTTGCGTGAGCTCAGATGAGGCGGGCTTCTTTCCCGCAGTTGGGACAGCGGATCTTGATGCCGCCCTTGGCCGCAGGGATGCGCAGCGTTTTCCCACAGCCCTCGCAGGCCACGAGTATCACCGGAAAGAAGGTCCTCTCTAAAAGGAAGATCAGCCAGAGGGCTCCGCAGATGAAGCCCAGCAGTTCGCAGACCGCCTGCACGGCCGAGCAGAGGCTCGGCTCCGCGGGGCGCGCGGGCGGCAGGCGGGGCACCGCCATGGCTATCCCGCAGCGCCGGGAGCAGAAGGAATCCCGCAGGTAGTCCGCGAAGCCGTAGGGCTTGCCGCGCACGCGTCCCATGAACCGTCCGATGCGCTCGCCCCGGAAGGTCTGGTTCGCCTCGAAGAGGGCGGGGAGTTCCTGGTATTGCTTCCGCTTCGCCTCGTAGCGGTCGACCGTTTCCTTATATTCCGCCGTCAGGACGCGCTGCTGTCCGGCCAGGATCGCGCTCTCCTGGGCCGCGTTCGTCCCGGCCTCCGCCTCGATACGGCGGATCTCGCCCGTCAGCCGGTTGAGCTCGGACTCCTGGGATGCGCCCCGGGCGCGCAGGTCGTCGAGCTCCGCCTGGGAATAGCGCGCCTGCGGCGACGCGGTCAGATGCAAGGTCGCGTAGACCGCGCCATAGGCCCAGACGGCGCCGGCGAGGCCGAGCAGGGCGGCGCCGGCGTAGTGCGCGGCCCGGGGACGGATGCCGAGGCGCAGGAGCCAGACGCACAGCCCCGAGACGCAGATCCCCCCGCAGAGGAACGCTCCGACGGGGAGGACCACCCCGAGGCTCGCGGTATGGAGGAGGTAGCCGCGGGTGGCGCCGCCGGCGGCGGCGATCCCGGCGACGAGGACCCCCGCGGCTCCCGCCGCCGCGGCCAGGGCCGACTCGCGCCACGGCGCGCCGCTCAGGAATTGCGGGAGCTTCACGCCCGTAGGATAACCTTTTCCCCTGATCCTCGGACAGGGCTTGGCCCGACGGGGATAGCCTTGCCTGCGGATTCGGGCGGCGCCGCAGGCGGCGCCACGAGTGTGCCCGGGCACAGTTGCTTAGCCGAGGATTAGGGTTTTCACCCCCTTGCGGAATCGGAAGGCCCATGTTATACTCCACACGCAGCCGCGGGGACGTTTCCCGCGGGATAGAAGGCCTGCGCCGAGTCTCGGCAGCAGGCCTTCTTTTTTTATGGGAAGAAATATGCGGGCGCTCCTCTTCCTCTTTCTCCTGGGCCTGCCGGCCCCGGCCGCGGCGCGCCGGACCCCGGAAGCCCCCCCTATCTCCGACGAGGAAGCCTGGCGCATCGGCCAGAACATCTGGCGCAACGAGAGCGGCGGCAGCACCGCCGGGCTGACCTCCTGGAACTTCGGCGAAGAGTTCGCGTCGCTCGGCATCGGCCATTTCATCTGGTTCCCCGTAAGCTATCACGGGCCCTTCCAGCAGAGCTTCCCCATGCTGGTGGAATACCTCGAGAAGAACGGGGCGCTGGTCCCCGAATGGCTGCTCCTGAGCCCGGAGTGCCCCTGGTCCAGCCGGGAGGAGTTCCTGGCCGCGAAGGAGACCCCCCGGATGCGGGAGCTCCGCTTCCTGCTGGAATCCACGGTGCGCCTGCAGGCCCGCTTCGCGGCGGAGCGCCTGCGCGGCTCCCTGCCCAAGATGCTGTCGGCGGTATCCAAGCGCCGCCGCCCCCGCATCCAGAGCCAGTTCGAGCGCGTCTGGCGCCAGCCCGGCGGGGTCTACGTGCTCGTGGACTACGCCAACTTCAAGGGCGAAGGCACGCATCTCCAGGAGCGCTATGGGCGCACGGGCTGGGGTCTGCTCCAGGTCCTGGAGAGGATGGAACGCGCGACCGAAGGGCCGGAAGCGCTCTCCGAGTTCGCGGCTTCGGCCCGGAGCGTGCTCATCCGCCGCGTCCGCCTTTCCCCGCCCGAGCGCCGCGAATCCCGCTGGCTCCGCGGCTGGCTGTCCCGCCTGAAGACCTACTCCGCCTGACGCCCTGGTACGCCCGCGCGGGCGAATGATATCATCGGCCCATGAGACGATTGCTTCCATCGTTGGCGTTAGGCGTACTCCTCGCCGCGTGCGGGAAACCCGCCCCGAGCGCGGTCGCGGGTCCCGCGGCGAGCGGAGGCCAGACTCCCGCCAAGGTCAAGGCCGGCTTCATCTACGTCGGCCCGGTCGGCGATTACGGCTGGTCCAACGCGCACGAGCAGGCCCGCCGTGCCCTCCAGAAGAAATTCCCCTGGCTGGAATCGGTCATCGTGGAATCCGTGCCGGAGGCCGACTCCTCCCGCATCATCGACCGCCTGGTCAGCGAGCAGAAGTGCGACATCGTGTTCACCACGAGCTTCGGCTACATGGACGCCACCCTCGCGGCCGGCAAGCGGCATCCCGGCAAGAAGTTCATGCACTGTTCCGGGTTCAAGCGCGATGCCAACGTGGGCACCTATTTCGCGGAGCTCTACCAGATGTACTACCTCAACGGGCTCATGGCCGGTGCGCTCTCCAAGAGCGGCCAGGCCGGCTACGTGGCCGCCCACCCCATCCCCGAGGTGGTCCGGCACATCAATGCCTTCGCGCTGGGCATGAAGGAAGCCAATCCGAAGGCCCAGGTGCACGTGAAGTGGCTCTACAGCTGGTACGACCCGGCCAAGGCCAAGGAGGCGGCCGAGTCGCTGGTGTCGGAGGGCTGCGACGCCCTCGCCTTCACCGAGGACTCTCCCGCCGTCATCCAGGTGGCCGAGGAGCGGATGAAGCAGGGCCAGCCCGTCTACGCCTTCAGCCACTACAGCCCCATGCAGAAGTTCGGCGAGAACAGCGTGGTCTCCGGCCAGCTCGTGGACTGGGGGATCCTCTACGAGGAGGTCCTCCTGCGGGTCTACACCGGGATCTGGGACAACCGGGACTGGTTCTGGATGGCGCGGGAGGGCGCGGCGCTCCTGGGCGGCGAGTTCGGCGCTCCCGTGAACCCGAAGTTCATCGAGCCGCTCAAGGCCAAGACCCTGAACGACCCCATCCTCGGCAAGATCAGCGCCTACGATCTCGTCCTCAAGCGCCTGGCGCAGATGAGCGAACCCTCCGTGCTCTTCGATCCTTTCACCGGCCCCATCCAGGACCAGAAGGGGACTCTGCGCCTCAAGCCGGGAGAGCGCGCCCCCCTGGGATCGCTCCTTTCCGTGGACTGGTTCGTGCAGAACGTGGTGGGAGACATCCCCCGGAAGTGAAGCACCTCGAACTCCGCGGGATCCGCAAGGAGTTCGGCGGCGTCCCGGCCAACGACGGAATCGACCTGAGCGTGCGCTCCGGCGAGATCGCGGCCCTGCTCGGCGAGAACGGCGCGGGCAAGACCACGCTCATGAACATCCTCTACGGCCTCTACCGGCCCGACGCCGGGGAGATCCTCGTGGACGGCCGGCCCGCGGCGATCCGCTCCCCCAAGGACGCCATCCGCCTGGGCATCGGGATGGTGCACCAGCACTTCCTGCTCATCGGCCGGCATACGGCCGCCGAGAACGTCGCCCTCGGCCTGGAGGGGGTCCCCTTCGTCCGCCCCGAGCGCTGGGCGGCGCGGCGCATGGAGGAGTTCGCCGCGCGCTACGGCCTCCGGGTGCGGCCCGAGGCCCCGGTCTGGCTCCTCTCCGCGGGGCAGCAGCAGCGCCTGGAGCTCATCAAGGCCCTCATCCGCGGGGCCCGGCTCCTCATCCTGGACGAGCCCACCTCGGTGCTCACCGACGCGGAGGCGGACGAACTCTTCGCCGTCCTGCGCCGGATGACCGCGGAGGGGATGTCGGTCATCTTCATCACCCATAAGCTAGAGGAAGTGATGCGCCTGAGCCATGCCATCACCGTGCTCCGCCGGGGCCGGGTCGCCGGGACGGCCAGCACCGCCGAGACCACGCCGGAGGCCCTCGCGTCCCTGATGACCGGGCTGGAGCCGGTGGCGCCGGCCGCGCGGGCCCAGCGGGCCCCGGGCCCGGAGGTCCTGCGGGTGGAGGGGCTCACGGTGGCCGGGGACATGGGGGTCCCGGCCGTCTCAGAGCTCGCCTTCTCCGTGCGTTCCGGGGAGGTCCTGGGCGTCGCGGGCGTGTCCGGCAACGGCCAGAGCGAACTGGCCGAGGCCCTGACCGGCCTGCGCCGCCCGGAGCGGGGCTCCATCCGGATATCCGGGACCGAGGCCGCGGGCCGGGACTGCCGCGCCCTGCGCGCGCTGGGCGTCCGCCACGTCCCCGAGGAACGCCCCCGCTTCGGCGTCGTGGGGGACATGTCGGTCGCCGAGAACGCGGTCCTCACCCGCTATCACGAGCCGCCTTTCTGCCGCCGCGGCATGCTGGACGCGGCCGAGATGCGCCGCCGGGCCGAGAGCCTCATCGCGTGCTACGGCATCCGCCCCCCCTCGCCCGAGGCGCGCGCCGGCACGCTCTCGGGCGGGAACATCCAGAAGCTCATCCTGGGCCGGGAGGCCGACGGGAAGCCCGCGCTCATCGTGGCCGTGCACCCGACCTACGGCCTGGACGTCGGCGCCACGGAGTTCGTACGCGAGCGCCTGCTGGAGAAGCGGGCGGAAGGCGCCGCGGTCCTGCTCATCTCCGAGGACCTCGAGGAGGTCCTGCGCCTCTCGGACCGGGTGGCCGTGATGTTCGAGGGTCGCTTTCTGGACGTCCGCGAGAACCGCGGGCTGGACCGGCGGGAGCTCATGCTCCTCATGGGCGGCGGCCAGCCCGCATGACCGCGCGATCCACGCTCGGGGCGCTGGCGGTCGGGCTACTGCTGGGGTCTTTCTCCCTGGGCGTGATGGGCGCCGATCCCCTGCAGGCCCTCTCCAGCATCTTCCTGGGCTCCTTCGCGAGCGCCTACGGCTTCGGCGAGACCGTGACCAAGGCCATCCCGCTCATGCTCGCCGGGACCGGGCTGGCCCTGGCGTTCCGCGGGCGGCTGTGGAACATCGGCGCCGAGGGCCAGCTCCTGGCCGGCGCGGTCGCGGCCACGGGCGCGGCCCTGTCGCTCAAAGACCTCCTGCCGGGCTTCCTCATGGTCCCGGCGCTCTTCGCCGCCGGCGCCGCCGGAGGCGCCGCCTGGGGACTCCTCGCCGGCTGGCTCAAGACCCGGTTCCAGGTCAACGAGGTCATCGGCTCTTTGATGCTGAATTACATCGCGGCCGAGGCCGTGCAGTACCTCATCTACGGCCCCTGGAAGGGGGCCACGCAGTTCGGCTTCCCCTACACCGACAACTTCTGCGCGGCGGCGACGCTTCCCGTCATCGCCGGCACCCGCGTCCACGCCCCCACGCTGGCCGTCGCGCTCGCGGCCGCCGGCGGCGCCTTCTGGGCCCTGCGCCGGATGCGCTTCGGCTTCGAGGTCCGCGCCCTGGGCGGGAACCCCGAGGCCGCCCGCTACGCGGGCATCGACCCCGCGCGCACCGCGCTGATCCTCATGGCCCTGAGCGGCGGCCTGGCCGGCCTGGCCGGAGCCGGGGAGGCGGCGGGCATCCACCATCACCTGACCTACCCCTGGGCCGTGTCCTCGGGCTACGGATACTCGGCCATCATCGTGGCCTGGGTCGCGGGACTCAACCCCCTCCTCGTCGTCCCCTCGGCGCTGTTCCTGGGCGGGATCCTGGTGGGGGGGGACGCCATCCAGACCTCCATGGGCCTGCCCGCCTCCGCGATCAGCCTGTTCAACGGGATACTCCTCCTGTCGCTCATGGGCGGGGAGTTCTTCGCGCGCCGCCGTCCGCAACGGTCCCCTTCCCCCCTTGCGGGGGAAGGCCGGGATGGGGGGCCAGGACACAAATGAACGCCTCCTTCGGGCTCGGGGCCGAAACCCTCTCCCGCTCGCTCGCGGCGGCCACGCCGCTCCTGCTCGGCACGCTCGGCGAGATCACGGCCGAGCGCTCCGGGGTGCTCAACCTCGGTGTCGAGGGCATGATGGCCGCGGGCGCGGTGGCCGGCTTCAGCGCGGCGCACGCCACGGGCTCCCCCTGGATCGGCTTGGCGGCCGCCATAGGCGCGGGCGCGGCCCTGGCCCTGGTCCACGCATTCTTCTCGGTCACGCTCAAGGCGAACCAGATCGTGTGCGGCATCGCGCTCACCATGTTGGGCCTGGGCATCAGCGGGGTCTGGGGCCGGGCCTTCGTGGGCACGCCCCTGGCCTGCCGCTTCCAAGCCGTCCTTTGGTCGCGGGACCCGGTGTTCTACCTCGCCGTGGTGCTGACCGCCGCGCTGAGCTGGCTCCTCTTCCGCACGCGCTGGGGCGTCGCGGTGCGCTCGGTGGGCGAGAACCCGCTGGCCGCGGACGCGGCGGGGCTTCCGGTGGACCGCATCCGCATCCTGTGCACGGCCTTCGGCGGGGCCATGGCGGGGATGGCCGGCGGCTATCTGTCCTTGGTCTACATCCCCTCCTGGATCGAGGGCATGACGGCCGGGCGCGGCTGGATCGTGATAGGGCTGACCATCTTCGCGGGCTGGAAGCCCTGGAAGGCCTTCGCGGGGGCCCTGCTCTTCGGCGGCATCGACGTGTCCCAGTACCTCTTCCAGGACCATTGCTCGCCGAATTTCCTGAAGATGCTGCCCTACGCGGCCACGCTCCTGGCCCTGCTGGCCAGCGGGCGGAGCCTGCATGGGGCCTCGGCCCCGCCGGCCGCGCTCGCGGTCCCCTATCGCAAGGGCGAACGCTGAATCCTTTTCGCCCCCGCGGCATCTAAAGGTTATGGGCTTTGGGCGCACGCGTACCGCGGGGCTCTGGGCGGCCGCGCTGACGGCCGTCCTGGGGGCCGCGCTGCTCGGGACCCTGCAGGCGCGCGCCGGGAAGAAGGGGACCCCGCGTGAAGGAGCAGAGACGATGGCCGACCAGAGACTGACGCCGCTCCAGGAAGCCGTGACCCGGCGCGGGGCCACGGAGCCTCCGTTCCAGAACGAGTACTGGGACAACAAGAAGCCCGGGATCTACGTGGACGTGGCGACCGGGGAGGCCCTGTTCAGCTCGCTGGATAAATTCGACTCGGGCACGGGCTGGCCGAGCTTCACCAAGCCACTGGCCGCGGGCCGCATCGTGGAGACGAAGGACTTCAAGCTGTCCCTGGAGAGGACCGAGGTGCGCTCCCAGGCCGGGGATTCCCACTTGGGGCACCTCTTCCCCGACGGGCCCGGTCCCACGGGAGCGCGCTACTGCATCAACTCGGCGGCCCTGCGCTTCGTCCCCGTGGAAAGGATGGCGGCCGAAGGCTACGGCGACCAGCTGGCCCAGTTCGGCTGCGAGTCCGCAGCCCTGGCCGGAGGCTGCTTCTGGGGGATGGAGGAGATACTGCGCAAGGTCCCGGGCGTCGTCGCCACGGTCGTGGGCTACACCGGCGGACGGACCCAGGACCCCGTCTACGAGACGGTGAAGACCGGGGAGACGGGCCATGCGGAATCCATCCTGGTGACCTTCGATCCCCGCAAGCTCACCTACGCCGAATTGCTGGGTTATTTCTTCCGCATGCACGACCCGACCACCCCCGACCGCCAGGGCAACGACGCGGGCACCCAGTACCGCTCCGCCATCTTCTACGCCTCGGAGGACCAGCGCCGCGTCGCGGAGGAGGTGCGCGCCCGCGTGACGAAGGGCGGGAAGTGGCGGCGCCCCATCACCACCCAGATCGTGCCGGCCGCCAAGTTCTACTCCGCGGAGGAGTCCCACCAGCGCTACCTGGAGAAGCACCCAGGCGGCTACACCTGCCACTTCCTGCGCGACTGAGCTGCCGGTAGCATCCTCCCGTCGAAACACGCTAAGATGTGCGTCAACGCACATCCAGGGGGACCCGCCTTGCACCTGAACCTCTTCCGCACCAAGTCGGTCGACATGATCCTGGGGGAATCCCGGGAGGAAGGGCACAAGCTCAACCGCGTCCTCGGCCCGTTCGACGTCACGATGATCGGCATCGGCGCGATCATCGGCGCGGGCATCTTCACGATGATCGGCGAGGCCGCGGTGGGGGCCAAGAGCGGCTTCCCAGCCGGACCCTCGCTCATCATCTCCTTCGTCCTGACCGCCATCGCCTGCGGCTTCACGGCCTTCTGCTACGCCGAGCTCGCGGCCATGGTGCCGATCTCGGGCAGCGCCTACACCTACGCCTACGCGACCATGGGCGAGCTCATCGCCTGGATCATCGGCTGGGACCTCATCATCGAGTACGCCATCGGGAACGTGGCCGTGGCCATCTCCTGGTCCGGCTATTTCAACGATCTGCTCAAGACGGTCTTCGGCTGGGACATCCCCATCTGGCTGCGCATCGACTACCGCTCCTTCCTGCAGAAGGCGACCGAGGCCAAGGAGGCCCTGGCCGCGGCCGCCGCCGGGCTGGACCCGGCCGCCCTGACCGAGCTCGCGGAGCGCGCCCGCCTCTTCGACCTGACCGCGGTGCCGCACCTCGCCGGCATCCCCATCATCTTCAACCTGCCGGCCGTGGCCATCATCATGTTCCTGACCGCGATCCTCATCGTCGGCATCAAGGAGTCCACCCGCTTCAACGACGTGATGGTGGTCATCAAGCTGCTGGTCCTCGCCGTCTTCATCGGGGTCGGCCTCTACTACTTCAAGTGGGAGCACTGGGCGCCCTTCGCCCCCGGCGGCTGGAAGGGCGTCCAGGTGGGCGCCGCGACCATCTTCTTCGCCTACATCGGCTTCGACGCCGTATCCACGGTGGCCGAGGAGACCAAGGAGCCGGCGCGCGACATGCCCCTGGGCATCCTGGGGTCCCTGGCGGTCTGCACCCTGCTCTACATCCTGGTCACCATCGCCCTGACCGGCATGGTGCCTTACATGGAACTCCGCCACAAGATCGCGGAGCCCCTCATCGTCGGCCTGGAGTACAACCACGTGAGCAACTGGCTCATCGGGCTGGTGGCCCTGGGCTCGGTCATCGCCCAGACCGCGGTGCTCCTCGTGTTTCAGCTCGGCCAACCCCGCATCTTCTTCGCCATGAGCCGCGACGGGCTGCTCCCCCCCCACTTCTGCAAGGTGCACCCGCGCTTCGGGACGCCGCACATCACGACCTTCTGGACGGGCGTGGTGGTGGCCACCCTCTCCGCTTTCTGCAACCTCGACGAGATGGCCAACCTCTGCAACATCGGCACGCTGTTCGCCTTCGTCCTGGTCTGCGCGGGCGTCATCATCCTGCGCTACACGGACCCGGACCGGCACCGCCCCTTCCGCGTCCCGGGCGGGATCGTCCTCCCGGTCTGCGGCATCCTCTTCTGCGTGTTCCTGATGGGCGGGCTCGATTGGGTGACCTGGGTGCGCTTCTTCCTGTGGCTGGCGGTGGGCATCGTCATCTACATGCTCTACGGGCGCAAGCACAGCCGCCTGAACGCCGCCGGGAAGGTCCCGGCGTGACGGCGGGTGGCCAAGCCGTACCGCGTGCTTTGGGTCCTGGCCGTGTTCGCGGGCTCGGTGCTCAGCCTGCCTTCGGTCTGGGCTCTCGCGCACATCCTGAACGGCCTCATGGCCGTCCCGAACCTGGTATCGCTGATCGCGCTCACCCCGGTCATCTTCGAAGTCGCGCGCCGGCATATCTAAGGAGATATAGGGGGGAGGAGTAATGAACCACGGTAGCCGAGCACTCTGCGCCGCCCTCACGGTCATCGCCCTCGCGGCCGCCCCGGCCGCGGCCCGGAAACGGACGCGGCCGGCCCCGCCCCAGCAGCCGCCTCCGGCGGAGACCCGGGCCCCCGCCGCCCCCGCGCCCGCGGAGAACTTCTCCGATTCCGACCTCTTCCCGGACCCGCCCCGGCCGTCCGTCCGACCCGAAGCCGCCCCGCCCCCGGCGGCGCCCGCCCCGAAGGTCGCGGCCCCGGAGACCACTCCCCTCCAGCCTGCCGAGAAGCTCCTCACCAAGGGGCCGATCCGGATCCATGATCTGCTCAAGGTCCTGCGCAGCGACGACCCCGAACTGCGGCGCGACGCGGTCGAGCTCCTGGAGGCGGAGGAGCCGGCCCAGGTCCAGGAAGCCGTCCCCGTCCTCGTCCATGTGACGATCAACGACCCCGACCCCCGGGTGCGCTACGCCGCATCCTGGCAGCTCGCCAAGATGGGGCAGGCCCCGGCCTCGGCCCTGGTCCTGTCTTTGGGGCATCCCGACCCGGATGTGCGCCGCAATGCGGTCGCGGCGCTGGGGGAGATCGGTCCGGTCTCCGACGTCGTCATCCCCTCGCTCATCGAGTCCTTCCGGGACGCGAAGACCCGGGACGCGGCCAGCGACGCCCTGGCCCGGATCGGCCCCAAGGCGATAGGGAACCTCGTGGCCGCGCTCGGCGACGACTCCCTGGCCGGCCCCGCCGGGCGGACGCTGGTGCGCATCGGCGAGCCGGCGGCCCCGGCCCTGGCCAAGGCCCTCCAGGATGGGACGCTCCAGGAGCCCGCCGCCGACGCCCTGGTGCAGATCGGCCCTGCCGCCACGGGCGCGCTGGTATCCGCCTTCCGCGACGGCGCCGTCCGCGAGCTGGCCGCCGTCTTCGTGCGGCTGGGCCGGCCGACGGTGCCCGCCCTGATCGCCGCGGTGCAGGAGGGCGAGGCAGCCGTCCGGCGGGGCGCGGGACTGAC
Organism: Elusimicrobia bacterium GWA2_69_24; assembly: GCA_001799695.1. Classification (GTDB taxonomy): domain Bacteria; phylum Elusimicrobiota; class Elusimicrobia; order UBA1565; family UBA1565; genus UBA10166. The sequence continues at coordinate 38,925 of MGTY01000096.1, forward strand.
GCTGTGCGAACTCGGCCCGACGGCCATCGAGAGCCTGCCCATCCTCCTCGACGGCGTCAAGAGCCATCCCTCCGAACTGGAGCTCTACCCGCTCTGGAAGTTCGGCCCCGCGGGGGTCCCGGTGCTCGCGCGCGGCGCCGCGGACCCGGCGGCCGACCTCCGCCTGCTCAGCGTCCGCTCCCTGGCGCAGGTCCGTCCCATTCCGCTGGAGGCCTTCACCGCGCTCATCATACGCCTCAACGACGACGACGTCCGGGTGCGGGGCGTCGCGGCCGGGACCCTCACCGAACAGGCCTCCGAAGCCGTCCCCGCCCTGAAACTGAACCTGAACAGCCCGGACCGGGACACGCGCCGCGCCGCCTCGGAAGCCCTGGGCTTCATCGGCTCCCCCGCGGAGAAGGCGCTCCAGCCCCTGCGGACCGCCCTGAAGGACCAGGACCCGGGCGTGCGCAAGCGCGCGGCCTACGCGCTCGGCCAGCTCGGCGCGGCCGCGGACAAGGCCGCCCCCGACCTAATCGAAGCCTTGACCGATGACGCCGCCTACTGGTGGGCGGCGGAAGCGCTGGCGAAGATCGGCCCCGGAACGGTGCCCGCGCTGCTCAAGATCCTGCGCACCGCCCCCGACCGGCTGCGCTTCCGCGCCGCCTTCGCGCTCAGCGGCATCCAGCCGGAGGCCCCGGGCCTCCGCGAGAACCTGAGCGAAGCCCTCTCCGCGCAGGAGGCGGACGTCCGCGCCCAGGCGGCCATGACGCTGAGCGACAACACCTCCCTGGCCGCGCCGGCGCGGCCCGCGCTCCTGCAGGCCCTGGCGGACAAGGATGCCGGGGTACGCTTCGCCGCGGGCTACGCCCTGAGCCGGCTCGGACCCGAGGCGGTCCAGGAGCTCCTGCTCGCGGCCGCGGCGCCCGCGTCCCCCCGCGCCCCCGGTGCGGCCCAGGCCCTGGACCTGCTGGGCTCGGACACGACCGGAGCGCTCATCGCCGCCCTGCAGAACCCCGAACTGCGCCCGGCCGCCGCGAAGTCGCTGGTCCGCATCGGGCCGGCCACCGTGCCGCTCCTCATCGCGTCGCTCCAGAACGAACTCCTCCAGGAACCCGCGGCCGAGACCCTCGGGATGATGGGCCCCGCGGCGGTGCCGCCCCTCACCCACGCCCTGCGCTCCGGCAAGGCCTTCGGGAGGAAGGGCGCGGCGACCGCCCTGAAGAGGATCGGGACGCCGGAGGCGCTGGACGCGCTCCGCCGCGCGAGCGAGGACAGCGCGGCTCCGAGCCGCTAGTGGAGTGTCTCCGACGCTTCTTTGCATTTGAAAATCCGTCATACCGGCGAAAGGCGGTAGCCGGCGTGTGGGACGGATTCAACATTCCTGTTCTGCTGCCTGGACCCCGGCTTTCGCCGGGGTGACGTCTGGTGCCTGGACCCCGGCTTTCGCCGGGGTGACGAATGCAATTGGACTCACGACTCACTATACTAGAACTTCAGCAGCAGCGAGTATCCGAACGTGTTGCCAAGGTCGCCGAACGGGCGAGCGCCGCGAGCGAGACGAGCGGCGGCTTTGCGAGCGCCCGCCCGCCAGGGCGGGCAGGGTCCCGATTCCTGGCGACTTCCCTAAAACTTGAGAAGCAACGAATATCGGAACGTGTTGCCAAGGTCGCCGAACGGGACCCAGGCGAAATCGAACCCCGCCCTTCCGAAGCCGAGCCCGAAGCCGAGCGAGACCCCGTTGAACCCGTCCGCGTCCGTGTTGCGGGTGAAGTAGCCGGCCCGCAAGGCCGCGCGCAGGTCGTCGGAGAACTTCCTCGTGTACTCCGTCCCCACGCTCACGGTCGGCACCCGGTCCCGCGGGACCCCGAGGTCCAGGGAGAAAGTCAGCGGCTCCCGCAGCCGGTACGCCGCCCCGAGATAGCCGGTCAGCGGCAGGGGGTCCGACTCGCCCCCGAGCTTCGCGCCCGTCCCCAGATGACGCACCCCGGCGGCCAGGGTCAGGCGCTTGTCGAGCTGGTACAGGGCGCCCAGGTCCGCGGCGAAGGCGGTCCCATGCCGGTCGTCGAGGCTCTGCCGGATGATCTTTCCGGCGCCTCCCAAAGACAGCTTCTCGTCGATGCGCCGCCCGTAGGCCAGGGCGATGGCCATGTCGTCGGACTCGAAGGTCCCCGTGGGCTCGTTGGTGTCCGTCTCGCCGCGCCGTTCCATGCCGTCCACCGCCAGGTCGTACACGCCCACCGCCACGGTGCCCGCGTACTCGGACCAGACCCCGGTGGACCGGCTGACCAGCCGCGAGACCGGCACGGCGAAGGCGATGAAGTTGTAGTCCAGCCCCTGGAAATAGCGGTCGTGCATGCCGGTGAGCTCCCAGGCGCCCACCCGGGCCAATCCCGCCGGGTTGTAGTAGACGGCGTGGATGTCGTCGGCGACCGCGGAGTACGCCTCGCCCATGGCCGCGGGCCGGGCCCCGGGACCGATCTTAAGGAACGCGGCGCCCGAGGTGCCGCGGGACCCGTCGCCCAGGGCGGACGCCGGGGCGGAGGCGAGCAGCAGCCCCAGCAGCAGGGCCGCGGCCCAGGCCGCCCGTCTTCCGCGTTCGAGCATCCTCGTGTCCATGTCCATGCGCCCTATTTGACCAGCCCCATCTTGAAGAAGGCCTTCTTGCCGCCCGCCTTCGCCTCTCCGATGTAGACCCCGCTCGCCACGTCCTTGCCCGCGTCGTTGCGCCCGTCCCATTCGAGATAGTTGAACTTGCCGCCGGACTGGGCCGTGAAGGTCATGGAACGCACCCGTTCGCCGGCCACGTCGAAGATGTGGACCCGCACCTCGCCCTGGACGCCGGCGGGGAGGCCGATGCGGATCATGGTCCCGCGGATGGAGGACATCTGTCCGGCGTCCTCGGCGCGGGTCACCGTCCTCGCGGCCAGGTCGAAGGGGTTGGGGTAGTTGAACGCGGAGATCTCCCCGCCGCCGAAGGAGCCCGCGTCCGTGATGACGGCGGTCCGGCTGTTGAGGAGCACGAAGGTCGAGAAATGATTCACCCGCACCTTGATGGTATGATTGACCCAGTCGATCTCGGGGTTGCGGCCCAGGGCGTCGTTCTGCAGGACGTAGAGGTTGGCCGCCTCGTTGAACCAGTAGAGGTTGAGCGCCGTCGGGTCCGTCACCGTCGCGGTGTCGTAATTGATGACCAGTTCCGCGGGCTTGCGCAGCTGGGTCCGCAGCCCCAGGGGCAGCATGAAGTCGTAGAAGGCGCTCAACGGGTTGACCGTGGGGGGCACCGCGGCCAGGGCGCGATAGAGGCCCTCCGGGTACGCGGCCGGGCCGTAGCGCGGCACGACCGAACGGCCGGCCCCCGCTCCCTGGCCCTTGAAGCTGTTGGGGCTGCCGCCCCGCGCCTGCTGCACGGTCACCACGACCGTGGAGGAGGCGTCCACGTCCAAGGCCCCCGCGGGCAAGGTCACCTTCGAGGGGTCCTTGCCCCCGGCCTTGGCCTCTCCCCCCGTGGCCGCGGAGATGGCCGTCTGCGCCGCGGCGTCGACGCCCAGGAAGACGGCGGCCGTGGTCCGCATCATCCAGTATTCGCCCGCCGCCGCGAAGGGGTCCTCCACGTTGCTGTAGGCCGCGAAGGCCACGGCCAAGGAAGAGACGCTGGTCGCGCTCGCGTCCAGGTCGGCCGACACCTGCAGGCGGTCCTCGCGGATGGTCCAGGCCGACAGCACCCCGGTGGAGACCGCCACCATGGCGGCGGGAGCGTTGTCCTCGGCCCGGGCGCTGCTGCGCAGCGGCCGGTCCAGGTTGAAGTAAAGCTGGAACATCCGCGCCGACGGCTGCTCCGCGACGAACCGCACTTCGGGCGGCGCTTTCCGCAGCTGGATGTTGATGCGCTTCTTCTCCGAGGAGTCCGAGAAGGTCAACCCGCGGGCCTCCGGCGGGGCGAACTGGTTGCCGTAGGCGTCCTTGATGATGACATGGTAGGCCAGCGCGGGACGGAAGCCGGAGATCTCGTATTGGTCCACCACCTCGGACTTCCCGGGGGAACGCAGGCTCCCGACCAAGACCTCGGCGTTGTCCGCCGATACCGCCAGGACCTCGGCGACGTCGCTACGGCTCGGGTTGGAGTTGTCCGGGTTCACGATGACCCCGCTCAGGGTCGCGCCCTTGTCCAGGGTCAGGACGCAGCCCGTGTTCTCTCCCGAGGACAGCGTCCGCCGCACGGCCTTCTGCCGGTAGCCTACGGCGTGGCCGACAAGCTTGTATTCGCCGGGCACGAGGCCGGCCACGGTGAACGAGCCGTCCTCCGCCGTGTTCACGACCAGGTCCCCCAGCGGGTTGAGGACCGGCGTCTGGGCCGCCTTCTGGATGTACACCTTCGCGCCCTTCTGCCCCGGATGCTTGGGGTCCGGGTTCTCCAGCGTGCCGCCGTCCTCCGCGGCCACCCGGCAGGCCAGCGAGGCGTCGGCCCGCTCCAGGACGATGCGCAGCTCCGCGGTCTGGGCCAGGATGTCCACCGCGGCCAGCAGCCTCGCCTCATAAGGCGCATCCTCCCGGCTCGCGCCCCCCTCCAGTTCGTCGCGCCGCGCGGCCCAGATGTCATAGTACCGCTGGCCCGGGTCGAGGCTCAGGAGGAAGCGCCCGGACGCGTCCGTCCGGGTCTCCACGGAATGGCTGCCCCCGATGGCCACCACGGGGATGTTGGGAACCGCGGCGCCCGCGGCGTCCAGGACCAGGCCGCTCAAGTCCTGGGTGGGCCGCAGTTCCACGACTCCGATGTCCTTGGACTGCCCCTCCTCGACCGTGATCCCCGACAGCGCCAGGGGCGCCAGACTGAAGCTCCCATCTCCCAGCCGGTCCCCGCCCGCGCCCGACTGGGAGAAAACGAGCCGGTAGCTCCCGGGCCTGAGTCCCACGACCTGGAACCGGCCGTAGGAGTCCAGGTCCAGCCGACCGTCCGGCGCGAGCAGGGCCGAGCCCACACCGCCGTCGACCCAAGGGTCGGCCGAGGCCGCGATGCGCAGACCGGGCGGCAGCCGGTCGCGGTTGTCTCGGCCGATCGGGGTCACCGCGAACGTGGTGCTCGAACCGAGGACCAGCACCTGCTTGACGCTGATGGAGCCCTTGATCGCCGCCGCGGCGTAGAGCTGCAGGGCCGGCAGGTCTACGTCGTCGGCCGCGACCTCCAGGGCGACCGGGGGCGCGACCCAGCGCGGCGGACTGACCGAGTCGGCCGCGCGCAGGAGGTACCCCCCCGCCGCCGCCTGCTCGAGAATGAACTCCGCCGAAGCGCCGCCCGCGAAGTCCACGGCGCGGCTCTGGAGCGTCACCCCCATCGCGTCAACGAGAGAAACGACGACCCCCTCGATGCCGGAACGGCCCAGCGGCGCCCGGACCGTGCCCCGCACCTGGCGGCCGGAGACGATGCTGAGGTCCGCGGTCAGCGACGTCGTGCCCACGACCACGGTCTGCGCCAGGAGCGGCAACTCGCCGCCGTTGGAATCGTCCCCGTCCAGGTCCGCGCGGTCGGCCAGCAGATAGGTCCCGGGCGGGATCTTCTCGAAGCCGTAGGCGCCGCTCGTCGCGATGGGCGCCGCGTAGCCGCTCCCATAGGCGACCTCGGGCAGTCCGCCCAGGCCGGTCTCGAACGGATACAGCTCCATGCGCAGGCTGCTCGTCGAGATGCAGCCCCCGTAGACCGGACTGCAGAAGCGGCTCTCCGCCGCCAGTCCCGCCAGGTCCCGCAGGCTCCCGACCGTGACGCTGTAGGTCGTGTAATGGAAGCTCACGCTCCCCGCGAGCCGCACCACGCCGGACACCCGTTGGGTCGCCCCGCGCAGGTCCGCCGCCGCCGAGGACGTGAGCCCGTTCACGACGAACACCTCGCGGCTCGCCACTGCCCCCGTGGTGCGGTATTGGGCCCGGAGCTGGTACAGCCCGCTGCCCAGCTCCGCCCGGCTCGTCCAAGAGGCGCTCGCGGGCCAGACCTGGAACGTGGTGCCGGGGAGCCCGGTGACGTCCGGAGTCGATACGGAAGTCCCCGGACCCTCCAAGGAAAGGGAGATGTTTCCATAATCGGCCGAGCCCGCGGGGAGCCGGAAGTCCGCGCGCAGCCGGCCCGTGAATTTCTTGAGGGTCAGGTCCTTGGAGCCGACGCCGCTGGAGATCCGCACCGCGGGATAGCCGTCGGCGGAGGAAGTATCGACCGCGAGCTCGAACCCGGACAGCGCGGTATGCAGGCGATAGTCCCCGTCCGGGAGCCCGGTCAGACGGTAGCTCGCGCTGGACAGGGTCGGCGAAGCGCCCAGCCGCACGCGCGTGAATCCGGCGGCCGCGGTCCGCGGGCTCCAGGCGCCGACGGTCAGCTCCAGCGCGGGGCGGTCCGAGGTGTCTCCCTGCAGGATGAGGGTCCCGGTGATGGCCCCCGCGTAATCCAGCGGCGGGAAGCTCGGCCCGCCCGCGTCCGGAGCGCCCAGGTCGGCCGTCCCCACGACGAACGGCCCGGTGCTGACCGAGCCGAAGCCGAGGCCCCGCGCGGTGAGCGTGTAGGTCCCCCGGTCCACGCCGCGCAGGGCGAAGCGTCCCGAGACCGCCGGTATCTGCCCGGCGTCCAGTCGGCCCGGCAGGAACACGCTGGTCCAGCGGGTCGCGCGCGCGGCGCCGACGGGCGTCGCCTCGACCGTCACCGAGACGCCGCGTTCCTGCGGCTCGAGCAGGGTCACGGCGCCGTAGAGGGTCGCCTGCCGCGTGAATACATGGGCCCGGTCCACGACCTGTCCGGTCCCCACGTACACCGAGGAGACATGGACGTCGTAGCCCGCCGCCTGGAAGGTCAGGGTGTGGCTCCCGGCCGCGACGTCCAGCGCGGTCCAGGTGCTGGGCGCGGCGGCGCCGTCGTCGGAGGACAGGCTCCCGGCCGGGAAGTGCAGCGGACCCGGGACGCGGCGCGTGAAGGCCGCGTTGTCGGCGCGCGCCTCCCCCAGCAGGTCGCTCGGCGCCGGCTCGCCCAGGCTCGCGCTCACCCGCAGGCGCGAAGGCAGGACCAGCGCGAAGTCCGCGGCGGCCGCGGGCGCGGCCACGGTCGACGCGAGGACCGCCGTCCGGCTGGAGGCCGCGTCGAAATACTCGACCGTCACGGTGTAGGTGGAGCCCGCGCGCAGGCCGTAGAGCGCGTAGTCCCCGGCCGCGTCGGTCCGGTCCCATACCGACAGCCCGGCGCCGGCGGCCCGCACCGACGCCCCGGCGACCGGAGTTCCGCCCAGGCGGACCTTCCCCAGGATTCCCAGGGCCGACACCGTGACCCGGAGGGTGCTCGTGTCCACGGCCACGCCGGAGCCCGCGTCCAATCCCACGTAGTAGAGCCCGGGCCGCGCCCGCCCTTCCGGGTCCGTCCCGTCCCAGGAGACGTTCCGCCCGGGACTGCCGGTCCCGGTGAAGCGGCGGACCGGGGCGGAGAGGTCCGCGGCCGTGGAGAGCGAGACCTTCCAGGGGAAATCCCCCGCGGTAGGAGAGAACGAGATGAACACGCGGTCCGCGACGCCGTCGCGGTCGGGGGTAATGGTCACCGCGGCTTGCCCGGAGACCGCGGTCCCGGTGTCCACCGACAGCGTGCCCGGCAGGAAGCCGATCGCCGTGCCGGTCACGTAGACCGGCAAGGTCGCCGTGCGCGTCGTCACCCCATCCGCGAAGTCGAGATAGCTCACTTCCACGGCCCGGTTCCCGCCCAGGGCGTTCCGGTAGTAGAAGGCCGGAGCGTAGGTGCTGGTCACGACCAGGGCCAGGCTCGTCGTGGGAGAGGCGAAGCCCTGCGCCAGGGAGAACTCCGCCCCCGGATCCGTGCTGGCGTCGGCCAGCGCTCCGCGCAGGCGCAGGGACTGGGCCGCGGCGGGCGCCGCCCCGTTGCCGCAGGAGTCCGCCCCCGCGATCTGGACCACGGGGGAGGCCTGCGCCGGGCCCAGGTTCAGGGTGCTGCCCAGGACGAAGCGGACCTGCTTCGCGGCCCCGACCCCGTGGTCGAAGGCCGGTGCGGAGGCGAGCGGGCGCAGTTCGCCGGACCAGGAGGCGCGCGAACGGGCGTCGACCCGGATGCCGGTGGCGGGGATGGCCGGGGTGAACGCCCGCTCGAAGGCCAACAACACCTTCTCTCCCGGCCGCAGCTGTCCGCTGAGGACCTGCACCCCGACCCAGCGCGGACCGAGCACCGGCAGCATGGTCATGGACAGGCCGCCGGTGCTCGTGCTGGTGAAGCGCGCGTAGCTCCCGCAGGTCGAACACTGCACCTGCGGGACCGGCCAGGATTCCGGCAGCTTGACCGCGACGAGGCCGCCGCCCAGGAAGGTGTGCGTCCCGGCGGTGAAGGTGAAGGTGGCCGTGACCACGCTGCAGGCCGGGACCAGGGCCGGGGTCCAGGTCCCGGAACCGCTCCCGTCGCCGGGCACCACGGGCAGGGGGACGAAGACGGACGCCGAATTGAAAGCGGGGGACAGGTTCCCCGCCCCATCCACGGCGCGCACGCCGAAGTGGTAGGTCTTGCCCGGCTCCAGGCCGTACACCAAGAGCGTCTCCGCGGCGCCTCCGGCCTGGGGGTCGCGCACGTCGGAGGAATAAGGCGGCCAGCGGACGTCCGCCACGCCCAGGCGCGCCATGCTGAAGGCATCGTCCCCGGCGGCGGCGGGAACTCCGAAGAAGTTGGCGTTGGTCAGGGGCGCCACGCTCGAGACGTGCACGTGGTAGGAAGCGGCGGTGCCTGAGGCTCCATCGTCTCCGGGAGCCGTCCAGGTCAGCTCCGCCAGACCGGGCGCGGTGGACCGGGCGACGAGGTTCAGCACCGCGGCCGGCGGCGCGGTGTCCACAACCACCTCCCCGGCGAAAGTGAAGCCGCGTTCGGCCGGCGGGGTCTGCAGGTTCCCCGCGCCGTCCTTGGCCGCCGCGAGGATGGTGTAGGAACTGCCGATGCTCAGGAAGCTGTCGGGCAGGGAGGCGTAGCTCCAGGCCGTGCTTCCCGCTCCCGGAGCGGCGAGCGTCGCCAGGTTGCCGGTCTGCAGGGAAGTCCACCCGGCGGATTCCCCCCACCAGAAGCCGTCCGAGCGCCGCCGGATGGAGACGAATATCCGGGACACGCCGTTGTCGTCCACCGCGGTCCCGGAGACGGCCCCCAGGCTCACCAGGCTCCCGGCTCCCACCGCAGGCGAAACGATCGCGGCCGAGGGCGGCGTCGTGTCCAAACCCTGCGCCCCGCCGCTCGAGGTGAACACGGTGCTCCGCCAGGGCGGCGTCTGGACCAAGGACTCCGCGGCATCGGCGGCTTCCGCGGTGATCGTGTAGGAAGAGCCGGCCCGCAGATAGCCGGTCCCGGGTCCCTGCTCGAAGCGCCAATAGCCCGCTCCGAAGGACGCGAAATTGTCGGCGGGGGCGGCCGCCCATTCCTGGGTGCCGCCGCGCCACCACAGGCCGGAGCCCAGGTCCTGCAGGAGGACCCGTATCCGCCCCGCGTCGCCGGTGACCGTGCCGGAGAGGGTCGCCAGGCTCGCGACCAGCGCACCGGGGGCCGGCGAGTTGACCACCGCGGTGGGACTCGAGATTCCCGGGGCGACGGCCTGGAAGGTGAAGCTCGAGACGGCCAGAGGATGCTGGAGGTTGCCGGCCAGGTCCGCGGCCCGCGACTGGACCGTGTAGCTGGCTCCGTCCACCAGATAGGCCCGCGCCGGCCCCCCATAGCTCCAGAACCCGCCGTTCAAGGCCGCGCGGTTGAGGAGTATGCTCCCCGCGGTCCAGCCCGAGCCGTTCCACCAGAGACCCGACGACTCATGGCGGAAAGCCACCTCCACGCGGTCCAGGGCCGTCTCGTCGGAGGCGGTCCCGGACAGGCGCCCCAGATCGTTGAGGACGCTGCCCGCGACCGGGAACAGGATCGCGGAGAGCGGGGGCGTCCGGTCGCCGCCCTGCGTCACCGTCGAGCCGGTCACCACGGCCTGGTGGGGGGCCGCCTGCCAGTTCCCGGCCTTGTCCACGGCCCAGGTGGAGAGCTGATAGGTCGCGCCCGCAAGGAGAGACGCGCTGGCGGGGCCGCCGTACCAGGTCCACAGGGGCGCCGTGAAGGTGGCCGTATCCTGGACCACTCCGGCCGAGACCACCCAGTTCGACCCGCTCCACCACTTCCCATCCACCACGCGGCGCAGGCCGACCAGGACGCGGTCCACATCCACGTTGTCGGCGGCGGTCCCGGACAGGACATCCAAGGACGACACGGAACTCCCGTCCGCGGGCCACAGTATCCGGGAGACCGGCGGTGTCGCGTCGTTGGAGCCGCTGTTGGGCGCGGTGACCGTGGCGAGCCCGGAGGAGAAGGGATACAGCGCCTGGGCCGTGACGCTCCCGCCCGTGACCGTGAAGGCCGCGGACGAGACCAGGGTTACCCCGAACTGCACGCCGACCGCGGCCGCGCTGGCCACGTTGACCGTGACGAAGAAGGTCCGCGTGGACGGATCCACGACGGCTTCGGCGAAGCTCAGTTCCGCGGAGTCCCCGGAGACGGACACGGTGCTCAGGCGCAGGTCCGCGTTCGGATCGAGCGCCTGGTCCCCGTTCTCGTCGCGGAACAGGCCGACCGTCTTGACGGCCGCACTCGCGCCATCGACCCGGACCGACAGCCCGGACCAGGACAGCGCGCCGACGTTGGTCCAAAGCCGCAGGCGCAGCAGGGCCACGTTGCCGGCCCCCTGCTGAACGCTCGCGGGCGCCAACACCGTCCCGTCCAGGATGAGGTTCGTCCCGCTGATGGCGGACACCTGGGTGATGCCGTCCTCCAGGACGCCGGGCGGCACGGTCTGAGCCGTCACCTGGGCCAGCTGCCCCACCGTCAGCTTCACCCCGAAGGAGGCCTGTCCGCCGGACAGCGCGGCCGAGGCGGGGGTGACCACGAGCCCGGCGTCTCCCGCCACCACGATCTGGACGGCGGCGGCCGTGTTGGCCACCAGCACGGTGGAGGTGTCCACCGCGTACGCGGTCACCGTGAACGTGCTGTGCGTGGTCTGCAGGGCAGGCGTCCCCGTCTTGCCGACCCCGCTCACGAAGGTCTCGCCGGGCGCGACCAGCACCAGCCGGTTCGCCTGGAGCGGCAGGAACGCAGCCGCCTGGTTCGACGCTCCGGACGCGTTGCCGGCCCCGTCACGGGTCCAGAGACGGAAGTAATGGGTGCTCCCGCCCTTCAGGGAACCGATCGCCGTCTTCTGGAGGCTCCCGGGGACGATCCCGACCGTCGAGACGCTCACCTGGGCCGAGGCCGAACTCCAGGACACGGCCGCGAAGGTCGCATGCTGGACCAGGAAGGACGCCCCGGTCCGGAGCGCCTCGACCGAGCCGTCGTCGCCCGGAGCGGACCAGGACAGCTCGAGCGCGCCCAACTGCCCCTGGTACGCCGCGCTCAGCCCCGTCACGGCGGCCGGCGGCGTCGAGTCGACGAAGGTGAAGGTCGCCGCCGCCGCGCCGAAGGAACCCGAGTTCGGCGGCGTCATGGCGTCCGCGGCCCGGACCTGCACCGCATAGTCGTACCCCGAAGCCAGGCCGGCGCGGAAGGCCGCGCTGGGGACGTAAGACCAGGCCGCCGTCCCCGCCGCCGCGGTCGAGACCGCGGCCGCCCCCCACGTTTCGGACGCGAAGTCCCAATACCGGCCGTCCGCGATCCGCAGCAGGCGCAGCTCCACCGCGGCGACCCCGGACTGTTTGGGTCCCGGGTCCGCGGCCGTCCCGGCGATGAGCGGCACGTCCGCGACGAAGGCCCCCTGCGCCGGCAGCGTCACGGCCGCGGTGGGGGAGGACTGGTCCACCGCGGTCGTCACCACCGCCAGGGTGGAGACGGCCGGCAGACCGGCGGGGGACACGAGGTCCGGAGCGTCCACCGTGAAGTCCGAGACCCCCGCCGAGACGCCGTGGGTCGCCGCCCAGACGGCGGAGCTCGAGACGTCCAGGACCACGAAGTAGGTCTTGGTCGAGGGGTCGAGGACTCGCTGGGCCTCGTTGTAGGGGTCGGGGTTGTAGACGCGCAGGACCAGGTCCGTGGAACGGCTCACGAAGACGACGGGGGCGGCCGGATCGGTGATCTCGGCATCAATGGCGGGCTGGAACGACCCGTCCCCCGCGGCCGGGTCCCCGCTGCCGTCCGTGTCCACATAGAGCCGGACCGCCTGAATGTCCGCGTCCGCGCCGGTCCCGGTATGGGTCACACGCAGCTTGCGCAGGGCGCTGGGCATGCCATCCGACCAAAGACGCAGCTTGAGCATGCCCACCCGGTTCGCGCCGCGGTCCACGTAAGGATAACTCGCGAGGCCGAGCGCCTGCCCCTGGACGTCGGTCCCGTCCCACCAGGCCGCGATGTCCGCGCTCGCCGCATGGACCTGTCCGGCCGGACGAACGACCGCCGCCGGGCCGCTCTGCATCGGGAAGCCGTTGCCCGCCGCCCCTACCTGGCTGGCCGTCGAGAACGCGAGGTCCGCCGGCGCGGCCAGCGATAATCCCAACCCCGAGGGGAGCTCCCCGTAAGCGTAGCCCGCGGCCGCCAGCCGCACGGTCAGAAAATACCGACGAACGGTCGTGGCGACGTGGGCGCGCACCGGGTCAACCTCCTGGAGCGGGGCCCGGCCGTAGGCCGGATCGCCGAAACGCCACTCGCTCCCGGTCCAGGCCGCGCTGGCCACGAACACGTCCGTGCCCGGGCCGAAGAGGCCGTCCCCGTCCTCGTCGTGATAGAGCGCGAGCTCCGTCACGTGCGCGGCGGCCAGGGCCCCGAGCTTCGCGACCCGCAGGCGGCTCAGGTCCGCGGTCCACACGGCCGCGGGCGGCTGCAGCTGGAGGGTCAGGCGCTGCAGGGCCACGGGGTCCGGCGCAGCAGCCGTCGTCCCGTCGCCCGTCGTCAAGGTCCCGGAAGCCAGGTCCAGACCGGCGGCGACCACCCCCCCGATGAACACGTCGTCGTCCGAGAACCCGTCCGGGGTCACCGGGGGCGTGGTGTGGGCGCGCCCCGCGTCATCGGTGAAGCCGTAGACGCCCGGCTCGGCCTGCGCCGTGGCCCAGACCCGCAGCTCCTGCGCCAGCGAGCTCACGAGCTGCAGGGCGTTGAATATCCCGGGCTGGACGTCGGCCGCGCCCCGGAACCAATAGGCCGAGGGCACGTCCGTGCTGGCCGTGAGGTCCGTCAGCGTCGCGGCCGTCGTGTCGCCGGACACCGAGAAGCGCACGAGCCCCGCGAAGTATTGGCCGTTCACAGGGTCGCCTGCGGCCACGTTGCCGAAGCGGTCCCGGGCCGTGACGCCCAGGACCCTGCCGCCGCCCAGGTCCCGCGCCAGCAGGCCCGGGGTCGAGACCTTCAGCGGATTCGCCATCAAAAACGGCTGGTGGATGGTGAAGTAGTCCGCGGGCCCGGGCGTGATGCGCTGGGACTGCAGGACGGGCGCGGGGGCGTAGCCGTCCTGCCGCACGAGCGCCGCCTGGATCGTGGTCGTGCCTGCCCGAGTGTCCCAGATGTAGAAGCGCGCCCGGGTCTGGCCCTGCGGTATGTCCACCGCCAGGGGAGTGTCGCTCGGCCCGATGACCGGCCAGGACGGGCCGTCCGCCGCGGGCTGGAGTGGATCCACCCCGCCCCGCGTGGTCGCCGACTCCGTGGACTTCGCGTAGACCGTGTGGACGGCCCAGGAGGAGGCCGCGACGTTGCCGAAAGCGTCCACCAGCTCCACGTCGATGGGCGCGGCGATGGGAACCCCGCCGCTCAACTGCACCGTGGTCCCCGCCAGCAGCCGTCTCGGGGACGTCGTGAAGACCGCGGCCACGGGCGGCCCGGAGAGCACGGAATAGGTGGCGGTCCCCACCGCCCAGCCGCGATCCATGACCTCGTCGACCGTGAACAGCCAGGTGGCCGGACTCGACAACGTATCCAGGATGAAGAAGTCCGTCGTGTGCTCGAACAGGCCGACCCTGGCCCCGGTGCTCGGACCCGCGAAGCCGGGCGAGTTGGAGGCGAGGGAGAATTGGACGTAGGACTGACCGGAATCCTCCTGTCCGGGCCGCACGGGGCTCGGGTTGCCGAACGAGTCCTGCGTCTGGAACGCGGCGGCCTGACTCGTCACCCCCGCGAAGAGTTGCGGCGCGGCCATGGGCAGGACCGTGATGCGGGCGATATTGTCCGGTACGATGAGCACATACTGCGCGGAGGAGAGGAGAACGCTGGCGCCGTCCGCGATCCCGATCACCGGATAGGTGGACGGCCCCGCCGGATAGTTGTCGGACGCCCGGGTATCCAGGTAGTAGAAGGTGGCCTCCACCTGCAGAGGCGAGATGCTGACGGAGGGCACGGGGGTCTGGAACACCGGAGGGAGCACCGCCGCAAGATCACTCGACGCCGAGAATGAGAACGAGTCGTTGGAGCCCGAAGGAGTGCGCGCGACCGTCGACAGTTCGACGGTGACCGGCGCGCCGGGGACGGCGGGGTTGCCGAACATGTCCCGCGACTGAGCCTGAAAGGACTTCAGGGCGGCGCTGAAGTCCACCACCCTGCCGGCCACCTGCTGGTTCGGCGCATTCGCGAAAGCAAGCTGCGCGGCCGCGCCCGGGTCGACCCGCAGCGGATGGGTCGCGGACATGGGAGCGGCATCCGCCTGGAGGGTCCAGGTCCCGGGCCGGCCGCCGTGCCCGAGGTTGGAGCCCGGGCTCGTCCCGGAGTATGAGGACATCCGGTCGCGGTAGCGGAATCCCGCCTGGGTGAGGCCGTCAGGGATGGCGATGGAGGTCAGATAAGCGGTTCCGCCCTGGTCCTCGAACCCGTAGTCCCCCGTGGTCCCGAAGACCCCCTGCGCGTAGCCCGCGGCCGCGTGCACCGCCCCCTGCCCCGCCGGGAGGCTCAGGCTGATATTCGTGCTCCCCATATCCGTGGGATTGCCGAAATCGTCGCGCCGCTCGATGACGAACGCCCCGCCGCTCCCGGGCGCGGCGCTGACCCCGATGCCCGCGGCGCTGGACACGAAGACCAGCCCGCTCGGCGTTCCGCCCTTGGTCGACAGAACCGCCGTGAGGTCCTTCTGCGCGGTGATATACGGCGTCAGGTCCGCCGGAGCCGTCATGGTCCCGACCCAGACCCGGGCCCAATCCCCCGCGGCGCTGGATACCCTATACGCGAGCGGTTGATTCGCGTTATCCGGCGCTCCGTCGTAGCCGATCCGGCCCTGGGCATCGGTGACGAGCTGCGTCGAGGCCCCGATCGCGGCCCACCCGCCGCCGGGGTCGTAGGCCAAGGAGCCCGGCGAACCGCCTACGTCCACGACCGCCGCATACAGGGCTACCGTCGAGACCACGGCATTGTCGTACGCATCGACGACCTGCCCATAAAACGTCTGCGCCCCTGGGCTGAGGACGGAACCCGCGCGCACCTCCAGCGTGGAGCCGGGCGGCCCCGGGGCTACCGCTACCGCCACGGGCGCCGCCGTGGCGACGTACACGTAGGGCCGGACCGAGTACCCGCCCACCTCCGTGTTGATGGCGGCATTCCCCTGGTCCGTTCCCAGAAGCCAGCGGGACCCCGCCTTCTTCAGGATGAACGCGTCCGTCAGGAGCTTGGAACCCCCGTCGGGCGTCGAGATGAACACGCTGGGAGGGCTGAGCACCGCGTCCTGGGGCGCGGCGAAGACCTCGGCCGACAGCTGCACCGTCCCGACATAGGCGTTCGGCCCCGCGGAGAGCAGGTTGTGGTACTGGTCATGCGCCGTCAGCAGCGCACTGAAGACCGACCCCGCCGTCACGGTCGAGGGCAGGCTCTCGAAATGCAGGTGATGCGCCGCCGCCGGCCAGACCGGGATCGACCAAGCCGACCCCGCCGCCATGTGCGGCGGCGTCCCGTCGATATCGGTCGCCGTGAGCATGAAGGTCATGGTGGAGGTCCGGGGCGTAAAGGACACGACTCTCTGCCCCGCGGCCAAGGCGCCTGAGGCCGGCATGGTGGCGGCCACATCGTTGGAGGCGAGGTCGACCACGTCGACCACACCGTTTACCAGGTTCCAATAGTCATCGACCGCGCGCAGTGTCGCCATGTACGATTGCCCCGCCAGCAAACCGCTGGGCGTACCGGTCTTGCCCGACGGCGTACCCGCGGCCGCGGCTTCCCCGGGGGCCAACACCTGGAGCTTGGTCGGCAGGCCCGGCGTCACCAGGGCGGTCGTGCTCCCGAACAGCGCTGGATCATCCGCTTGTTCGACGCGCAGGGCCCGCAGCCCGGCCTTGCCCAAGACGGCTCCCAGGGCGAAATCCTTGACCCCATGGTCCCCGGGCTGGAACGCGTAGTTCGCGGGCAGGCCCGTGCCGGCGGCCTCCGGCCCGCCGTCGGTGACCGAGAACGCGACCGTCCCGGCGTAGGCGATGGCCGTCTGCCCGGCGTCGTCCACGGCCCGCACCCGGACGTCCTGGGTCGTTCCCGCCGTGAAGGAACCTCCCGACGAGGGCAGCTCCAGCACGAAGCCCACGGGCGGCTTGACCACGTCGACCATCTGCCCCGCGGAGGGTGCGCTGCGGAGGAACTCACTGTCCTCCGCGACCACCGACCAGTAGTAGGTGGGGGTGTCAGTGCTCCGGGGCACGACCAGCTTCATGGCGCGCTGAGCACCGGTGGAAAGCCGGGTGCTATAAAGGCAGGTGCCTCCCCCGGTAAAGCCGTCCGTGCTGTAGCGCGCGGGGATCCTGAGTATCTCGCTCCCACCCGGGGTGGTGCCGACCCGCACGTAGTAATTCAGGCCCGCGGACGGGGTCTCGGCGTCCGAGCCGTTGTCCCACTTCAGGGTCAGCACCCCGGAAGAGGCGGAACTGGAATATTCCTGGAACGAGGCCGTGAAGCCGGAACCCGGCGCACTGGGGGCATGGTGCACGGTCTGCTGGGCGTTGCGCAGCACGACCACACCCGCCTGCCAGGCCGTCACCGCGAGGTCGAGGCTCCCGTCGTTGTCGTAGTCGCCCCAGCTGAGGCCCTGAGAATCCCGGCCCGACCCCGTCAGGACGACGCTCGAGAAGGTGCCGTCCCCATTGTTATGCCCGACGGCCGTATCCACCCAGGCGCGGTTCCCCACGGCGAGGTCCGGGCGGCCGTCGTTGTCATAATCGCCCCAGGCGATCCCCTCCGTGACGGCCCCCATCCCGGGCAGCAGCGTCTTCGTGAACGTCCCGTCGCCGTTGTTGCGCAGGGTCTGCTCGGTCCCGTTGACGGCCTGGGCCAGGTCCAGGTCCCCGTCGGCGTCGTAATCCGCCCACGCCATCGAACGTCCATCCGCCGAGGTCCCGCTCAGGACCACCTTCGTGAAAGTACTATTCCCGTTGTTGCGCATGATGAAGACGTTGCCGGGGGCGTCGCTTCCCGCAAGGTCCAGCAAGCCGTCATTGTTGTAGTCCCCCCAGACGACCGCCCAAGTGTTGCCGCCCGAGCCCGTGAAGTTCGATTTCGTGAAGGAGTTCCCGCCGTTGTTGGTCAGGAGGAACTCATCCATCCCTCCGGCGTTGGCCACGGCGAGATCCAGATCGCCGTCATTGTCATAGTCGCCCCAGGCCGTCCCCACAGTATCCCCGCCGCTCGTCCCCGGGATGGCGAATACGGTAAAAGTCCCGTTGCGTTCGTTGCGCGCGAGATAGGTGCTGCCGCCCGCCTGCACGGGCACGGCCAGGTCGAGGTAGCCGTCCTTGTTATAATCGGCCCACGCGACCGCCTGAGCGAACCCGCTGATCCCGGTCAGGGTGAAGGTCGAGAACACCCCCCCGCCTTCGCCGTGCGCCATGATCACCCCGCCGGCACCCAACGCGACGGCGAAGTCCAGTTTGTCGTCATTGTCGTAGTCGCCCCACGCGATGCCGTGGGATGCGGTCAGCTCCGTACCCGGCACGACCATGATGCTGCCCTGGGCCGTGGCCTCGACGGACAATCCCGACACCATACCGTCCGCATCAGTGGTCTTGAGCGCGAAGTAGTAGTCCGCGTAGCCCCCCACATCCGGGATCGTGTAGGTGTGGCGGCTGCCCGGCACCGCGCTCGTGGGAATGAACACCGTGTAGGGCGCCGTGGAGAAGGCCGCGTCCGTGGCGATCGGTCCTCTCGAGGAATAGCGGATCGTGAAAGCCCCGCCCGCGATCGCGCCCGAGCTCCCGTCCTCACCCGGGGCGGTCCAGGTCAGGGTCACCGCCATGGTGCTGCTCCCGAACCCGCTCGACCAGGTGGACGCCACCACCAGGTCAGTGACCGGGGAGGGCGGCGCGGTCAGCCGCAAGTAGAAGGTCGTGTCCGTCAAGGCATGGACGTTCTCAAGATTTCCGGCCAGGTCCACGGCCCGGGCTGTCACCGTGTAGGTGGACCGGTCGTCCCAAGCCACGGAGGAGGCGGCGTAGCTCCAGGCATACGTAGTTCCACTGATGAACCCTCCAACGGTCCCCGAAGAGATCCACGCCTCGGAAGCCTGCCAGGCGTTCCCGTTCCAATACTGATTGGCATGGCAGTCCAGGTCCGGGTCCGAACATCCGACTTGCTGGAGACGCAGGCGCAGGACGTCAAGTTGACCGATCCCGGGGTCGCTCGCCGTCCCGGAGATCGCCGATACCGCGCCTGATTCTCCGATAGGCGCCGTAGCCAGGGAGACCGGCGTCGTGTCATCGATGGTGAAGACCGAGGTGGCGTAGGCGCTCAAACTGCCCAAGGCGGTCCCATCTGGAAGATAGGAGGCGTCCTCGGCACGAGCCTCGAGGCGATGCTGCCGGTCCTGGACCGGCCAGGAAATGGAGGCGATGGACTGCCAGGAGTTGTCCGAGACCGCATACCAGCCGCCGTTCGCCACCCCCGCGCCCGAGGAGAAGTCCGTGGCCTGCCAATACCACGTGTCGCCCGTCAGCAGATAGGATAGCCGAATATCGACTTGGCGGATGCCGGAGTTCCATGGAGCCCCCGGGTCCGAAGCCGCCCCGGTGAGCGGATTGCCGGGTCCGCCGAGTTGGGAGCCCTTATAGTATCCGTTGTTGAGCGGGAGGGCTATCCCGACTGTCGGAAGCTGGCTGTCCACGAGGAAAGTCCTGGAAGATATCCCTCCCGTGAACGAAGTCTGGCTATTGCCCGCCGTGTCGATAGCCCGCGCCAGGAGGAGGTACCAGGTATTCAGCGACTGGAGGGTGGTGTTCAGGCTCGGATCCGTGTAGATCCAGTTAGAAGACGCATCGGATGAGGTCGCCAGCCAATAAGGGCATGGCTGGTTGAAGGAACCCGCGCCGTTGTAGCACTTGTCCTTTCCCACGTTCTGCAGGGAGATGCTGGTCGCAAACATGGAGAAATCGTCTGCCGCCGTGCCCGAGACCACGGACAAGGCCCGTATGGGCTGGCTGGGCGAAGGGATCGCGATGGCGGCGATGGGAGCGGCCGCGTCGAACATGAAGTTCACGCGGCTCGTCCCCGCGGCTGCGGAGACCGGCCGCGCCTCCACGTGGGCGGACACGTCCACCGCCGCTGACAGCGCCTCGAACGACTCGCCGGATATCCAGACCGGCACGGAGGATCCCGTGGCTGCCCAGGACACGGGCTCGTTGTTGTCGGTGCTGGCCTCGACCCAATAATCGGAACCCGCCCCGGGAAGATCCGGCGGGATGGCCGCATTCGGCAGGTCGAAGGCCTGCGTGGACTTGTTCCACCAATTCCCGCTCGCCGCTCGCCTGAAGGCGACATGGACCTTCGCGATGCCGCTCCCCCCGCTGTCCGTGGCGGTGCCGGATATGCTCCCGGCCACTCCGAAGTAAGAACCATGCACCGGGCTTTGGATGACCGAGACCGGGACATCCATCCAGGCGACATGACCATTAGGGTCGTTCTCGTGATCGGACCCGGAACGGGGCCCGGAGTAGCCGCGCATGGTGATGCGGGAACCCGAGCCGAGTGGGCTGCCGTTCACGTTCACCGCGACGCTCGCGTCCGCGAACGCGATCCCGCTGAAGGTCGAGACCACGGTCCCCCCCAGGAATTGGATGGCCGTGGCGCCGGCAGCCAGCGACTGAAACGTCACCGAGGCGATCGCGAGCTCGGCGCCGGCGGCCTGGGTGTCGATGCTGACGCCGATGCCCGCGGCGGAGACGTCCACCGATGAGACACTCAGCGTCCCCAGGTTTCCGGCGTCCAGCAGGACGCCGATGCCCGAGGCCCCGCCGCGGATGACGGTCGAGGAGACGGAGAGGCCGACGCTCGCCCCGGTCAGCTTGAGCCCCACGCCGGACGCCCCCGTGCCCAATAGAGAACTCGCGCGGACCTCGGTGTTGGTCGAGCCGGAGACGTACAGGCCGTGAGTGCCCTGCACGTAAGACTCGACCACGGTGTTGGAGGAGGACCCGGCCACGACCAGGGCCCCGATGCCGCTGTTGCCCGTGATCGTGCTCAGGCTGATGGTGTTGTTGTGGCTCAAGTCCAGCCAGGCGCCGTAGCCCAGCGGACTCAACATGCTGTCCCGCGAGAAGGTGTTGTACTGCGCGCCCGTGACATTGAGGGCCCGATTGTTGGCCCCCGCGCTCGCCATCGTGCTCAGACTCACGTCGTTGTAGTAGCAGTAGAAGCCCACGGTGAGCCCCGATCCCGCGGGATTGCCGATAAAACTCCGCGTAATCGTGTTGTAGGAAGCGCTGTCCAGGTAGACCGCGGAACTGCCGGAATCCGTCGTGATGGTGCTCTGATCGATGGTCCCGTAGTTCGCGGAAGCCGCCAGGAAGGCCGCATAGCCCGCCGGGTTGGATACCCAGCTTTGCGTCAGGGAGTTCCCCGAGGACGCCCCGACGAAGTAGCC
>MGTY01000097.1 GCA_001799695.1 Elusimicrobia bacterium GWA2_69_24
CCGGTTCGGAGGGAGGGGGGCCGGACCGACCTGTCCGGCCTCCCTACCCCTATCAGCCCGCTGGATACCGGCTTTCGCCGGTATGACGGCTTTTCAAATGTAAAGAAGTGTTGGGATCACTACACTGGTATGGACGAGCCGTTCCCATGATACAGGCACGGCGGCGAGATCTTTGATCAACTTGCTCCGGTGGGCCAGCTCCGTCAGCAGCGGCAAGCCGGCGAACGAGGTGATCCTTGCCCACGTTGCGCCACGAGTGTGCCCGGGCACAGTCGCTTAGCCGAGGATCGGGGTATAGACAGGTACTTTGCAGCTATGAAGGTAAAATGCTAATTTTAACTGTTGAATAATTTCCAGTATAGGGAGATTCGAATGCCACAATTTCTGCGCGTCCAGGTGCCGGCTGACGGGGCCAAGATCCAGGTAAAACAGGGCAAACTCGTCGTCCCCGATAACCCCATCATCCCCTTCTTCCCGGGAGACGGCACCGGACCCGACATCTGGAAGGCTGCCCAGGGCGTTCTGGACGCGGCCGTGCAGAAAGCTTACAAGGGCAAGAAGAAGATCGCCTGGATGCGCGTGTACGCCGGACTCGACGCGCTGCAGACCTACGGCGATGACACGGTCCTCCCCGAGGAGACCCTCGCGGCTTTCAAGGAGTTCCACGTCGGGCTGAAGGGCCCCCTCACCACCCCGGCCGGCGGCTTCAAGTACGTCTGCCTGGTCTGCGCCAAGGAGCAGGGAGACGTCGACGGCAAGCGCCCCGCCAAGTGCGTCGCCTGCGGCTCCGAGTTCGTGACCGCCCGCTTCCGCTCCGTGAACGTGAACATCCGCCAGAAGCTGGACCTCTACGCCTGCGTCCGGCCCGTGCGCTGGTTCAAAGGCGTGCCCTGCCCGGTGAAGGCTCCCGAGAAGCTCGACATAGTGATCTTCCGCGAGAACACCGAGGACGTATACGCCGGCATCGAGTTCGAGCAGGGCACCCCCGAGCAGAAGAAGGTCTACGAGTTCCTGACCAAGGAGATGGGCAAGAAGTTCCGCGAGGACAGCGGCATCGGGATCAAGCCCATCTCGATCTTCTGCTCGACCCGCCTCATCCGCAAGGCCATCCAGTACGCCATCGATCACAACAAGCCCTCCGTCACCATGGTGCACAAGGGGAACATCCAGAAGTTCACCGAAGGCGCGTTCCGGGACTGGGGCTACCAGCTCGCCAAGGCGGAGTTCCGGAGCCAAGTCGTTTCCGAGACGGAACTCTGGGACCTGCACGGCGGCAAGCTGCCCGCGGGCAAGGTGCTGATCAAGGACCGCATCGCGGACCAGATATTCCAACAGCTCCTGCTGCGCCCCGAGGAATATTCCGTCCTGGCCACGCCGAACCTGAACGGGGACTACCTCTCCGACGCCGCGGTCGCCCAGGTGGGCGGGCTCGGGCTCGGACCCGGCGCGAACATCGGCGACGAGACGGCCGTATTCGAGGCCACGCACGGCAGCGCCCCCAAGTACGCCGGCAAGGACCAGGTCAACCCGGGCTCCCTGATCCTTTCCGGGGTCATGATGCTCGAGCACCTCGGCTGGCAGGAGGCCGCGGACCTCATCGTCCGCTCCCTGGAGAAGACCATCCTCTCCAAGCGGGTCACCTACGACCTCGAGCGGCAGATGGGCGGGGCCACGAAGCTCAAGTGCTCCGAGTTCGGCGCCGAGATCGCCAGGAACATGGACGCGGTGCTGGAGAGCGCCGCCTCCTGACCCCGGGGGAAGTCCAGCGCATGAGCCCGAGACTCAGCATCCTCGTCCCCGTGTACAACGAGGAGGAGAACCTCGCCGACCTCGCCGAGGAGCTGCGCGCCGCGCTGGCCGGCGTGGACTACGAGGTGCTCTGGGTCGACGACGGCTCGCGAGACGGCTCCTACGGGCTCATCCGAAAGGCTTGCGCCGCGGAGCCGCGCTTCCGCGCGGTGCAGCTGGCCACCAACTTCGGGCAGACCGCCGCCCTGGCGGCGGGCATCGACCATGCGCGGGGCGCGGTCATCGCCTGCCTGGACTCCGACCGCCAGAACGACCCCAAAGACATCCCCGCCATGCTGGCCAAGCTCGACGAGGGCTTCGACGTGGTCAGCGGCTGGCGCCGGGACCGGCAGGACGCCTGGCTCACCCGGCGCCTGCCCTCGCAGGCCGCCAACGCCCTCATCTCCTGGGTGACGGGCGTGCATCTGCACGACTACGGCTGCACGCTCAAGCTCTATCGCGCGGAGTACCTCAAGCCCCTGCGCCTCTACGGCGAGATGCACCGCTTCATCCCGGCCATGGCCGGCACCATGGGCGCCCGCATCACCGAGCTCGTGGTCCATCACCGGCCGCGCACCCGCGGCGTGTCCAAGTACGGCCTGGCCCGCATATTCAAGGTGATCCTCGACCTCATGACCGTCAAATTCATGAACGCCTACCTGACCAAGCCGAGTTATCTCTTCGGCGGGGGCGGCAGCCTGATGGTCCTGGTCGGGGTGGCGCTGTCCGCCGTGACCCTGTACAACAAGCTGTACCTGGGCATCTTCGTGAAGGACCAGCCCCTGTTCCTCGTCTCCATCTTCTTCGGCCTCGTCGGCGTCCAGCTCCTGCTCATCGGCCTGCTGGCCGAAGTCCTCACCCGGATCTATTACGACGTGCGCCAGCGCACCGCCTACTTCGTGCGCGAACGCCTCAACCTGGACGCCTCGGCATGAGCGACTCCCTGCGCTTCTCGGTCACTGAGATCCGCGAGGCGGGCGGCCTGTGCGCCTCCCTCGAAGTGGAGCCCGCCCTGATCTTCCCCGAGCCCGTCCCCAACGCAGCTCTCGCCGGCCCGGTCGCGGCGGAGCTGGAGTTCTCCGTGGGGGGGAACCGCATCCTCCTGCAGCTGCGCATCTCCGGCTCCTGGAAGACGAACTGCAGCCGCTGCCTGGCGGAGCACCGCGTCGATTTCGCCGCCTCCGCCGAGGAGACCTACCCCCTGGACCAGGACAGCGTGGACGTCGGCGAGGAGGTCCGTCAGGCCGCCTTGCTGGAGGTCCCGCAGCGTTCGCTGTGCCGCGCGGACTGCAAGGGCCTCTGCCCGCAGTGCGGCAAGGACCTCAACGCCGAGCCCTGCGGCTGCGTCGTGAAGCCGCCATCCCCTTTTGCCGCACTCAAGAAACTCAAAGGCAGTTGAAAGGAGCATCACCATGCCCAATCCAGTACGCAAGCACACCCGACACCGCACCTCGACCCGCCGCGCCGCCAACTGGCGCCTCACGCTCTCGGCCCTGAGCAAGTGCTCTCACTGCGGAGAGATGACCCCGCCCCACCGGGTCTGCTCGCATTGCGGCTTCTACGACGGCGTACTCGTCCTCCCCAAGAAGGTCAAGAAGTCCAAGAAGGCGCAGGCGGGGGAGAACCCCCAGGGTAACGAGGAAGCGAAGTAGTCCATGCGCATCGCGGTCGACGCGGTCGGCGAATCGCCGCTCCGCCCGGTCCTGGAAGGGGCGCTCCGGGCCGTCAAGGAAGAGGGCCACGAGCTCTTCCTTTTCGGTCCGGCGAAGGCGCTCAACGAGGAGCTGGCCTTGCTGGGCGGGGCGGAGACGCCGGGGCTCTCGGTGCTCGACGCCCCGTCCTCGGTCACGCCCCAGGACGACCCGGCCGCCGCCTGCCGCGAGAAGCCGGACTCCGGGCTCATGCGCTCGGCCGAGTGGGTCGCGCTCAAACGCGCGGAGGCCATGGTCTCCCTGGGCGAACCCACCGCCGTCGTCGCCGCGTGCCTGTGGCACCTCAAACGCCTGCGCGGGGTGCTGCGCCCCGCCCTGCTTTGCACCATCACCACGCCCAAGGGGCCCTGCCTCCTGGCCGACGCGGGGGCCTGCCTGGACTCCAAGCCCTGGCACCTCCTGCAGTTCGCGCTGATGGGCACGCTCTACGCCCAGCGCGTGCTCAAGGTCGCGGAGCCCACGGTCCGTCTCCTGGCCGCGGGACCCTGCGAGGGCCGCTCCGATGAGCTCGTGCGCGAGGCCCTGCCGCTCCTGCGCTACGCGGGGGTGCGCTTCATGGGGACCATCCGGGCCGGCGACCTTCCGCGCGGGGGAACCGATATCGTGGTCGCCAACGGGACCTGCGGCGAGGTCGCCGCGCGCCTTCTGATGGGCGCGTCGGCGTCGATGCGGGATATGATAGAATCCGAACTCCGCGGCGGGATGCTCTCCAAGGTGGGGGGCGCGTTGTCGCGGGGGGCCATCCGCCGCGCCGGCCTCTCCTGCGGCAGCGTCTCTGCGGACGGGGCGCCGCTCTTGGGAGTCGCGGGCCCGGTGGTGCTGAGCCTGGCCCCGAACAGCGCGGACGCGTTCCTGGGAGCGATCCGAACCGTCGCGAAGCTGGCGGAGTCCGATATCCAGGAGAGCCTGCGGGAGCGGCTCGAGGACGTGCGCTCCAGCATGGAGTTCTCGAAAGTCGTCGAATAGGGTGAGGGTGCCATGAACGGATCCGAGCGATTGCGGGAGAAGACGGCGGTCATCACGGGCGGAGCCCAGGGGATCGGGCGCGCCATGGCGGAGACTTTCGCCCGCGAGGGCGCGCGGCTCATACTGGCCGACGTGGACGGCGCCCTGGCGGAGAAGACCGCGGCCGAGGTCGCCGCCGCCTTCAACACGGCTGCGCACGGCGTCGCCTGCAATGTCACCGAGTATCCGTCCTGCGAGGCGGCCGTCGCCGCCGCAGTTGACAAATTCGGGAAAATTGATATATTGGTCAACAACGCGGGGATCACGCGCGACGGTCTGGTCTTGCGCATGTCGGATGCGGACTGGGACGCGGTCCTGGCGGTGAATCTCAAGGGCGCCTTCCACTGCACGAAGGCGGCTCTGCGGCCGATGATGAAGGCGCGGACGGGACGCATCATCAACATCGCCTCGGTCATCGGGCAGCAAGGGAACGCAGGGCAGGCGAACTACGCCGCCTCGAAAGGCGGGTTGATCGCTTTCACGAAATCCTGCGCTAAAGAAGTGGCTTCACGC
Source organism: Elusimicrobia bacterium GWA2_69_24 (assembly GCA_001799695.1). Lineage (GTDB taxonomy): Bacteria > Elusimicrobiota > Elusimicrobia > UBA1565 > UBA1565 > UBA10166. The sequence continues at coordinate 5,019 of MGTY01000097.1, forward strand.
GGAATACTGGTAAACGCCATCGCGCCGGGGTTCATCCAGACGCGGATGACGGATGCGATCAGCGAGGAAGCCAAGAGTCGGGCCCTGGAGTTCGTGCTGCTCGGGCGCATGGGGAAGCCGGAAGAGGTGGCTGCGGCCGCCCTGTTCCTGGCCTCCGATGACGCCGCGTATATCACGGGCCAGGTGATCAACGTCAACGGCGGCATGTACGTTTAGCCGCCGAACCTAAAGAGAAGAGGTAAGCATGGCTGACAACAACGTTGAGGAGCGGGTCAAGAAGATCATCGTGGACCAGCTCGGCGTAGACGCCAACGAGGTGGCCCCGTCCGCTCACTTCGTCAACGACCTCGGGGCCGACTCCCTCGATACCGTCGAACTCGTGATGGCGCTGGAAGAGGAGTTCGACACGGAGATCCCGGACGAACAGGCCGAGAAGATCCAGACGGTCGGCCAGGCCATCGAGTACATCAAGGCGCACGCGAAGAAATAGCCCGGGTCCCTTCCCGGTCTCGGGATGGGACGCGCGGTCGCGATGTCCTTAGACCTAGAGGAGGTCATCGGATATCATTTCCGGAATCCAGCCCTCTCTCGCGAGGCGTTGACGCACAAGTCCTATGCCTACGAGAAAGGGGAGCTCGCGCACAACGAGCGGCTGGAATTCTTGGGCGACAGCGTGCTCGCTGCGCTGGTGGCCCACCTCCTGTTCGCCGAACACCCCGAAGAAGACGAGGGCCGCCTCTCCAAAAGGAAGGCGGCCCTCGTCTCCAGGAGCTCCCTGGCGGCCTGGGCCGAGCGACTCGGCCTGGGACGGCACATGCTCCTGGGCACGGGCGAGGAGTCCACGGGCGGGCGCACCCGCCCGAGCATCCTCGCCAACGCGCTGGAAGCCCTGCTGGGGGCGGTGTACCTCGACGGGGGCTTCGCCGCCGCCCGGGACATGCTGCAGCGCTGCTGCCTGGACTCGGGCGCCGAGTTCGTGGAGACGGATTTCAAGAGCCGCCTCCAGGAACTGGTGCAGAAGAAGCACAAGGTGACGCCGGAGTACAAACTGGTGGAAACCAGCGGACCGGACCATGACAAGTCGTTCTCGGTCGAGGTGACCCTGGGTTCGCGGACGCTGGGAGAAGGAGACGGCAAGACCAAGAAAGAAGCCGAGCAGGCTGCCGCGAGCGACGCGCTGAACCGGCTGCAGCGCCCGCGCGAGAGCTAGATCACCGAGGCTACCATGGACTATGGATTGACCGAACTGCAGAGGGAGATGGTGGCGCTGTCGCGCGAGCTGGCGGTCAAGAAGATCAAGCCCGTCCGGGAGAAATACGACGAAAGCGAGGAGTTCCCCTGGGACATCGTCGAAGAGCTCCGCAAAGCGGACCTCTTCGGGGTCTACCTCCCGGAGGAGTACGGCGGCATGGGCGGGGGCCTCTTCGAGCTGGGCCTCATCAGCGAGCAGCTCTCGCGCACCTGCGGCGGCATCGCCCTCTGCCTCATGACCTCGTCCTTGTGCTCCATGCCCATCCTGGTGTTCGGCTCCCCGGAGCAGCGCCAGCGCTTCCTGCCCGACATCGCCTCGGGCAAGAAGCTCGGGGCCTTCTGCATCACCGAGCCGGGCTCCGGCTCCGACGCGAGCTCGCTCAAGGCCACGGCCGTGGCCGACGGGGATCACTTCATCCTCAACGGCGTCAAGAACTTCTGCTCCTCGGGGAAGGCCTCGGAGACCTACGTGGTCTTCTTCAGCACCAACCCCAAGCGCGGCGCCCGCGGCATCACCGCCTTCATCGTGGAGAAGGGGACCCCCGGCTTCACCTTCGGAAAGAAGGAGAAGAAGATGGGCATCCGGGCGAACTCCACGCACGAGCTCGTCTTCAGCGACTGCCGCGTGCCCAAGGCCAACATCCTATTCAAGGAGGGGATGGGCCTGCTGGTCGCCCAGAACACCTTCGACTTCGCCCGGCCCGGGGTCGGCGCCCAGGCCATCGGCATCGCCCAGGGCGCGCTCGACGAGACCCTGGCCTACACCCGGGTGCGCAAACAGTTCGACGTGCCGGTGGCGAGCTTCCAGGCCATCGGACACATGCTGGCCGAGTGCGCCACGCAGATCGAGGCGGCGCGGGCCCTGTTCTTCACCACCGTCCGGGCGATGGACGCGGAGCTCCTCCCGGCGGTCAAGAAGGCGATCGCCGAGAACATCACGGTCTACGAAGCCATGAAGGCCCTGAACTGCCGCCGCTGGAGCAAGGAATCGGCCATGGTCAAGGTCTTCAGCTCCGACGTGGCCATGAAGGTGACCACCGACTGCGTGCAGATGTGCGGCGGCATCGGCTACATGAGGGACTTCCCGGTGGAGAAGTACATGCGCGACGCCAAGATCACCCAGATATATGAAGGGACCAACCAGCTGCAGCGCGAGGAGATCGCGCGGATGCTGGTCAAGGAAGCGGCTTCCTCCGAGAGGGAAGCCGCGGGGAGCTAGACTCGATGAACATCGTGGTTTGCGTCAAGCGCACGCCGGCGTCCACCAGCGTCGCCCTCGACCCGCAGACGGGCGCGGTGAAGACCGCGGGGCTGCCGCACGGCATCAATCCGTTCGACGAGTACGCGGTCGAGGAGGCCCTCCGCCTCAAGGAGCGCATCCCCGGGACCAAGGTCGCCGTGCTCAGCGTCGGTCCGGCCGAGAACGACGAGGTCATCCGCGCCGCCCTGGCTCTGGGCTGCGACACCGGCGTCCTGCTCAGCGACCCGGCCTTCGCGGGCTCCGACGTCTACGCGCTCTCCCTCATCCTGGCCAAGGGCATCCAGAAGGTCGCCGAGACCCGGGGCGGGGTGGGACTGGTCCTGTTCGGACGCCAATCCAACGACGGGGAGTCCGGCCACACCACGGCCGCGGTGGGCGCCCGCCTGGGCTGGCCGAGCGTCATCTCGGTGCGCAAGATCCCCGAGGCGGCGGACGCCGCCGTCACGGTGGAGCGCCTCCGGGAGGACGGGACGGACGTCCTCCAGTTGACGCTGCCGGCCGTGCTCAGCGTGCTCAAGGAGATCAACGAGCCCCGCCTGCCCTCCCTGAGGGGGAAGATGGCCGCCAAGAAGATGCCGGTGGAGACCTGGGGCGCCGCCGCCCTCGGGCTGTCCGCCGACGTCGTGGGCAAGGCCGGCTCCCGGATGGACGTCGTCAAGATGGCGCCCGTACCGTCGCGCGGAGCCGGCGTCGTCATCACGGGGGAGACCCCCGAGGACAAGGCCCAGGCCCTGGTCGCGAAGCTCAAAGAAGCCAAGTTCATTTAACCCAGAAAAAGGAATCCTGCAATGGCATACGAAGGCAAAGGGGTTTGGTGCATCGCGGAGTCCCGGGGCGGCAAGGTCAGTCCCGTCCTCTTCGAGCTGTTGACCGCCGGGCGCAAACTCGCCGCCGCGCGCGGGGAGACGGTGACCGCGGTCGTGATCGGGCACGGGCTCCAGGATGCGGCGGGTGAGATCGCCGGCCGGGGCGCGGACCAAGTCCTCGTCGTGGAGGACGCCTCCCTCAAGGAGTTCGTGGACGACGTCTACGCCGCGGTGCTGGCGAAGCTGGCCGAGGCCCGGAAACCCCGGACCCTGCTCCTGCCGGCCACGGTCTACGGGCGCTCGCTCGCCCCGCGGCTCTCGGTGCTCCTGCGTGCCGGCCTCGCGGCCGACGCCGTGGGCCTCGAGCTCGACGCGGAGCAGCGCCTCCTGGTGACCCGGTCCGCCTACGCGGGCAACGTGGTCGCCACGGTCCTGCTGCGCTCCGTGGACGGCCCCGAGATCGCCACGGTGCGCCCCCTCGCCTTCGAGCGCAGCGCCGCGGGCGGGGCGGGCACGGTCGCCGCCGCGGCCCCGGACGCGGGAGCCCTGGCGGGCAAGACGGCCTTCGTCTCCTTCGGAGCCGACCGGGCCGACGAGATCGACCTCGGCGCCGCGGAGAAGATCGTCTCCGGCGGCCGGGGCCTGGGAAAGCCCGAGGGCTTCGAGCTGGTCCGCAAGCTGGCCAAGACCCTGGGCGCCGCCGTCGGGGCCAGCCGCGCCGCCGTGGACTCGGGCTGGATCCCCTACAAGCACCAGGTCGGCCTCACCGGCCGCTCCGTGCGCCCGAAGCTGTACGTCGCCTGCGGCATCTCCGGCCAGATCCAGCACATGGCCGGGATGAACGCCAGCGGCACCATCGTGGCGATCAACTCCGACGCGGAGTGTCCCATGATGAAGGTCGCCACTTACGCGGTCCAGGGGGACCTCTACAAGCTCCTCCCCGCCATCGTGGCGGAGATCGAGAAAGCCCGCGGCTAGGGTGGTCCGGCATACATTCGTCACCCCGGCGAAAGCCGGGGTCCCGGAACGGAATACCGCACTAGGGAAATCCGCGCGGAATTTGGTAGACTAGCGTTCCTTCGGCGCGGTAGCTCAGTGGTTAGAGCGGGCGTTTCATAAGCGCTAGGTCGGGGGTTCAATCCCCTCCCGCGCCAGTGGTTTGCAGGAATACTAAGGAGGAGTGATGTCAGAAACGCTGGTCGTCGTCAGCAAGGTGAAGGCGATGGTGAAGGCGAGCGGGTTCCGCACCGGCGGAGACTTCCTCGACGCTTTGTCCAGCCGCGTCAATCAGATCGTCCAAGCCGCCATCGAGAAGGTGAAGAACGAGGGCGCGAAGAAGACCCTGGGCGCCGAAGACCTCTAGATCGTCCGACGTGCAGACCTTTCGGGACTTCATGGAACAGTCTCTCTATGACCCCGCCGCGGGATTCTATCCCCGGCGGGAGTCGAAGGGGGACTTCTACACCGCGCCGGAGCTCCATCCGGCCTTCGGCGCCGTCCTGGCCGCAGAGCTCGCCGCGCGCCTGGCGGCCGTCCGGCGCGCGCGCCCCGAAACCCCGCTGTGCGTCGTGGAGATGGGCTCGGGCGACGGGACGCTGTCCGGACAGCTCAGGGCCTCCCTGCGGGCCGAACACCCGCGCTGGGCCGGGGAAGCCCGCTGGATCCTGGTGGAGCGGGTCGAGAATCTGCTCCTCAAGAGCGTCCAGGCCCTGCGCGCCTCGGGCGGGGAGATCCTGGGCCACGCCTCCCTGGAGAATATCCCGGGCCCCGTGTGCGGGGTGTTCCTCTCCAACGAGCTGGTGGACGCCCTGCCCGTGCATCTCCTGGAGAAGTCCGGCGGCGAGATGCGCGAGGTGTTCGTGCGCGATCCGGACGGGACGCCCGGCCCGCAGTTGGGCCCGCTCTCGGACCCCGAACTGCGGCCTGACGCCGAGGCCGTTGCGGCCGAGCTCCCGGAGGGGGGGCGGCATGCGGTCTCCCTGGAAGCCCGGCGCTGGCTGCGCCGCGTCGCCGGCCTCCTGGACGCCGGCTCCATCCTCACCGTGGACTACGGCGACCGCTTCCTCCCGGGCCGGCCCAACCCGCCGCGCTCCTTTCGCGGCCACCGAGTGAGCGGCGACCTGTTCCAGGCCCCCGGCCGGACCGACCTCACGGCCTCCGTCGATTTCTCCGCCCTCATCCGCGAGGGGGAGCGCTGCGGACTGCGCACCGCCGCCTTCCTGACCTTGGGCCGCTTCCTCATGGACCGGGGCATCCTGGAGCGCATGCCCCAGGACGGCTCCCGGGCCTCTTTCAAGGAACGCGCGCAGCTCAAGACCCTTTTCCACCCCGACGGGATGGGCGACCGCTTCAAAGTCCTTATCCAGGAGAAAGGCCTGCCATGATGCCGGCCTACGCCGCCCTCTACGCTTTCGCGGTCATGGGCGCGCTCTTCGCCGTCGGCGGCCTCATCGCGGCCTGGGCCCTGCGTCCCCAGGTCGAAGACCCGATCAAGCGCACGACCTACGAGTGCGGCATGGTCGCGGTGGGCTCCACCGACGTCAAGACCAACGTCCGGTTCTACGTCTTCGCCCTGCTCTTCGTCATTTTCGACGTGGAAGCGCTCTTCATCTTCCCCTGGGCCGTCTGCGTCCGGGCCCTGGGAGCCCCGGCTCTCATCGAGATGCTGGTGTTCCTGGTCCTGCTGTTCCTGGGCCTGGTCTACGCCTGGGGCCACGGAGCCCTGGAGTGGGACTGGCCTGCGGCCCCCGTCCGGCACCGCAAGGCCGGAGCGCGCCGCGCGGGAGGGCACTCGTAATGGGGATCGTCCTGGATAAGCTGCCCGGAGTCTGCGGCGTCCTGCCCGGCGGGGCGGGCGTGCTGGCCGCCTCGGACGAAGTAGTGAACTGGGCGCGCAAGCGCTCGGTGTGGCCGGTCACCTTCGGCCTGGCCTGCTGCGCCATCGAGATGATGGCCGCCTACGCCGCCCGATTCGACACCGACCGCCTGGGCATCTTCCCGCGTCCGAGCCCGCGCCAGGCCGACCTCCTCATCATCGCCGGCACCGTGGTCAAGAAGATGGCCGAACCTATCGTCCAGATCTTCCATCAGATGCCCGAGCCGCGCTGGGTCCTATCTCTGGGCAGCTGCTCCAATTGCGGCGGACCGTACTACGACTCCTACTCCGTCGTGAAGGGCGTGGACAAGATCATCCCCGTGGACGTCTACGTGGCGGGCTGCCCGCCCCGGCCGGAAGCCCTCATCTACGGCATCCTCGAGCTCCAGAAAAAGATCGAGAAGATGAGTCTGGCCCGCGGCGCCGGCGCCACCGCCCAGATCGAGACCGGGCCCCGGCGGTACGACTAGCTCATGGACCGCGCGACCCTGCTGGCCAAGTTCGCCGAGAAGTTCCCCGGGATCCAGGAAGCCGCCCAGCCCGTGCGGGACTACCCCACCTTCCGCCTGGCCGCGGCCGCGGACCTCGTGCCCGCCGCCCGCTGGCTCAAGGAGGAGCTCGGCTTCGACTATCTGGACATGGTCACGGCCACGGACTGGCTGGGCCCGGTGGACCTGCGCGGCTACGTCCGGGAAGCCAACCCGCACGTCATCGCCAAGGAACTGGGGGCCCCCGGGGGGGACCCCGCGCCGGCCAAGAAGAACGAGGGCGTGGGCTACCGCGACGCCATCGAGCTCCTGTACTGCTTCTCCAATTTCCGCGAGAAAGCCAAGGTCTTCCTCAAGCTGGACGTGCCCCGCTCTCCGGCGAGCGCCCCCTCGCTTTTCCCGGTGTTCCACTCCGCCGACTGGCAGGAACGCGAAGCCTTCGACCTCCTGGGCGTGGCTTTCGACGGGCACCCCAACCTGGCCAAGATCCTGACCCCCGATTTCATCGCGGGCAACCCCCTGCGCAAGGATTACGTCCACCAGAAGGACCGGTACGACTCATGACCCCGGCTCCGCTCAGGACCGACCAGCTCTTCGTCAACCTCGGGCCCCAGCACCCGAGCACCCACGGCGTGCTGCGCGTCGGGCTTACCCTGGAGGGCGAGGTGATCATGCGGGCCGAGCCGGACATCGGCTACCTCCACCGCGGCACCGAGAAGCTCTCCGAGATCCGGGGCTGGAACCAGCTGGTCGCCCTGTCCGACCGCTGGGACTACTGCAATGCGATGGGCAACAACCTCGCCTACTGCCTGGCCGCGGAGAAGCTCCTGACCGTCGAAGTCCCCGAGCGCGCCCAGCACCTGCGCGCCGTCATGTGCGAGTTGAACCGGATCGCCAGCCACCTCATCTTCTTCGGCACTTTCGGCATCGACATCGGCGCCTTCACGCCCTTCCTGCACGCCTTCCGTGAGCGGGAGATGCTCCTGGACCTCTTCGAGTCCTGCACCGGCGCCCGGCTGACCTACAACTACATCCGCATCGGCGGCGTCATGCGGGACCTGCCCAAGGGCTGGCCCGACCTCTGCCGCGAGTTCCTGGAGTTCTTCAAGCCCCGCCTGCAGGAGTACGACACCCTGCTCTCGTTCAACCCTATCTTCCTGGACCGCACCAAGACCGTGGGCCACATCTCCAGGGAGTCGGCGCTGAACTGGGGCGTCTCCGGGCCGAACCTGCGCGCCTCCGGCGTGAAGGCGGACGTGCGCAAGCTCGACCCCTACTGCCTCTACGCCAAGTACGATTTCGAGATCCCGGTCGGAAAGACCGGCTGCTGCTGGGACCGCTACTACTGCCGCATGCTCGAGATCAAGGAATCGGTCCGCATCGTGGAGCAGGCCCTGGGCCTGCTCGCCGACGGCCCGGTCATGGCCAAGGGTGTCGCCAAGATACTCAAGCCGGCGCCCGGCGAATCCTACGGCCACGTCGAGGCCGCGCGGGGCGACCTGGGCGTCCACCTGATCTCCGACGGGAACACCGCTCCCTACCGCCTGCATGTGCGCGCCCCCTCTTTCATGAACCTCCAGATCCTGCAGGAGCTCCTGGTCGGACAGCGGATGTCGGACGTCATCGCCATCCTGGGCTCGATCGACATCGTGCTCGGGGAGGTGGACCGGTGACCGACGAGCCGAGACCGGGACAGCCGCCGCCCGCCCCCGAGCCCAAGCCTGCCGCCCCGGCGAAGCCGCCCGTGGTCCTGCCGGACCCCGTCTTCAACACCGCCAACGGCCGCCTCCTGTTCGCCGAGGACCGGCTCTGGCCCAACCGGGTCTGGAAGGGCATGTTCTCTTTGCCCCGCTACCGCAACGGGGCGCTCATGCTCGCCGGCATCATCGTCGCCGGGACCGCTTTCGTCGCCGCCGTGGGCGAGCTGGACTCCCGCGTCCGGCCCGTCTTCAACTGGCTCTCCGCCCAGGCCGCCGCCCTGAGCCTGCCCGCCCTCCTGTTCCCGGCCGCCTGGATCGTGGTCAAGGTCCTGGCCATCACGGGCGTCATCGTGGCCGCGCCCATCTTCCTGGTATGGTGGGAGCGCAAGATCTCGGCCCACATGCAGTCCCGCTTCGGGCCCATGGTCACGGGCGGGTTCCATGGCTGGCTGCAGACCGTCGCCGACGGCATCAAGCTCTTCCTCAAGGAGAACATCACCCCTGTCACCGCCGACCGTTGGGTGCATCTCCTGGGTCCCATCGTGGCCTTGGGACCGGTGTTCCTGGCCTTCGCGCCCGTCTGCTTCGGCCGCGAGCTGGCGGCCGCGGACCTCGACATCGGCGTGGTCTACATCTTCGCCATGACCGGCGTCTCGGTCCTGGGCATCATGATGGCGGGCTGGGGCTCGGGCAATAAGTACTCCTTGCTGGGCGGCCTGCGCGCCGCGGCCCAGCTGGTGAGCTACGAGATCCCCCGGGCCTTCTCGGTCATCCCGGTCATCATGCTGGCGGGCTCCTTGAACCTGACCAAGATCGTCGCCGCGCAGAGCGGCTGGTGGTTCGACGGCATCCCGGTCCTGCCCCGCTGGTTCATCTTCTACCCGGTCGTCGGGCAGCTATCCTTCCTCATCTTCCTGATCACCTCGGTGGCCGAGACCAACCGCACCCCCTTCGACATCCCCGAGGCGGAGTCCGAGCTGGTCTCGGGCTTCCACACCGAGTACTCCGGGCTCAAGTTCTCGTTCTTCTTCCTGGCTGAGTACGCCTACATGACCCTGGGCTGCTGCTTGATGGCGGCCTTCTTCCTGGGCGGCGGCGCCGCGCCCTGGCCCTTCCTCTCCTTCATCCCGAGCTGGGCCTGGTTCACGGTCAAGGTCCTGGGCTTGGTGTTCTGCTTCATGTGGTTCCGCTGGACCTTCCCGCGCTTCCGGGTGGACCGGCTGATGGACTTCAACTGGAAATTCCTGCTCCCGTGGTCCTTCGCGAACATCGCGATCGCCGGGCTCTATGTGATGCTCTGATGCGCTACTTCCAGACCGTCCTGAACGCCTGCGCCGACATCGGCAAGGGGCTGTGGATCACCCTGCGCACCATGGTGAAGCCCGCCATCACGGTGCAGTACCCCGACGAGAAGCTGGTCCCCTACCCGGGCTTCCGCGGCGTCCTGCTCTACGACGCCGAGATCTGCATCTCCTGCAGCCTCTGCGTGAAGGCCTGCCCCTCGGAGTGCATCCAGCTCGAGAGCCGGAAGAACGAGGCCGGCAAGCGCGTCCCCAAGGTCTCCTGGTACTCCCTCGACGTGGGCAAGTGCAATTTCTGCCGCCTCTGCGAGGAGGCCTGCCCCACCAAGCCCAAGGCCGTCTGGCATTCCCGGGACTTCGAAGCCGTCTTCTCGTCGCGCGAGGAGATGGTGCGCTACTGGCGCAAAGGCACGGAGTACCCGGGGCAGTGGTACGACCCGGTCACCCGGACCTACAAGCCCGTCGCAGGCCAGGTGTCTTTGCAGACCGTCCCGGAGCGGATCCTATACTGATGGAGATCATCGCCTTCTACACCTTCGCCGTCATCGCCCTGGGCGCGGCCGCCGGGGTGGTTCTCTTCCCCAACGTCCTGCACTCCGCCCTCATGCTGGGGCTCTCCCTGGCCGCGGTGGCCGGGCTCTTCGCCGTGCTGGGCGCCGATTTCCTCTTCGGGGCGCAGCTCCTCATCTACGTGACCGGCATCGCGGTCCTGGTCGCCTTCGTGGTCATGCTGGCGGGCCGGCAGAACCCCCTGCACCTGCGCCAGATCAACAAGCAGTGGGCGCCCGCCGCGGCCATCGTGCTCACGACCTTCTGGGGCCTATGGCGCTGCGGCGAACTGCACCGCGAGACCCGCATCGCCACCGACCCCGAGCCCATGACCCACGCACTCGGCGCCCTGCTCATGGGCGACCTCACCGTGCCGTTCGAGCTCATCTCGGTCATCCTGGTCGTCGCCCTGGTGGGCGCCGTCCTGTTCTCGAAAAGGCGCAGCGCATGACCCTCGCCCATTATCTGGCGGTGAGCTCGGGGCTCTTCCTCATCGGGCTCTTCGGCGCCCTGACCCGGCGCAACATCATCGGCATCCTCATGGGCATCGAGCTCATGTTCAACGCGGCGAACCTGAACCTGGTCGCCTTCAACCGCTTCCTGCACCCCGACGGCGTGGCGGGGGGGGCCGTGGCGCTGTTCACCATGGCCGTGGCCGCCGCCGAGATCGTGGTCGGTCTCGCCCTCGTCCTTTCCATCTACCGCACCCTCCATACGGTGCAGGCGGAGGACATCAGTCTGCTCAAGGGTTAAGGGCATGTCAACCAATAATATGAGCATTTCGCCGGAGGCGATTTTGGAGCGAGCCGAAGCGATGCGAGACGCGCAGGCTCGTAGAGCCTGTAAGTCGAGCAGCGCGAAGGCGCAGCCCAAAAGCGCCCCGGCCCTTCGGGGAGGCCCGCTATTGGCCGATTTCGTCGTTGCTCGTCGCTTACATAGCTCACGCTATGCGCGCTCCTCGCGCCTAGAACTCGGCTCGATTGCGGGCCTCCGAAATGATCATATTATTGGTTGACAGGCCCTGATATGCTCGAACAAGTCCACTGGATACCGCTGATCCCGCTCCTCGCCTCCCTCGCGATCCTCTTCGGAGGGAAGGAAGGGCCGCACTCGAAGATGCCCCTGCTCGGGGTCGCGGCCATGGGCTGGTGTCTGCTCCAGTCCTCCTGGATCCTCTTCCACGCCCTGACCGGCCGCTACGCCCTCCCCTACTACCACACCATCCCCTGGTTCTCCTATGGGGATTACGTGATGACCCTGGGCGTGCTCATCGACGGGCCGGCCGTGGTCATGCTCTTCGTGGTCACCCTGGTGAGCTTTTTGGTCCAGCTCTACTCCTTGGGCTACATGCACGGCGACCCCCGCCTCAAGCGCTACTACGCCTTCCTCTCGTTCTTCACGGCCGCCATGCTGGGGCTGGTGGTCAGCTCCAACCTCTTTGTGTTCTTCGCCTGCTGGGAGCTGGTGGGCGTGTCCTCCTACCTCCTGATCGGCTTCTGGTTCGAGAAGCCGGGCCCGGCCTACGCGAGCAAGAAGGCCTTCATCACCACCAAGCTCGGCGACCTGGGCTTCTTCATCGGCCTCATGATCCTCTACACCCAGGCGGGCACCCTCGACCTGAGCATGCTGGCCGAGCGCGCCAAGCTCGGCATCGAGTACCTCCCGCTCGAGGTGGCCACGGCCGTGGGCATCTGTTTCCTCATCGGGGCGGCCGGCAAGTCGGCGCAGGTCCCCCTGTTCATCTGGCTGCCCGACGCCATGGAGGGCCCGACCCCGGTCTCCGCCCTCATCCACGCCGCCACCATGGTCGCGGCCGGCATCTACCTCGTGGCCCGAACCTACTTCATCTACGATGCCGCCCCGCTGGCCATGGGCGCCGTGGCCTGGGTGGGGCTCTTCACCGCCCTGCTCGCCGCCACCATGGCCGTGGTGGCCTATGACATCAAGCGCGTGCTCGCCTTCTCCACCATCAGCCAGCTCGGCTACATGATGCTGGGCCTGGGCGTCTACGGCTACACCGCGGGCCTCTTCCATCTGACCACCCACGCCTTCTTCAAGGCCCTGCTCTTCCTGGGCGCGGGCTCCGTCATCCACGCGGTGCACACCAACGACATGCGCGAGATGGGCGGGCTCTCCAAGCGCATGCCCGCCACCTTCCTCACCATGGCCATCGGGACCCTGGCCATCTCCGGCTTCCCGTTCCTCTCGGGCTGGTACTCGAAGGAAGCCATCCTGCACGCCGTCTACCTCCACAACCCGATGATGTGGCTGGTGGCCCTGGGCACCGCCGGGCTCACCACCTTCTACATGTTCCGCCTCGTGTACCTGACCTTCCTGGGGCAGTCGCGGGACCATCACCGCTGGGACCACGCGCACGAATCCCCGCCCGTGATGACCGTCCCGCTCTGGACCCTGGCGGCCCTGTCCATCGGCTCCGGCTTCCTGCTGGAGCACGAGGGGCTGTTCGCGAAGCTGGTCTCATTCGAGTCCGGCCACGGCGGCGGGCACGAGGCCGCGCACGCCCCGGTCTGGCTGGGGGCGGCGGCCGTCGCGGTCTTCGCCGCCGGCCTCGCGGCCGCGCACCGCCTCTACGGGCGGGGGGACCTCTCCCTGGCCAAGTCCCTGCGCGAGCGCTTCGCCCTGGCCGCCGACGCTCTGGAGGCGCGCTACTACTTCGACGACTTCTTCCTTTGGCTCGTCTCCCTGTCGGACCGCCTCGCCGCCGCGATGCATTGGTTCGACGACCAGATCGTGGACGCGATCTTCGTGGACGGCTGGGCGCTGGTGACCCGGGCCGTCGCCGAGGCCCACCGCTTCTTCGACGATTTCGTCGTGGACGGGGCCGTCGACGGCGTGGGCGCCGTGACCCGCGACGGCGGCGGCGTGCTCCACAGGCTCGTGCGCGGCCAGGTGCAGGAATACTTGATGTACGTGGCCCTGGCCATGTGTCTCTTTACGATCATCCTGACTACGAGGTAAACCGGGTATGGGCATCTTGAGCGTCGTTATCTTCTCCCCGCTGATCGCGGCCATCGCGCTGCTCTTCCTCCCGAAGGAGAAGACCTCCTGGATCCGCGGGGTAGGCGTGGCGGGGACCGCGGTCTCCTGCATCGCCTCCGTGTTCGCCTTCCTGGCCTTCGACCCGGGGACCACGCAGATGACCTCGCTGTCCATCCAGTTGACCGAGAAGCTGGTCTGGATCCCGACCTTCAACATCCACTACTACCTCGGCGTGGACGGGCTCTCCCTGCCGCTGGTCATCCTGACCACCTTCCTGTGTCTCCTGGCCGCGATCTACTCCTGCGGCATCGAGCTGCGCGTGAAGGAGTTTTTCTTCTGGTACCTCATCCTCGAGGTCGGCATGGTCGGGGTCTTCTGCGCCCTCGACCTCTTCCTGTTCTACATGTTCTGGGAGATCACCCTGGTCCCCATGTACTTCCTCATCGGCGTGTGGGGCGGCCCCAAGAAGGAATACGCGGCCATCAAATTCTTCCTGTTCACGCTGTTCGGCAGCGTGTTCATGCTCCTGGGCATACTGGCCGTCTACTTCGCCTCGGAGCCCAACTCCTTCGACATGATCGAGCTCATGCGCTACAGCGGGACCTGGAGCCGGGAGTTCCAGATCATCGTCTTCCTGGGCTTCTACCTGGGCTTCGCCATCAAGGTGCCGGCCTTCCCGTTCCATACCTGGCTGCCTTTGGCCCACGTCGAGGCCCCGACCCCGGTCAGCGTCATCCTGGCCGCGGTCCTCCTGAAGATGGGCACCTACGGCCTCCTGCGGGTCTCCTACGGCATCCTGCCGCTGGGCTTTGAGTGGTTCCTGCCCGCCTTCGTGCTCATCGCCTTCATCAACATCGTCTACGGCGCGCTCTGCGCCATGGCCCAGACCGACATGAAGAAGATGGTGGCCTACTCCTCCATCAACCACATGGGCTACTGCATGTTGGGCATCGCCGCGGTCTCCGCCACCGGGTTCAACGGCGCCATGCTCCAGATGATCAACCACGGCATCATCACGGGGGCGCTGTTCATGTTCGTCGGGGTCATCTACGACCGGGCCCACACCCGCGACATCGGGGCCTTCGGCGGACTGGGGGCCAAGCTCCCGGTCTACGCGGCCCTGATGTCCCTGGCCTGCTTCGCCTCGCTCGGCCTGCCGGGCCTCTCGGGCTTCGTCTCCGAGTTCCTGTGCTTCCTGGGCGCCTTCAAGGCCTGGAAGCTCTACACCATCCTCTCGGTCTCCGGTCTCCTGGTCACCGCGGCCTTCTTCCTGCGCATGCTGCAGAAGGTCTTCCTGGGTCCGTTCAACGAGAAATGGGCCGGCCTGCGGGACATGAACGCGCGCGAGCTCATCAGCGTGGTGCCGCTGTGCGTGCTGATGGTGTTGTTCGGCGTCTGGCCGAGCTTCCTCATCGACATCATGAACCCGACCATGACCGTGTTCGCGGGCATGTTCCCCGGCCTTTTCCAGGGCCTGCGCTGACATGCAGAACCTGCTCACCCTCGCCCCGGAGATGGGCCTGACGGTCCTGGCCTTCCTGGTGCTCATGGCCGACGTGGTCATGAAGGGCCGGAGCGGCCGCACCCTGATCTACCTGGCCATCGTGGCCGCGGGGCTCGGGCTGGGCCTCTTGGCCCTCGCCTACAACGACCCGGCGCATTACCAGGGCGTGGGGACGCTGTGGGCCGTGGACCCCTTGAGCCTCTTCTTCAAGGTCCTGACCCTGGGCGCCACCCTGATCGTTCTCGTGCTGACCCTGGAGTACCGCCCGCCCGAGGAGCACGCCCACCCCGGGAGCTACGCCGCCCTCCTCCTCTTCGCGGCCGTGGGGATGATGCTCCTGGTCTCGGCCACCGACCTCCTGCTCATCTTCCTCGCGCTCGAGCTGGTCAGCCTGTCCTCCTTCATCCTGGTGGGCTTCGAACGGGGGAACAAGAAGTCCACCGAGGGAGCCATCAAGTACTACCTCATCGGGGCCTTCTCCTCCGCGATCCTGGTCTACGGCATCTCCCTCTTCTACGGCGCCGCGGGCACCACCCGCCTGGTGGACCTGCCCCAGATGCTCGGGGGCGGCGCCCAGCCCATGTTCGTGCTGGCCTGCCTGCTCATCACCGTCGGCTTCGGCTTCAAGATCTCGATGGTGCCCTTCCATCTCTGGGTGCCCGACGCGTACGAGGGCGCGCCCGCCCCGATCACGGCCTTCCTCTCGGTGGCCCCCAAGATCGCGGGCCTGGCGGTCATGCTCCGGGTCTTCACCTTCCTGGTGCCCCACGCCTCGCTCGACCTGACCGCCCTGTTCTCCGTGCTCGCCATCCTGACCATGACCGTGGGCAACCTGACGGCCATCTTCCAGAACGACGTCAAGCGCCTCCTGGCCTACTCCTCGATCGCGCAGGCGGGCTACCTCCTCATCGGCTTCGTGACCGGCGACACCTTGGGGCGGGAAGGCCTGCTCCTATACTCGCTGGCCTACCTGTTCATGAACATCGGCGCCTTCGCCGTGGTCATCGTGGTGGGCAACGAGGAGGGTTATTCCCTGGAGGCCTACGACGGCTTGGGGCGGCGGAACTTCGGCCTGGCCCTGGTCATGTTCCTGTTCCTGCTCTCCCTGGCGGGCATCCCGCCCATGGCCGGCTTCATCGGCAAGTTCTACCTGTTCGCCGCCGCCATCAAAGGGAAGTTCTACTGGCTCGCGGTGTTCGGCGTCCTCAACAGCGTCGTCTCCGTCTACTACTACATGCGCATCGCCTACCACATGTTCTTCCGCGAACCGCGCACCCTCGAGCCCGCGCCGGTCGGTCCGGCCCTGTTCTCGACCTTGGCCCTGACCACCATCGCCGTGCTCCTGATCGGCCTGTACCCGGAGCCGTTCCTGGGCGCGGTGGCGCTGTCGGCGCAGTTCCTGCCCCTGCCGCCGCTGCCCTGATCCCGTGAAGCCGTCCCGCCTCCTGGCCGCGCTCCTGGTCCTGGGCCCGGGCGCGGGGGTCGCGCGCGCGGACCTGAGCTTCGTCCAGATCGTCCAGGCGCAGTCCGAGGCGGGCAAGGACGGGCTCTTCGGCAAATCCTGGGTGGAGGTCCTCGGCCGCCGGATGCGCCTGGTCTCGGGCTACGCCCGCAAGGTGGTCGGCAACGAGCGCCCCGCCGTGCCGCGGCGCCTCATCCAGATCCTGGACCTGGAGGCCAAGGACCGCACCTTGGTCCACCCGGAGGAGAAGCGCTTCAGCCGCGAATCCCTGGACGAACTCGACTACGGCAACCGGATGCGCGGGGTGCTCGACCGCGGCGCCGCCAAATGGAGCATCGCCAGCTCGGACATCTCCATCCAGGAGCGCAGCCAGAAGCGGCGCTTCCTGAACGCCGAGTGCTCGCACCACCATGTCGTCGTGAAGATGGTCCTGCGCGACGCCGCGGGGCGCGAGGAGCTCGCGCGCATGGACCAGCATGTCTGGGTAGCCCCCATCACCGGGGGCCTCTCCAACAATCTCATGGACCTCATCGCTTTCGAGAACGCCTATCGGGCGGCGACGGGGGGGTCGCTCTCCCCGCTCGACCACGAGCGCTACCAGGTGCGCGAGGCCGCGGCCTATCTCCGCGTGGGGGAGGGCGAGCTGAGCGGCGTCGTGGGCCGGGTCCGCGAGAGCCTGCGCGACCTTCCCAGCTATCCCGTGGCATCCTCCGTCTCCTGGTACCGGGTGAAGCCGAGGCCGGAGGAGCCCAAGCCCGAGCCGCCGCCCCGGCCCCGGCCCCCGGAGGGCGGGTCCCGGGCCGAGCCCGACCCGCGCGAGCCGCGCGAACAGCGCCAGCCCCGCTTCGAGATGGGCCGTTCGCGGGGGGGGGCGTTCCAGCGGAAAGGGGAAGGCGGGGGGCCGACTCCGGGCCGGCTGGGGAGCCGGGTCAAGGCCGGGACCCGCGGCATCCGCCCCGGCTACTTCCAGCCCATCAACTGGCGCGGCGCGGAGCTGCGCATCAACCGCCTCTATCGTGAGGCGCGCTATCGCATCAACCGCGCTCCGGACGCGCAGGTCTCGAAGAAACCGGCCGTGGTCCGGTCCCGCGACGAGGGCCGCGACGGCGCCGACGGGGTCCCCCTGCTCTACGACCGCTTCGAGGCCGAGCTCCACACCATACTCGCCGAGCTCATCGCCGAGGAGGGCGACGCCATCGAGGGAAGCGCGCCGGGGGGGGAGTCCCAGCGCCCTTTCTACGAGATCTACGCCGAGCTCCACGGTCTCGAGGACGAGGCTCAGGTGGACTCTGGCGACTTCGTCATCCCGGCGGAGTACCAGGAGACCGCCTCCGCGGGCCGGTAGAAAATGCGCCCAAGTTTTATACAATCCCGATATGCCACCAGAGACAGACAACCTGAAACTCGAGGAGCTCTTCCAAGAGGACCAGCGCGACCGCGAACGCGTCTACGGCACCGAGGAAGAGATCGTCAAGCTCAAGGAGCGGGATGCCGGCCGCCGCAAGCGGGTCACGGTCATGATGGAACTGGGGGAGATCAAGACCAAGAACGACCTTTATCACGCCGCCGTCATCTTCCAGCACGGCGAGAACCATGTCGAGTTCCTCACCTCGCACCGCCTGGCGACCCTGGCCGCCATCCTCGGCCATCGCACCGCGCGCTGGCTGCTGGCCGCCTCGCTTGACCGCTACCTGATGAGCATCGGCGTCGGGCAGATCTACGGCACCCAGTTCGAGTACAACCCCGGCGAGAAGCGCTACCAGCTCAAGCTGCCCGTGCAGGAGCCCATCATGCTCTCCTTCGAGAAGGAGACGCTGGGCGTCCCCGCGGTGTCGGACCGCCTCAAACAGCTCAACTCCCACATCAAGAAGTAGGGGGAATCCCATGAACGCCCTGACCGCGACCCTTCTGGCCCTCCTGGCCGGTTCCAACGCCTCTGCCATGGACCTCGAAGGGCAGGACGAATTCTCCGACCCCGACGTGGTCGCCGAGGTGAAGAAGGCCGAGCAGTCCAACCTCGAGAACGCCATGGCCAAGGGCATGGAAGGCGCGGCCGTGGACGCCGAGAACATCATCATCCTGATGCTCTCGGCCCGGGCGGACCTGCGCGCCGCCGCGCGCGACCTGCGCGGCCTGCCCGACCTGGAGGAGGGGCCCCTCTCCGGCGGGACCGTCTCGGCCGCCACGGTCGCCCAGAGCTTCCTGGAGACCGCCGTGGCCCTCGACGCCCGGATGACCGAGTTCCGCAAGCGCGCCGCGACCCTGAAGCTGGAGCCCAAGAAGCTCGATCTGGACAAGGCCCTCACCCAGCGCCAGGGCTACCGGGCCAGGGACCGCGAGGGCGACCTGGCCAAGAACCGGAAGTTCCTCTCGGAAGCGGCCAAGGACATCCAGGGCATCCGCCTGGAAGACGAGCGTCTGGCCGCCGTGCAGAGCGCGGAGGTCTATCTGACCGACCTGCGCTCGGTCGAGGGCCGCCTGCGCGGCCTCCTGGCCAAGCTCCAGGCGGGATCCAAGGAGAAGCCGGATTTCGCCGCCGCGGCCAAGCGCCTGGAACCCCGCATCGCCGCCGTGACCAAGGACGCCTCGGACCTGAAGCTGGAGCGCGACCTCCTCGAGACCTCCCTCCTCCTGGCCCAGCACGACGATGCGGCCTTCGACCAGGGGAAATAGCGCCGGGAGCTCGCGGCTCATCCCCCTCTCCGTGGGCGGGACCCTCGGCGGCCTGGCGGGCGCCGCGGCGGCCCATACGGCGGTGATCGCCGCTTTCCGCTACACCGGCGACGCCGGCATCTGGTTCAAGGGTCCGCACGGACCGCCCTTCTTCAGCCTGCTGGTCAACACCTCCCTGCTCTATCTGGGCATCGGCGCGGGACTCTGCGCCGGCCGGCGCCTCATGGGGGCCGCGGCGGGGTTCATGACCTCTTTCTTGCTCATCTACGCGCCCCTGGCCGCCGCCACCCGCATCTTCACCTGGGGCGAGGGTCCCGAGCCTCAGCCGACCATGGCGTGGGTCTATCTCATCCTCGGGGTTTACGTCGCGGCCAGCGTGTTCACTATCGCCGTCCTGGGGGCCGCGGCCGACCGGACCTGGACCCGTCCCGGGGTCCTGCGCCGGGTCCTGGGCGCCCTGGCGGGAGCGGCCTTCGCCTATGTCCTCGACCTGGGTCTCAGCCGCCTCTTCCCCGCCTTCCGGGCCATGGTCCCCGCCGGCTGGGTCCCCCAGCCCGCCGCCTTGGCCGACGGCCTCCTGACCGGCGGCTTCATGGGCCTGGGCATCGCCTGCATGAGCCCTTCCTTTTCGCCGGATTCGTGATATAATCCCATTAAGGGGTTGGAAATCAATAATATGAACATTTCGGAGGCCCGATGTTGAGCCGATTTCTAGGCGCGAGGAGCGCGCATAGCGTGAGCTATGTAAGCGACGAGCAACGACGAAATCGGCCAATAGCGGGCCGTGCGTCCGGAGAACATCTTCTTGCACGGTCCCTGCCGGTCAATAGCGGCAGGGGCCTCCCCGAAGGGCCGGGGCGCTTTTGGGCCTGCGGAAAGGAGTTACTCCCTGCCGCAGGTCCCTGCGGCGCTATCGCCGCAGGGGCTGCGCCTTCGCGCTGCTCGACTTACAGGCCTAAAGGCCTGCGCGCCTCGCATCGCTTCGGCTCGCTCCAAAATCGCCTCCGGCGAAATGTCCATATTATTGATTTCCAACCCCTAAGACGTAGGGAGGCAGCATGCGCCGCATGATTCTCCTTCTGGTTTCGACGCTTTTTCTGACCGTCAGCTCCGCCGTCGCCCAGGGGGAATTCCAGCTTCCGCCGTCCTTGCGGGACAACCCGCTGATCCTCGATCGTCCGGTCGGGCAGAAGCCCTCCGAGACCCGCCTCCCCATGCTGGACACCCTTGAGGCCACCCGCCGCAGCCGCATCCTGGCCCCGCTGGGCAACGCCGACTACCAGATCTCCCTCGAGTTGACCCGGGAGGAGGAATGGGTCCTGGCGGTGCTCAAGGAAGGCGACAACCGCTTCGAGCTCGCCGCCTCCTTCATGTTCATCGAGCTGCGCAAGACCGAAGTGAAGCGCGAGTTCGGCGGCGCCGAATACCGCGTCTCCCTCGACGAGACCGGGGCCGCCGAGACCCATGCCGTGGTCTTCCAGGACCCCATCCGGCCCCTGCGCTCGATGCGCATCCCCCTGAGCGTGCTCGAGCGCGCGGCCTGGGACGCGGCGGCTCCGCTCCCCTGCCTGAACTCCGCCTGGCGGATGGCCTTCCAGATCGACATGTGGCGCGGCGCGGGCATGCGCAGCTTCATGTTCATGCACAAGACCGACACCGGGGTCGAGTTCTACCGCGTGGGGGCGGAAGCCGTGGATTGGACCCGCTCCATCGTGCGCAAGGTGGGTGACCAGAAGGTCGCCCTGCGCATCGACCTCGACGCCGGCCAGCTCGTGGTGCGCCCGGTCCCGGCCGAGACTCCCGAAGGCCCGCTCCAGCCCTAAGGGCCGGTGAAGAAGGCTTCCGCCCTGCTCCTGGCCGCGTTCCTCGCGGGGCCCGCCCTAGCGTCCCGGGCCGCGTCTCCGGGCCTGGAGAAGGCGGTCCGCTCCCTGGCCGATAAGCTGCTCAAGTCCGCCCAGCCCGGCTCCTCCATCGCGGTGCCCGCCTTCAGCGCTCCCGCCGCCCCCGCCGGTCTCGGCCGCGCCGTCGCTGAAGCACTCGCCGAGGAACTGCTCCGGAGCGGCCGCTTCACCGTCGTGGAGGGGGACTACCTGGAGGCCACCGGCCGCGCCCCCGCGGACCTGGGCGGCGCCGACTATGTCGTGGAGGGGAGCGTCGCGCCCTCCGGCAGGAAGAAGCTCGAGCTCCAGGCGCGCCTGCTCGCCGCGGCCACGGGGCCTCTCCTCGCCTCCGCGAAGACCTCCATCAAGAACACGGAGGCCGTTCCCGGCGCAGCGCCCGTCCAACAGCCCGCGGTGACGATCCTCAACGGCCCCGGGCCCGCTTCCTGCAGCTGGATCCACTCCCGCGTCACGGCGCCCGGCCGGACCGCAGCCCTGCTCCTGGCCCGCGGACGCTCCCTGGGTGCGGTCATGAGCCTGCCGCGCCCCCACACCCCGGACCTCGGCGCGGAAGCCCTGCGCGGGAAGGAAGGAGCCGTACTGCAGGCCTTGCGCAGCGGACGGGTCGTCGCAGAGCAGGTCACGGCCGAGGGAGCGGCCGGGGAGGGCTACGCCTTGACCCTGCGCTCCTGTGTGAACGCCGCCGGGCTCAGCAAGGACAAGGGCTTCACGGTCGAGCTCACGCTCAATCAGCGGCGCTTCTTCGCCGGGCAGGGAATCCGCTTCCGCGCGGTGTCCAACCGCGACGGCTTCCTCCACTTCTTCCGGACGGACCTCGCGGGAAGACTGCTCCCGCGCGCGCCCGAGGATCCCGAGGCCGGCGCCCGGGTCATCGCCAACCGGGCCTCCGAGGCCCGGGGATTCCCGGCGGTCGTGCCGCCGGGGGAAACCGCCTCGGCGGCCATCCTGCGCGTCCTCGCCGTGCGCCGGGACATCCAGCCCCTGCTCGCGGGGACGGCGACCTACCCCGAACTGCTCCGCAAGCTCGATGAGAGCGGCGCGGAGTGGGCCGAAGACGTCCGCATCCTCACCGTCTACCCTCAGCCCCGCTGATCGTCACCCCGCCCGTCGTCACCCCGGGGCTTGACCACACACCGTCACCCCGGGGCTTGACCACACACCGTCACCCCGGGGCTTGACCCCGGGGTCCAGCTCAACGGCAAGTTCTGGGTCCCGGCCTGCGCCGGGACGACGAAGGAGGCCGTTTTGCGCACCCCGAAAAACAGCACCCCCGCCAACCAGGGGGCCGGTTGACGGGGGAGATCGGTTGCGGCGGGAATTAGTATAGCATAGTTTCGACGGTGATATGACAACGGGATGACGAGGGGCTTCAGGCGGACGGCAGGGTGAAGTGGAAAGCGGCGCCCGACGGAGAGTCCTTCCCGGGGCGGTTCTCGGCCCACACGCGGCCGCCGTGGGCGTCCACGAGCCTCTTGACGATGGCCAGGCCCAGTCCGGTCGTCTTCTCGTCGCCGGTGGGACGGATGCTGGTGCGGCTGAACTCGCTGAACAGGAGGCCCGCCTCACCCTTGGGGATGCCCGGGCCCTCGTCTGCGACCGTCACCTGCACGGCGCCGGAGACCTTGCGGGCCGAGACCCGAACCACGGTCTTGGGCTTGGAGAACTTGACCGCGTTGGAGACGAGGTTGGACAGGACCTGCTCGATGCGCATCGGGTCCATGCGCACGGGCAGGGCGCCCGGCTCCACGTCGAAGCGCACCTCGATCCCCTTCCCGATGGCCAGCAGGGAGAGCCGCCGTCCCGAGCCCCGGAGGTATTCCCCCAGGTCCATGGGCTTGAGCTCGAGGGCCAGCTTGCCGGTCTGGATCGCGCTCATGTCCAGCAGGTCCTCGATCATGCGGCGCATGGTCTCGGCCGCGCGCAGGATCTCGACGGACATCTCCTTGCGGGACTCGGGTTCCGCATCCAGCGTCCCGTCGACGAAGAGGGCGGCGAAGCCCTTGATGATGGTCAGCGGGTTGCGCATGTCGTGGACCACGATACCCAAGAAACGGCTCTTCAGGTCGCTCAGTTCCAGCACCTGTTCGTAGAGCCGGCTCTTCTCGATGATGAGGGCCAACTGTCCCGCGATCTGCTGATAAAGCTCCACGTGTGCGTCCCGGTAGGTCCCGGGCCGGTTGCTGGAGAAGAACAGGAAACCCACGGGCTTGCCCATGGCGATGAGGGGGCAGGTGAGGCTGGAGCGGATGCCCTCCTGCACCACCCGCCAGGTGGAATCGGATTTCGGGTGCTCCCGCAGGTGCGCTTCCAGGTCGTTGAGGATGCGCGGCTGGCCGGTCTCCAGGATGGGCTGCAGGCTGCTCCCCGCGAGCGCGGCCTCGTAGCCGCGCTCGATCCAGAGCTTGGGCGCCTCGGAGCGGGCCCAGCGTGCGCGGACGGTCTTGCCTTCCCGCTCGAGGAGGGAGAGGCCGATGCGGTCGTAGGGGATGATGTCATGGAAGGAGGCGTAGAGGTGGTTGAGGACTTCATCGACCACCAGACCGGAGTTTATCTTCTCCGTGAGCTCCGCCAGGCGCCGGAGCTGCTGCAGGCGCGGATCGTCGCTCACGGCGGCCCCCCGGCATTGCTCCGACAGCGGTCGATGTCCTTGCGGATGCCGCGCTTGAGCGCGTCCAGGGAGGAGAACTTCTTCTCGCCCCGCAGGCGCTGGAGGAATTCGACGCGCAGGGTATCTCCGTAGAGGTCGCCTTCCCAGTCGATGATGTGGACCTCGGTGGTCAGGAGATGCGGTCCCCGCAGCTTCACCGTGGGACGGTAGCCTACGCTGCAGACGGCGTCGGCCCCCGCGGGACCGCCCTCCGCGGCCACCAGCTCCGCCCGCTCCGAAGCCCGCACGCTCCCGAAGGGACCGCCGAACACCCGGACATGGAACACCCCGGGGGGGACGATGATGTCCTTGGCTAGGCGCAGGTTCGCGGTGGGGAACCCCAGCTTGCGCCCCAGCCCCTCCCCGTGCACGACCACCCCGGAGACCGAGTAGGGCCGTCCCAGCATGAGGTCCGCGCGCGCCACCTCTCCCGCCGAAAGCAGCTTACGGATGCGCGAGGAGGATATCTTGCGTCCGTGCACCCGCACCAGGGGCAGGATGCCGAAGCCCAGGCCCCGGCGCCGGCAGGCCTCTTCCAGGTAGCGCAGGTCGCCCTGGCGTCCCTTGCCGAAGGCGAAATCCCGTCCCACGTAGATGCCGCCCGCCTTCCAGCGCTTCACGATGTACTCCGAGAAGAAGCGCTCGTGCGGCATCTTGGCCCAGCGCGGCCCGAAGTTCAGCACCTCCACCCGGTCGATGCCCATCTCGAGGATGAGGGACTTCCGCTCGCGGCTCGTGGTCAGGAGGGGGATGGCGTGGTCCGGCCGGAAGAAGAAATGGGGGGGATGCACGAAAAAGACGATCCTGGCGCGCAGGCCGGCCTCGCGCGCCCGCTCCTGCACCCAGCGCAGGAGCTTCTGATGGCCCAGGTGCACGCCGTCGAAGGTGCCGATGGTGACCAGGTAGCCGGGACCTTCCTTCACGCGACCGGCTCCTCCAGGGCTTTGAGCGGGAGGGGGGACCGTACGGCCTCGTCCAACTTCTCGATGCTTACGGCCGAGCCTACGGCGAAGCCCCCGACTTCCTCGCGCCGCAGGGTGCTCAGGGTCGCGCCGCAGCCGAATTCCCCGCCCAGCAGGATGGCCAGGGAGCGCACGTAGGTGCCGCTCCCGCAGCGCAGGCGGAAGGCCGCCTCGGGAGCCGCCCAGCCGCTCAGGGTCCACTCGTGGATGCGGGACCGGCGGACCTTCTCGGGGACCTCGATGCCTTGGCGCGCGTACTTGTAGAGGGGCTTGCCCTGATGCTTCACCGCCGAATAGCGCGGCACCGGCATGTCGCAGTCGCCCAGGTGCCGCGCGAAGGCGGCCCGCAGGCCGGCCTCGTCGAGGGCGGGGGGCAAAGGGGTTTCCTTGAGGACTTTGCCGTCGAGGTCGCCGGTGTCGGTCTCCACGCCGAAGCGGATTGTTCCCGTGTAGACCTTGGGCAGGGCCTGGTAGCGCGCCGCCGCCTTGGTGGCGCGGCCGATGAGGAGGATGAGGAGCCCGGTGGCCATGGGGTCCAGGGTCCCGCTGTGCCCCACCTTGACGCTCCGGCCCAAGGCCCGCCGGGCGCGCGCCACCACGTCATGCGAGGTCCAGCCCCGGGGTTTATCGACGAGAAGCAGGCCTTCCGGCTGGGTCATGATGGCCGGCGTTTGCGCCGGTAGCGGCGGCTGCGGCTCGCCCGCGAGCCCAGCAGGTTCAGCCGCTCCACGCCCGCCCCGGGGTCTTCGGCGGCCGAGGGGCCGCCGTCCTCGGAGCGCGGCGGTTCTCCTGCCGCGGAGAGGGCCGGGAGCTCGGTCTCCGGCCCGGCGGGCGGGGGAGCCTGCGGCGCGTCCTGATTGAGCTTGGTGAGCAAAGTCTCGATGCGCTGGGCGCTGGAGGGCGTCTCGTCGAAGATGAACTGGAGGCGCGGCACGTACTTGACCTTCAGCTTGGAGTAGAGCTGGCTGCGGAAGAAGCCCTCGGCCCGCTCCAGAGCCCGCTGGGTGTTCTCCCTGTCCATCTGGTTGCCCAGCAGGGAATAGAACACCTTCGCGGTCTTACGGTCGGCCGCCAGGGTCATGTCCGTGACGGTCACGAACCCCCGCAGCCCCGGGTCCTTGATCGCGGACAGGGCCTGGCATATCTCGTGGAAGAAGAGTTCGCGCAGACGGGTCCCGCGGGAAAAACCCATGCAGTCCTCCGGTCCGGCTACTTCGGCTGCTCCAGCCGGCGGACCCGCTTCTCCTCGGTCAGCACTTCGATGACGTCGTTGATCGCCCAGTCCGTGACGCCCGAGAGGACGACGCCGCACTCGTTGCCCTTCTCGAGCTCGCGCTTCTCGTCCTTGAAGTGCTTCAGGGTCTCCAGCCGCCCCTCGCCGTGGAGCTGGCCGTTGCGCAGGACGCGCACCTTCGCGCCGCGCACCGCCGTGCCCTCGGTGATGAAGCAGCCCGCGATGCGCGCGTGCCGGATGGCGAACTCTTGGCGGATCTCCACCTTGCCGGTGGTGATGGAGATGGTCTCGGGTTCGAGCAGACCCTCCAGCGCCGCCTTCACGTCCTCGGTGAGTTCGTAGATGATGTCGTAGGAGCGGATCTCGACCTTCTGGCTCTCGGCCATCTCCTTCGCGCGCGGCTCTATGTCCGTGTGGAAGAGGAAGATGATCGCGTTGGACGCCGTGGCCAGCAGGACGTCCGTCTCGTTGGCGTTGCCCAGCGCGGCATGGATGACGCGCACCCGGATCTCCGGCGTGGAGAGCTTCTCCAGCGAGTCCTTGAGCACCTCGATGGAGCCCTGCACGTCGGCCTTCAGGATGACCGCGAGCTCCTTCACGTGCGCCGCCTTCACGTTCAGCAAGGACACGTGCTTCTGGTGCGCCAGCGACTCCTCGCGGTGGATGCGGTTGCGCTTGGCGATGATGTCGCGCGCCATGCGTTCGTCCTCCACGACCGTGAAGGTGTCGCCCGCCTGCGGGGTCGCCCCCGTGATGCCCAGGATCTCGACCGGCGTGGCCGGCCCCGCCGCCTGCAGCTGGTTGCCCGCGTCGTCGATGAGGGCCTTCACCTTGCCGCCGGAGAGGCCCATCACGAAGGAGTCTCCCTTGCGCAGGGTCCCGGACTGAACCAGGACCGTGGCCACGTTGCCGCGCTTCTTGTCCATCTTGGCCTCGACGACCGTACCCGAGGCGAGCCGGTTGGGGTTGGCCTTGAGCTCGAGGAGCTCGGCCTGCAGGAGCAGCATCTCCAGCAGCTTGTCGATGTTGATGCGCTGTTTGGCCGACAGGTCCACGAAGATGGTCTTGCCGCCCCATTCCTCGGGCAAGAGGCCGCGCGCCGCCAGGTCCTGGCGGATCTTGGCCGGGTTGGCCCCGGGCAGGTCGATCTTGTTCACCGCGACGACGATGGGGACCTGCGCCTCGCGGGCATGGTCGATGGCCTCGACCGTCTGCGGCATGACGCCGTCCGTCGCGGACACGACCAGGATGACGATGTCCGTCACCTTGGCGCCGCGCGAGCGCATGGCCGTGAAGGCCGCGTGCCCGGGAGTGTCGAGGAACACGACCTCGCCCTTCGTCATCTTCACCTTGTAGGCGCCGATGTGCTGGGTGATGCCGCCGGCCTCGCCCTCGGCCACGTTGGTGCTCCGGATCGCGTCCAGGAGCTTGGTCTTGCCGTGGTCGACGTGGCCCATGACCGTCACCACCGGCGAGCGGTGCGTGAGGTCCTCGGGCTTGTCCTCGATCTGCTCGGCGCCGACCATCTCCTCCTCCATGTGGAGGGGGACGACTTCGAGTTCGTAGCCGTAGTCGCTGGCGACCAGGATCGCGGTCTCCGAGTCCAGGCGCTGGTTGATGTTGGCGAACACGCCCTGCACCATGAGCTTCTTGATGAGGTCGGTGGGCAGGACGCACATCTTCTCCGCCAGCTCGCGCACCGTGACCATCGTCGAGACCTTCAGGGGCTTCAGGGCCACGACCTTCTTCTCGGCCGGCGCGGCCGGGGCCGCGCCCATGACGGTCGTGGGCTTCACCTCGGTCTTGTGGTCCTTCGGCGCGGGCTTGCGCGGCTGCAGGGGCTTGGGTCCGCGCATGATGGCGCCCACCCGCGCGGCGGGGCCGGTCCGGCTGGGGTCCGTAGGCAGCGTATAG
Source organism: Elusimicrobia bacterium GWA2_69_24 (assembly GCA_001799695.1). GTDB lineage: Bacteria > Elusimicrobiota > Elusimicrobia > UBA1565 > UBA1565 > UBA10166. Next base: position 32,547 of record MGTY01000097.1, read on the forward strand.
GTGGCCTTGGGCTCCGGGGTCTTTGCCCCCGGGGACTGGGCCGGCGCCGCCGGAGCGGCCGGCGCCGCGGGCGCTTTCGCGACCGGCGCGGGGGTTCCCGGGACCGCGGGCTTGGCGGGCGCGCCGGTTCCCGGCGCCGCCGCGGGGGCCGGGACGGCGACGCCGGGGACCGCCGGCTTGGCTGTCGGGACGCCCGGCAAGGGAGCCTTTACGACGGGCGCGGCGGTTCCGGGGACGGCGGTAGCCGCGGTCTTCACGGCTGCGGGCGCGGCGGGACCGGCCACGGGCTGCGCCGGAGTTCCCAACGGAGCCGCGGGCGCCGGACGCGCGGGGGGATGGATGGGGAGGGAGCCGCCGGCCGGCAGGCGGGTCACCGCGGGCGGACCCGTCATGGGACGCCGCGCGGGCTTGCGGAAACGGGCGAATGCGTCGACGAGCTGTGCGGTCGGCGGAGCGATGGAGCCCTCCTCTTGAGCGTCCCGGGATTCGGCCCGCGTCGTCTTCACCGCGGTGCCCCCGACGGTGGGGGTCTTGCCTTTCTTGGCCGGAGCCTTCGCCTCGCCGTCAGCCTTCTTCGCGGCCGGCTTCTTCTTGGCCGCCGCGGTCCCGGCGGTCTTCTTGGCCGCGGGCTTCTTCTTGGCTTCCTTCTCCGGCTTCTCTTCCTTATCCGTCATGGCGTCACTCCTGGCCTGAAACCGGCTTCTCGGCGGGAGGCGTCTGGGCCTCCGCCGCGGGCTGCGCTTCCGCGGTCTCCGTCGTCTCCGGGCTCTCCGCCGGAGCGGCTGCCGCGGCGGGGATCGCGGGCTTGGGGTTCTCCGCGACGTATTCCTTCGCGCTCTCGATGATCTTCTCCGCCGTCTTCTCGCCGATGCCCTGGAGCCCGGTGAGGTCCGTCGGTTGGAGGGTGGCGAGCTTGTGGATGTCGGTCAGGCCGCTCTTGATGAGCACCTCGCTGGTCTTGGGCCCGATGCCCTTGAGCACGCTCATGGCCTCCCGCCGGGAGTCGTCGTCGGCCTTCTGCGCGTCGGCCTTCTGCTGTTCGGACTTCACCGCCAGGCTCCAGCCCGTCAGCTTGCAGGCCAGGCGGATGTTCTGCCCGTCGCGGCCGATGGTCAGCGCCAGCTGGTCGTTGGGCACGATGATCTCGGCCTGGTGCGCGGCCTTGTCCAGGATGCGCACCGAGTTGGACTTGGCCGGGGCGATCGAGTTCGCGATGAAGGTCGCGGTGTCGTCGGACCAGGGGATGAGGTCGATGCGCTCTCCGGAGAGCTCGTTCATGATGGAGCGGATGCGCGAGCCCCGGATGCCCACGCAGGCCCCCACCGGGTCCACCTTGGGGTTGTTCGACTTCACGACGATCTTGGAGCGGAAGCCGGGGTCGCGCGCGATGTCGAGGATCTCGACGACCTTCTCGCCCACCTCGGGGACCTCCATCTCGAAGAGGCGCCGCATGAAGAGGGAGGCCGCCCGGGAGAGCACCACCTGCGGGCCGCGCTGGGCCTTGTCCACCTTCAGGATGACCGCGCGGATGCGGTCGCCCACGTTGTAGCGCTCGCGCCGGATCTGCTCGCGGACCGGGAGGATGGCCTCGGCCTTGCCCAGGTCGATGATGATGTTGCGCTCCATGAAACGGTGCACCGCGCCGCTGACCAACTCGCCTTCCTTGGGCTTGAACTCGACGAAGAGGTTCTCGCGCTCGATCTCGCGGATCTTCTGGATGAGCACCTGCTTGGCGGTCTGGGCCGCGATGCGGGCGAACTCCTTGGCGTCGACGGGCAGGTCCACGTCCTCGCCCAGGGCCGCGCCCTTGCGGAAGCGCTGGGCGTCGGCGGGCAGGATCTCGAGCTCGGGGTCGGTGATGACCTCGGAGACCTTCTTGCGGATGCAGGCCGTGATCTCGGCGGTCTCGCGGTCGATGACGCAGACCACGTTGGCCGTCTTGCCCACGTGCTTGCGCAGGGCGCTGGCGATGGCGCCCTCGACCATCAGCAGGATCTCATCTTTCTTGACGCCCTTCTCCCGCTCGATCTGGTCCAGCGCCAGCAGAAGATCGCTCTTTTGAGCCATAGTGATGCCTCTCCGTCTCCGTTAAACCTTGACGTCCGGGTTGAGCCGGGCCTCTTCGATCGCGGCGAGCTCCAGCCGGACGGAGTCCGGTCCGTTCTCCACTACGACCTTCCCGTCCTCGAGCCCCTTGAGATAGCCGGTGAAGCGCCGCCGGCCGCCCTCCGGGGAGGCCTTGAGGCGGACCTTCACCGGATGCCCGGCGAAACGCTCGAAATCCTTGGCTTTCTTCAGCACCCGGTCCAGCCCCGGGGACGAGACCTCCAGGCAGTAGGCGTGCGGGATGGCGTCCTCCGCGTCCAGGAAGGACCCGATCCGGTCCGAAAGCCGCTCGCAGTCGTCGATGGTGATGCCCGCGTGCTTGTCTAGGAAGAAGCGCAGGACCCAGCGCCCGTGCTCCTGCAGAAAGCGCAGGTCCACCAGCTCCACCCCTTCCAGGGCCAGCATGTCCCCGACGGACTTTTCGATAATGTTTAGGTCAAATGACATTGCAATAAAAAAGAGTGGCTCAGACTGCCGCCACTCTAGACGGTAATCATTATAGCGATGATATCAATTCTTTATAGTCCCGGTCAATCCGCCCGGGATCGCCCATCGTTCTCCCTCCCCCCCTTGAGGGGGAGGGTAGGGTGGGGGATTCCCCGTTATTTTCCTGGATTTTTAAGCGCCAGGAGCTTGGGCAGGGCCTCGGCTAGGGGCCACATCTCCTTCTCGGGGGAGCGCCGGGCCTTGAACTCCACCACCCCCGCGGCCAGAGTCTTCTTGCTGACCACCAGCCGGTAGGGGATGCCGATGAGGTCCAGGTCCTTGAACCGGACCCCGGGCCGCTCCGCCCGGTCGTCCAAGAGGGTCTCCACACCCGCGTCCCACAGGCCCTTATAGAGCTTCTCGGCCTCCGCCATCACGGCGGGGTCGTCGGTCTCCACCGGCATGACCGTCGCGTGGAAGGGGGCGATGGCCACGGGCCAGATGATGCCCCAGTCGTCGTTGCCCTGCTCGATGGCCGCGGCCACGACCCGGGACACCCCGATGCCGTAGCAGCCCATGACCAGGGGCTTGGCTTCCTGCTTCTCGTCGAGGTAGACCGCTTCGAGGGATTTCGAGTACTTGGTCCCCAGCTTGAACACCTGCCCGACCTCGATGCCGCGGTCGAACGCCGTCTTCTTGCCGCAGCGGGGGCATGGGTCCTCCGCCGTGACCATGCGCAGGTCCGCGAAGGTCTCCACGTTGTAGTCCCGGGTGAGGTTGATGTTGCGCAGGTGGGCGTCTTTCTTGTTCGCCCCCGAGACCGCGTTGCGCAGGGACCGCACCGACTCGTCGGCGATGATGCGCACCGGCTCGGTCTTCCCGTCCTTGGTCTTCCAGACCGGCAGATTCACGGGCCCGGCGAACCCGACGGGACAGCCCGCCATGGCCTGGTACTGCGCCTCGGTCGCGCGGTCGAGCACGCCGCCGCCGAGAGCCGTGAAGAGCTTGGCCTCGTTGAGCTCGTGGTCGCCGCGCACGAGCGCCATGACCGGCTTGCCGCCGGCCATGTAGAGCTGGGTCTTGAGGAAGGTCTTGGGGTCCGCGCCCAGGAGCGCGGCCACGTCGGCCACGCTGGTCTTGCCCGGCGTGGCGACCTCCTCCAGCGGCAGCTCGGGAACGTCCGCGGCCGCGGGCCCCCCCTTGCACTCCGCGCGCTCCACGTTGGCCGCGTAGCCGCAGTCCGGGCAGGTCACGATGAGCTCCTCGCCCGTCTCGGCCAGCACCATGAACTCGTGCGTCTGCGAGCCGCCGATGGCGCCCGACTGGGCCTCCACGGGCGCGAAGCGCAGGCCGCAGCGCTGGAACACGCGCGTGTAGGCGTCGTACATCACCTTGTAGAAGCGGTTGGCGTCCGAATCGTCGCGGTGGAAGGAGTAGGCGTCCTTCATCAGGAACTCGCGCGCCCGCATCACGCCGAAGCGGGGGCGGATCTCGTCGCGGAACTTGAGCCCGAACTGGTAGAGGCAGAGGGGCAGCTGGCGCCAGGAGCGGATCTCGCGGCGCACGAGGTCGGTGATGACCTCCTCCGCCGTAGGGGCGAAGCAGTAGTCGGCCTCCTTGCGGTCCTGGATGCGCAGAAGCTCCTTGCCGTACACGCCCCAACGCCCGGTCTTCTCCCACAATTCGCGGGGCTGGATGACGGGCAGCCACACCTCGAGCGCGCCGGTCGACTCCATCTCCTCGCGCACGATGCCTTCCACCTTCCGCAGCACGCGCAGTCCCAAAGGCAGCCAGTCGAAGATGCCGGTCGCCAGCTTGCGGATCATGCCCGCGCGGATCATGAGCTTGGCCGAGACGTTGTCCGCGTCGGACGGGGCCTCGCGGAGGGTGGGGAGGAGATATTTGGAGTAGCGCATAGGTGACGATTCTACCTAAATTTGCGGCCGCCTGCCTCGTCGTCCCGGCACCCGCTCCGTCGTCCCGGCACCCGCTCCGTCGTCCCCGCACCCGCTCCGTCGTCCCGGCACCCGCTCCGTCGTCCCGGCACCCGCTCCGTCGTCCCGGCACCCGCTCCGTCGTCCCGGCACCCGCTCCGTC
>MGTY01000098.1 GCA_001799695.1 Elusimicrobia bacterium GWA2_69_24
TGCTGACCTGGATGCTCCTGGGCACCGCCGGCCTGGCCGGGATCGCCTCCCTGGCCTTCCCCCTCCCCATGCTGGGGGCCCTGGTCGCCCTGCCCGGCTGGCTGTCCTGGGCGGGGTCCCTGACCGTCCAGGCCCTCGCCCTCATCCCCTTCGGCATCGCGCAGGTCGTGTCCATGCTGAAGCTGCGGAGCTTCTTCCAGTCTCGCGTTCCCGACGCGAAGGACATGCCGGACGCGATGGGCTTCCTGGGCTCGGCCTCCCTGGCCATCAGCACGGCCGGGCTCCTGGCCCTGAAGGCGCTCTTCCAGAACGTCACGGGCTTCATGCCCTTCACCTACATCGCGTTGGCCCTGCTCCCGCTGGCCGCCTACTACCTGTACCTGCGCTGGAAGCTCAACCGCAGTTCCAAGCCGTCCTGAAGCGTCCCCCCTCGGACTGTGCCCGGGCACAGTCGCCCAGAAGGTTCGGGCCAGCCGGCAGCCGGCGTGTGGAACGGATTCAAACATCCTGTTCTGTTGCCTGGACCCCGGCCTTCCCCGGGGTGACGGATGTGATTGGACTTATGACTCCTAGCGGGACGGCCCTTCCAGCGCGACCACCGTGCGGCGGGCGTCGAGGGCGCGCGCCCGCAGCACGTAGCGGTCCGCGGCGGCCTCCAGCGCGAACCCGGCCGGGTCGAAGATCTGCTCCAGGGCCTTCTTGAACTCGCCCGGGTCGCCGCTCTCCCGGGCCAGCTCCAGCAGGCTGTCGGTGTAGGCGCCGGTCCGGTCGCGATAGGACTGCTCGGCTGCGGCCAGGACCTGGAGGCCCTCCCGGGCCTTCAGGACGGCTGCGCGGTCCAGCGGGGTCGGCCGCCAGAGGTGGACCCAGGCATCGCCGAGCAGGATCCCGGTGAGGACGAGGAAGGAGGCGCAGGCGCTCAAGGCGGCGGCCCCCGCGGACCGCCGGCGGGCCTCGACGACGCGGGTGCCGGCCAGCAGGTCGTGCCAGGCGCGGGAATCCCGGTCCAGCAGGCTCCACAAAAATCCCAGGTTGAACAGCGGGGTGCTCACCAGGTAGCCCAGGCCGCGCACCAGACTCCGGCCCAGCCCCGGGGGACGGCCGTCCGCGCCCACGACCCGGATGCCGAGCAGGCGCTTGCCCACGGTCGCCCCGGAGAGGTTCCCCAGGACCTGGTACAGGATGTAGAAGCAGAACCACGCGGCGATGGTCCGCCGCCACATGGCCGGGGTGTTGGGGACGCGGTCGAGCCGCAGGGCCAGCACGTACATCGTGCCGTAGATGCCGACCGCCAGGGGGGTGAGGTCGAGCAGGTACGCGATGAAGCGGTCCGTGATCTTGGCGGGGACCATCGCCGGCGCCGGCTCGCTGGGCATGAGGCTAATGATATAAAAGCCCCGCCGGAAATTGCTACCATCGCGGTCTTATGAGTGAACCCAAAAACGCCGCCGCCGCCTTCCTCGACAAATTCCTCGTTCTCAAAGGAGCCGTCCGCGAGCTCTGGATCATCTTCGGCTGCAAGGTCCTGGCGATCGTGGCCTACGGCCTGGTCGGCACCACGACGCTCGGCCTCTGGCTCCGCTCCGACCTGGGCTACAACGACGTGAACGCCGGCTTCGTCATCGCCACCTGGTCGACCGCGATGACGCTCTTCACGGTGATGGTCGGCTCCCTGGTGGACGCCATCGGCCTGCGCCGCGCCTTCCTGATCGGCTTCGGGGTCTGCATCGCCGCGCGCGGCACCATGGCCTTCTCCCTGTCGCCCTGGATCGTCCTGCCCTTCGGCCTGCTGCCGCTGGCGCTCGGGGAGGCGCTCATGACCCCGGTCATGGTCTCCGCGGTCAAGCGCTATGCCACGACCAGCCAGCGCTCCATGGCCTTCTCCGTCTATTACTCCATGATGAACGTCGGCTTCGCGATCTCGGGCTGGACCATCGACCGCGTGCGCTCCGGGCTGGGCGAACACGGCCACTACGCCGTGCCGCTGTTGGGGTCCGACCTCAGCACGTATCAGACGCTCATCCTGCTGGGATTCTTGTTCACGATCCCCAACATGTTCATCATGTACTTCGGGCTCCGCTCCGGGGTGGAAGTCACCGACGAGGGCGTCGTCATCAAGGAAGAGCAGCCCACGCACCCGGACGAGACGGCCATCGTGGCGCTGTTCTTGACCTGCCGGGACGCGCTCCGGGATTGGCTGCGCATCTTCTCCAGCCTCTGGGCCCAGTCCACGTTCTACCGCTTCCTCGCCTTCCTCACCCTGGCGGTCGGGGTGCGCTTGATCCTCTACCATATGTACTACACCTTCCCGGTCTACGGCCTGCGCGAGCTGGGCGAAGGCGCGCCCATCGGCCGCATCTTCGGGGTGCTCAACGCGGTGCTGATCGTCTTCCTGGCGCCGCTCGCCGGGGCGCTGTCGTCGAAGGTCTCGGCCTACAAGACGGTGATCTTCGGCAGCGCCATCACGGCGGGCTCGGTCTTCTTCATGGCCGTGCCGCCGCAATGGTTCCAGCCCCTGGCCGACGGCTGGCTTGGGAACCTCATCGCGCACGACTGGCTCGGGGTCAAGGACGCGGCGGTCAACCCCCTCTACGTCGCGATCGCCTTCATGACGGTGGTTTACTCGATCGGGGAGGCTTTCTGGTCGCCCCGCCTCTATGAGTATCCGGCCGCGATCGCGCCCAAGGGGCAGGAAGGCTCCTACATGGCGCTCTCGATGCTGCCCTATTTCGTCGCTAAACTGTTCGCGGGAAGCCTCTCCGGCTTCCTGCTGAAGGCCTTCTGCCCGGCCGAGGGGCCGCGGCACTCCCAGACCCTGTGGCTCATCATCGGGGTGATGGCCACGGTGACGCCCATCGGGCTGATCGTCCTGCGCCGCTTCATCCAGGTCCAGGAAGCCGGTCGCGACGAAGCCGCCGCCTAGTGCAGTGGGTCATAAGTCCGATTAGATTCGTCACCCCGGCGAAGGCCGGGGTCCAGGCGCCAAACGTCACCCCGGCGAAGGCCGGGGTCCAGGCAACAGAACAGGATCTTTGAATCCGTTCCACACGCCGGCTGCCGGCTGGCGCCGGCATGACGGCTTTTCAAATGTTAAGAAGCGTTGGGTACGCTACACTAGTCAGAATTCCACCAGGACCCACGGCCCGAACCGTTCCACCGGCCCCCACTCGGTCTGGGGATTCAGCGAGAGGAAGTAGGCCAGTTCGCGGTCTTTCAGGATAACGAAGGTCCTGACGCCCGGAGTCGGCAGCTTCCGGATCATGGTATCGTCCCCGAAGCGGCGCTTGTGGAGCGGGAAGCGCTTGGCGTACGCCATCTCCCCCGCCCAGTTCACGATGTCCACCGGCAGTCCCGTGTAGTACGGGACTGCGTGCACGAAGCAGCCGTAGCTGATCACGCGGACGTTGGCGTCCTCGGAGGCGCGGTCCGTATTCCGCTCGCCGTAGAGGGCGGCGCGCAAGGGGGCGCCGTCCTCGTAGGCGCCGGTAGTCTTCCTCTCGCCGTAGAGGGCGGCGCGCAAGGGGGCGCCGTCCTCGTAGGCGCCGGTAGTCTTCCTCTCGCCGTAGAGGGCGGCGCGCTCGTTGATCCTCCCGGCCAGGGCTTTCCCGCTCAGTCGATCCTGGAAGAGCCGGGAGCCTCCCAGCAGTATCCCGTCCGCCAGACAGGCCAGGAGCGCGACGCGCGCCAGCCGCGCCGGTCCGCCGCCTCCGGAGGACCAAAGGACCGCGGCTCCCGTGAGGGCGAGGGCCGCGGCGGCGGCCGCGCCCGCGCCCGCGGGGAGAGGGAGGTCGGCCGGGAGCAGGGCGGCGGGCCACGGCGTCAGCGCCGAGGCCCCGGCCGCGAGGAGGATCAGCCCGAGGGCCCACCCGGCGCCCCGCACCCAGCGGCTCAGGCGCGGCGACCGGGAGAGTCGGCCGGCGAGCTGGGCTCCGAGCAGGGCCTGCTGCGGGAACAGGGGCAGGATGTAGGTGATCAGCTTCGAACTCGATACGGAGAAGAAGGCGAAGATGAGGAGCACCCACAGGGCGAGTTGGAGGTCCCGCGGGTCGGCGCGCTTCCACCGCCGCAGCGGGGACAGCACGGCCGCCAGGAGCAGGGGAGTCCAGGGGAGCGTCCCGACCAGTTCCACGCCGATGAAGTAGTACGGCGGTCCGGGGCGGTTGTACCGGCCCGCGAAGTAGCGGTCGAAATGCTGGTCGAGCAGGAAGAAGTGGAGGAAGCCGGGGTTGTTCCACTCCATCGTCAGCAGCCAGGCTCCCAGGACCGCGGCGGAAGCCGGGAGTCCCCAGTTCAGCGCCAGCGGCCGCAGCCCCTTGCGCAGGGGCGGGAACAGGGCGAGCAGGGCCCCGGTCCAGACGCCGGGGAAGAGTATCCCCACGAGGCCTTTGGACAGGAACGCGGCCGCCATGGCCGCCCAGGCCAGCGGCCCCGCCCAGCGGGCGTCCTCGGGCCGGCTCAGGCCGCGCAGGATGAGGCCCATGCACCACAGGAGGCAGACCGTGAGGAGCAGGTCCGGGGTGATGAGATGTCCCAAGGTGAAGAACTGCAGGCAGGTGCCCAGGATGAGCGCGGCCCCCAGGCCGGCCTCTAGGGAATAGAGCCAGGCCCCCAGCCACAGCACTCCCGCCAGGCCCGCCAGAGCGACCAGGGCCAGCGGCAGGCGGGCCGAGGCTTCGGAGACCCCGAAGACCCGGTAGGAGGCCGCGGTCAGCCAGTAGAGGAGGGGCGGCTTCTCGACGTAGGGGAAGGCGTTGAGGGTGGGGGTGATCCAGTCGCCGCTCTCCGCCATCTCCCGCGGCACTTCCGCATAACGGGCGTCGTCGACTTCCCAGACCGGGTGCGCCAGCTCCCAGAAGGGGCTCGATAGGACGAGCAAGAGGGCCGTCGCGACGATCGGACGCTTCAAACCGCTGCACCCCCCCCGCATGGGGGGTCCTCAGGGCAGGGTCGCCGTCGCCCGTTCCGAGTTGTTCTGGCAGCCGATGCAGTAGCGTGCGAAGGGCAGGGCCTTCAAGCGCAGCCGCTCGACGGGCCGCCGGCAGAGCTCGCACAGCCCGTAGGTGCCCTTCTCGATCTTGCGCAGGGCTCCCTCGATCTGGTCCAGCGTCATGCGCTCGTTGTCGGAGAGTTCGAACTGGAGTTCCCGCTCGATGGAGAGGCCCGCCTGGTCCGCCTCGTCGCCCACCTCGGCTTCCGTCTCCACGCTCTGGGCCCGGCGCATCGCGTCGAGGATCTGCTGGCGCTGCTCGGAGAGGGTCCGGCGGATGACGTTGATCTCGCTCTTCTGGATCGGGTCGCGCGACATGCTGCGCTTGGCGGAGGCCTCCGCGGCCTGGCCCACGATGAGCTCTTTCCGGGGTTCCGGGGATTTCGCCCTCTTGGCGGCGGGTTTCTTCGCGGCGGGCTTGGCCTTGGCCGCAGGCTTCGTCTTCCTGGTGGTAGTCATGGGCTCTCCCTGGGTCTCTGCTCGACCGTTAGCAAGCATAGGAAAAAAGCCCCTCGGGGGCAAGCCGAACTCTTCTCCCCGATCCTCGGCTAAGCAGCTGTGCCCGGGCACACTCGTGGCGCCGCTTGGGGATGGCTGGAAAGCAGAAAAGTCGGCTGAAAGGATCACCTCGTTCGCCGGCTTGCCGCTGCTGACGGAGCTGGCCCACCGAAGCAAGTTGATCAAAGATCTCGACGCCTTGCCTGGATTAGTTCCGGACACCTGACGTTGGATGTCGACTCCAGCCTGATTGAAT
>MGTY01000099.1 GCA_001799695.1 Elusimicrobia bacterium GWA2_69_24
GATTCAATCAGGCTGGAGTCGGCATCCAACGTCAGGTGTCCGGGACTAATCCAGGCACGGCGTCGAGATCTTCGATCAGCTTGCTTCGGTGGGCCAGTTCCGTCAGCAGCGGCAAGCCGGCGAACGAGGTGCTCTATTTCTTATCCGCCCGGCGGGGCTAGCCTTGCCTGCAGATTCGGGCGGCGCCGCAGGCGGCGCCACGAGTGTGCCCGGGCACAGTTGCTTAGCCGAGGATCGGGGCCCCCAAGAACCCTTGACAGACGGGGGAACCCGGGCCTATCCTTCAAAAGAAGGGGGGCGCGCCATGCCTGATGTTCAGAGGGATCAGGACCGTGAGAAGGACAAGGGCGCGGGGGCCGTGCCCTGGATGCGCGCGGCGAAGTCCCCGCTCACCCAGGGCTGGGGCGGCGCGGCGGTCCGCGGCGGCGGCAGCGGGCTCGCGGGCCTGGGCGGCGAAGGCGCCGCCATCCTGAAAGCTGGGCTCGCTCCCGCCCTGAAAGTCCTGCTCAATTCCCATCTCGCGCTGAGCATCGCCCTGACCGCGGGCATCACCCTCAGCGGCTACGGGCTTTACGACATGATGCGCCGCGGCGGCTTCGGCGCCAGGCCGGCACCCTCGGCATCCTCCCTCTTCGCCTCGCGCGAATCAGCCGGCGAGGAGACCCGGACCGCTCTGGACGCGGCCAAACCCGACTCCTCTTTGGACCTCGCCAGCAAGGCCAATCAGGGCGCCTTCGATCCGGCCGCGGCCGACGCTGCCGCCGGAGTGCCGGTCGAGCCCGTGGACGCGGATGGCCCCGCCGCGGCCGTGGACCCCGCCGCCGGCGCCGCGCCGGCGGATACCGCGGCCCTGCCGCAGTCCGCCGCCGACGCCGCGGAGGCGAACGCCGCCCCGGGGGACAAAGGCGCCCTGGCCGCCCGTTTCGGCAAGCTAAGCTCGACGCTCGGCGGCGGCAACTCGCTGTCAGGGGGTGCGGGCCTGGCGGGCGGCATCGGCCAGCAATTCAGTTCGGGACCGAAGCCGCCGGCCGGCGCCAAGACGGACAAGCTGAGCGGCCTCTCCTCGGGACGCAAGGCGCAGGTCACCCGGGGCAAGCGCACGGCCGACAGCATGGGCCGCAGCGCCATGAAGAGCGCGACCGCGCAGAAACTCTCCAAAATGCAGGGCGCCATGGCCTCCGCCTCCGGCGTGAACCCCGAGACCTCCGCCGCGGTGCACAACCGCGAGTGGGAGAGCTCCGGCGCCATCGGCTCGGGCATCACGGGCGCGGGCGCGGGCGGCATCGATGCCGGCGACGGCACGGGCTCGGACGCGGCTGGCATGCAGAACGGCAGCCCCACCGAGAGCGCCGCTTCCGCCAACCCCGCGACCGACGATGCCCCGGCCGTGACCGACACCGAAAACCAGACCCCCTACCAGGCGCTCATCGACATCGCGACCCTGCTTCTGGCCGTTGCCACGGTCATCGCCCTCATCATCGCGATCCTGGCCAAGACCGGCATCGGCACCGCCATCGCCGTGGCGCTCTGCAAGGTCAACGTCGCCTTGGGCGCCATCGTCGCGCTCATGGGGCTGGGCATCATGATGCAGGGGCAGATGCTCCAGGGCGGCCTGTTCACGGCCGTGGGCTCCATCATCGCGGTCTGCTCCTACGCCGCCCTGGGCGGCTCCGGCCAGGAGGTGACACTGTCCTCCAACGCTGCCGCGCTGTCGGTGGCCGCCACGGTGGCCGGGCTCCTGGGCACGTCCTTGGGGCTTATGGGCGGGAAGAGCGGGGATTCTTAGCCGGGGTCTAGAGGCCGTACCGGCTGACGTGAAACAGTTCGAGCGGCCGGAAGCGGATGGGCAGGCGCGTAACGGCCTGCCGCCGGAACCCTGAGCCGAGCAGGCCGCGATGAACGCCGGCCGCGTCATGGTAGTGCGGCCCCGCGGCGGGCCCCTCTTGAGCGGAGAGCGTGCCCTTGACCGCCAGCCTGCCCAAACGATAGAGCCAGCTTTCCGTGGGCTCCGAGATGATCAAGGATCCGCCGGACTTGAGTAATCCGCGCAGCTTGCCCAGGACCGGGCCCAGTTCCTGGAAATGCTCCAGGACGTCGAGGCAGAACACCCGGTCGAAGGTCCCCAGCTCGGTGGAACTCGCCTCCAGGATATCGACCCGGGCGAACCGTATCCCCGGGACCTTGAGCTCGGAAACCTTCGCGTGGACGTCCCAGCCGGCATACACATGCCCAGGGAAGCGCTCGCCAGCGAGCTTGAGGAACGCCCCCTCGCCGCAGCCCAGGTCCAGGACCTGCAAGGAACCCGGCCCCGCGAGTCCGCCCAGCTCCAACGCCGCTTCCAGCCGCTTGCAGAACAGCCAGCGCACCGCGGGGTTCTTGCTGTGGTACTCGGGGACGATGTCCTGCAAGGTGGCGGGGTCTCTCATCTGGAACGGGCCTTCTCCCAAAGGGAGATCATGCCGTAGCTGGCCAGCATGATGATCAGCGGCATCACCGGTATGCGGTAGCGCATCTGCGCGATCACCAAGGTATGAATCCCCGTGGTGAACACGATGAACAAGCCGGGCAATAGTACCGGAAGCCCCCGCTTCCAGCCTAAGTACAGGCCCGCCAAGCCGCAAAGGATTAGCAGAGGTTCGGTCAGACCCGAAAGCAGGGCGAAATACATCCTCTTGCCCCCGACGAACGCCGAGTCCACGACCCCCACCGTCTTATCCATCCGCGGATAGAAGCGCCAGAACTGCCAGAAATTGCGGCAGCTATTGTACAGATAGGTCCCCGGGTTCTCCCGGATGAAATTCAACGCCTCCCGGGAGAACACCCGGTCGCGCTCCACGGCCGGAAGCCCTTCGGCCTTTTGGTAGAACTCCGTCTGCTCCAGAGCCTGGCGGGCCACCCCGGTGTCGATGTTGTCCTGGTCATAGAACATGGTGCGGATGAGCAGCGTGTACCCGGCATGCGTATCCATGGTCAGGGCCCCGAACTGCCTCCAGTTTCGAGCCGCCCACAGCATGGGCGGAAGGAACGCCAGGACGAGGAACACCAAGACCTGCTTGCGCAAGCCTAGCCGCGCTTTCCATATCAGCCATGCCGCCAGCGCGACCGGGAAGGCCAGGTTCTGGGTACGGGTGAGACTCGCCAAGCCCCACAACAACCCCGCAGCGACCGCGTCCCGCATCCGCGCTTCCCCCTCCGACAGAACCTGGGTGCGCCATAGCGCGAAGGTGACCAGGACGGTCGCCAGGGTCTCGGTCATGAGGATGCCGGACCAATAGACGAAGAACGGGTAGACCGCGGCGATGGCGGCAGCCATGAGTCCCGCCTGCCTTCCAAAGACCAGGGACGCGTAGCGATAGAGAGCCCAGATGCCCGCGACGCTGAAGAGGACATGGACGATCCGGGCGAGAAGGACGCTGGGCCCGAGAAGACCGAAGATCCCTGCCAGCAGGAAGGGCAAGGCCGGCGGGCGTTCCGCGGTGGGCACATCTCCCACGCCGAACACCCCGCGCTCATGGAGGTTCCGGGCCATGGTGACGTAGACGCCCTCATCGGGCTGATAGATGCCCCCGCCCAGATAGAGAGCGAAGCCCAAGCGCAGGACGAAGCCCATCAGCAGTACGCCGCCGATGGACGGCAGCATGCTGGAAATCCGGGACTGTCGGGGAGCTTGATCCGGGTTCATCGGGAGCGCGGGCATCGCAGGCGTCCCTATATTACGATTCTCCCGCGCGGTAAGAAAGATGTCTAGAGCGCCGCGAGCAGGTCCGCCAGGAAGGCGGCGTGGTTCCAGGCCTCGATGCGCACCGAGAGGCCGAGGCGCACCACGACCAGGCGGCGGGAAGGGATGACGGTCAAGGTCTGCCCCTCGTGGCCCAGGGCGTGGAACGCGTCCGGCGGCAGGCACCGAGCGGCCTCGGTCTCGCCGCCCAGCTCGCGGGCTAGTTTCAGCCACCAATGCGCCCCATAGCAGCCGTTGGGCGACTGCGAGGTCGGGGTCGTCGAGAACCGCACCCAGCCCTCGGGCAGCACCCGGCGGCCTTCCCAGACCCCGTCCTGGAGGAAGAGCTGTCCCACGCGGGCCCAATCCCGCGCCGTGGCGTACAGGAAGGAGGAGCCCACGAAGGTCCCGCGCGCGTCGGTCTCGAACACGGCGCTGCGCATCCCCAGGGGGCCGAACAGGGCTTTGCCGGGGAAGCGATGGTAGTCCTCCCCTTTACGTTCCAGCGCCCGTCGCAGGACGCGCGACACCACGTTGGTCGTGCCGCTCGAATACTTCCAAAAATGCCCCGGGGGATGGCGCAGGGGCCGCGAGGACGCGTGCCCCGCCGCGTCGGGCAGGGCGAAGAGCATCTGGGTGACGTCTGAGAGCGGGTCCGCGTACACCTCCCGGAACATGAGGCCTGAGCGCATGCGCAGCAGGTCTTCCAAGGAGATGTCCGCGCGCGGGTCGCCGGGACCGGACCACTCCTCGAGCAGGCGGCGGTCCTCCAAGCGGAGCCAGCCTTCCCCCACCGCCACGCCGACCAAGGCACCCAGCACGCTCTTGGACATGGACCAGCCGCAGAGCGGCATGTCCGGCCCGAAGCCCGGGGCGTACTTTTCCGCCAGACGCTCCCCGTCGCGCAATATCAGGAGGGCCCGCGTGCGCCGCGCCTTGCGCGGGGAGGGCTCGGCGAAAGCCGACTCCACCACCCGGGTCAGCGCTTCCGGTACGGGTCCGGCATGGGAGACCGGCCAGGTCCCGCCCCCAGGCGGCTCCTCCGGGGCGGGACCTTCCTTGGGCTCCGGCAGTTCGCCGGTCGGCACCAGGGCGACGCCCAGGCCGGGCCGGTACACCGCGGTGCGCGGGGAGATCCCGAATAAGGAGACCGTGACCCGGCGCGCGTGCGCGTCGAGCTCGGTGCGGAAGAAGCGCAGGATGAAGTAGCTGTCCGCCTGCACGTCCGAAGCCAGGACCGCGACGGGGTCGCGGCCCGAGACGAAGACGGCGGAGGCCAGTACCTTGGCCTTGTAGCCCGCGCCCACGGCCGCGGCGCGGCGCAGGAGCCGCGAGGTCCCCAGAAGCACCGCGCCCAGGAGCACGGCGGTGGCGATGGACCAGGGGGAGAGGGGCAACGGGGTTCCTAGCGCGGCGGACGCACGCCGACCTTGCCCGCCAGCCGGCGATGCTCCGCATCGCTCATCCACTCGGTCTTGAGGTAGTCGAAGAGCTCGCGCTCCGTCAAGCCGATCCGCCGCGCCTCCGCGACCGCCACCGCGTACGCCTCCAGCTCGGTGGGTCGGTCCACGTAGGCGAACTCCTCGTCGAAGAGCTCCTGGCCCTCACCGTGCTGGCGGACGTGCACG
>MGTY01000100.1 GCA_001799695.1 Elusimicrobia bacterium GWA2_69_24
AAGGCTTTGTACTTCGCCCGGCAGAGACGGACGTTCACTCATCCAGCGTACCGACCGAGTCATCGAATTCGTTCACTTATTCCCTGACGCTGCCTAAGCCCAATTGGTGGGGGCTGTCTCCGTCGGGACCCCAAGATATCGGCATCATGATCTGTGTCAGCAAGTCGCCGTGATGGAGTATTGGCGCGTCGCGGCGCCTGTGACGATGCCGACAGAGCAATACACTCACGTCGCGTGGGTGACGGAGCCGGCCCCGCGGGGGCTGCGCCCGGCGACAGGACCCGCCCGCCACGCGCGACGGGCGTGCGTGGGGCGGTGCCGCCAGGCTACCGGGGCAGCCTGCCGACGCGGCCCGCGACGGCGCGCACCTTGCGCGGCGCCGCGAGCCAGATCGCCGCGGCCGACACCACGCTCGCCGCGATCGCGAGCCAGAACGCGAGCACGTAGTCGCCCGTGCGGTCGTAGAGCGCGCCGGCCATCCAGGGCCCGATCGCGCCGCCCACGATCGCCGCGAGGCTCAGCGTGCCGAACACCGTGCCGTAGTGCCGCCCCTGGAACAGCTCCGCCGGGATCGCGCCGAATACCGACGCCGCGCCATAGCCGAGCATGCCCTGCGCGGCGACCATGAGGTAGAGGAGCGCCGGCGTCGGGAACGATCGTAGGAGGAGCAGCAGCGCGTAGCTCGCCGCGAAGCCCCCGCAGGCGAGCGTCCACGCCCACTCGCGCCCGACCCGGTCGGAGAGGTGGCCGAGGCCGATCTGGCCGACGATGCCGCCCAGGCCCACGAGCCCGAGCGCCCAGGCGGCGACCTCCGGCGTGAAGCCGATCTCGGTCAGGTACTTCGTCTGGTGCACCTGCACCGCGTACCAGGCGATGAGGCCGCCCACGAACGCGAGCGCCACCCACCAGAAGCGCGCGGTGCGCGCCGCGCGGGCGAGCGTCCAGTCCACCGCCACCCACGCGGGGTCGACGACGTTGTCGGGCCGCGCGCGCGCCGGCCCGCCCGCCGGCGCGGCGGCGTCGCCGTCGGGCTCGAGCCCCAGGTCCTCGGGCCGCCGGCGCTGGAGCAGGCTGAGCGGCAGGAGTACCAGCACGACCACCGCCGCCAGCGTCCCGGACGCCGCCCGCCAGCCGCGCGCGGCGATGACCCCCTGGAGCCACGGCAGCAGCACGATGGAGCCCACGCCGACGCCGGAGAACGCGAGCCCGAGGGCGAACCCACGGCGGCGCACGAACCAGTTCGGCAGGAACAGCGCGTGGCCCGTGTAGCCGAGGCACACGCTGCCGCCGCCCACGAGCACGCCGAGCGTCGCGTAGAGGTGCCACGGCCGCGTGACGGCCGGCGCGAGCGCCAGCCCGGCGCCCATGAGCCCGACGCCGAGCAGCAGCACCCAGCGCGGCCCGCGCCGGTCCATCAGCCGCCCGAGCGCGGGGCTCCACGCGGCGGAGGCGAGGAAGCCGAACGAGAAGGCGCCGGCGGTCATGCCGCGGTCCCAGCCGAACTCGTCGAGGATCGGGGGGAACAGGAGCGAGAACGCGGTACGCGCGTTGACGCCGATCGCCATCGTCACGAACGCGACGGCGACGACCATCCAGCCGTAGAAGAAGGGGAGGCGCACGGGGGCGGCGCCTGCTAGGGCCGGGGGACGGGCGGCATCTCAGGAGCCCGCGGGCGCCGCGACGCGCGGGCGGCGGAGCGGCACGACGGTCGCGGCCGTCGCCGCCATCAGCACGGCGGCGACGACGAATACCGCGCGCGGCTCGCCGCGGTCGAGGAGCCAGCCGAAGACGAGCGGCGTCGTGGACGAGCCGAGGTCGAGGCCCGAGTAGACGAAGCCGAACACCTTGCCCGAGGCGCCCGTGGGCGTGACGCCCCGGATCAGCAGGTCCCGCGAGGGCGCGGTGAGCCCCATCGAGAACCCGGCGCACGCCGTCACGCCCGCGACGAGCGCGAGCGGCGCCGCCGCGCCCGCGACGACGAGCGTGAACGCCCCGCACGCGAGCATGCCGCCCACGGCGACGAGGTCGTGGCGCGGCGTGCGGTCCGCGACGACGCCGCCGGTCAGGATGCCGGCCGAGCCGCCGAGCAGGAACCCGGTCAGCGCCCCGGTCGCCGCGGCGAGCGGCGCCTGGTAGAGCGCGACGAGCGCCGAGACCATGAAGGTCTGGAGTCCGACCTGCGCCGTCGCGAGGAACGCGAAGTAGGCGAAGGCGGACAGGAGCGGCGCCGTCAGCAAGAGGCGCGCGCCGTTCGCGCGCGCGGCGCCCGCCCGCGGCGCCCCCGCGCCGGCGGCCTCGCGATGGTCGCGGAAGGCGTGACGCTGGGCGGCGAGCAGGAGCGCCACGCAGAGGCCGGCGCCCGACGCCGCGAGCAGCGCGGCGCGCCAGCCGAAGAGGCTGCCGAGCCCGACGACGAAGACGGGCGCGATCGCCCAGCCGACGTTGCCGCAGATGCCGTGGGCGCCGTAGCCGCGGCCGAGGCGGCGCGCGTCCACCGACGCGTTCAGGATCGCGTAGTCGGCCGGATGGAAGACGCTGTTGCCGAGGCCGGCGAGCACCGCGACGGGCACGAGCGCGCCGTACGACGTCGCGAACGCGCCGAGGCCCACCGCCCCGGCCTCCAGCACGAGCCCCGCGAGCAGCACGCGGAGCGCGCCGACCCGGTCCACCAGGAAGCCGGCGCTCGCCTGCCCGATCGCGGAGGTCGAGTAGAAGAGCGTGATGAGCAGGCCGAAGGCGACGTACGGCGCGTCGAACTCCTCCCGGAACACGGGGAAGAGCGGCGGCAGCGCGAGGCTGAAGAAGTGGCTCGTCATGTGCGCGAGGCCCACGAGGCCGATGACGCGGGCGTCCTGGCGGAGGCTCGGGGGGTGAACGCTCATGCGGAATACCGTACACTACAACGCCGTGCCCGGGACCCGCTTCGACCACATCGCGATCGGCGTCCGCGCGCTGACCGACGCGGCGCCCGTCCTGGCCGGCGTGCTCGGCGGCGTGCCCGATCAGGGGCGGCCGTCGGGGGGCTTCCGCTGGGGGACCTGGCGCTACGCCAACGGCGGCTCGCTCGAGGCCATCGAGCCGCTCGGCGCCGACGGCTTCCTCCACCGGTTCCTGGCCCAGCGCGGGCCCGGGATCCACCACGTCACGTTCAAGGTGGTGAGCATCGAGGCGGCCTGCGCGCGCGCCCGCGCCCGCGGCTACGAGATCGTCGGCCGCGACGACTCCGACCCGTGCTGGAAGGAGGCGTTCCTGCACCCCCGGCAGGCGCTCGGCATCGTGGTCCAGCTCGCCGAGGCGCACCCCTACCCGGCGCCGCCCCCCTCCGAGCCGCCGCCGGGCGCGGCCGGCGCGCCGCCGGCGCTCGCCGTCCTCGGCCTGCGCCTCTCGGCGCGCTCGCGCGAGCGCGCGCACGCGCAGTGGGGCGCGGTGCTCGAGGGCGAGCTCGAGCGGGAGCGGGCGCGCGAGCTGGTCTACCGCTGGGGGGACTCGCCGATGCGCGTCAGCGTCGAGGTGGATCCGGCGCGCGCCGAGGGGCCGCTCGCGATCGAGGTCGCGGGCGCGCGGACGCCGGCGCTCCCGCCGGGGTCCCACCCGGCGCTCGGCACCGTCTTCGTCTACCGGAGCGCCTGACGCTCGAGGTCGACGACGCGCTCGGCCAGCGCGACGAGCGCGCGGCGCGTGGCCGCGAGGTCCACCGCGGGCGCGTCGGCGTAGGGGTCGAGCAGCACGTACTCGGCGCCGAGCCGCGCGAGCCCTTCCAGGTCCGCCCGCACCTGCTCGAGCGTCCCCTGCCCCGCGAGCCGCTCGGCCTCCGGCCACGGCGCGTCGGTCGTGTTCAGGCGGATCCGGGGGCAGAGCGCAGGGGCGCGGCGGCCCTCGGCGGCGGCGATCGCCGCCAGGCGCGGCAGCCCCGTCTCCGCGAGCCAGTCGACGCGCACGCGGATCGGGTGCCAGGCGTCGCCGAAGCGGACGGCCCGGGCCAGCGCCGCGTCGGTCGCGCCGCCCACCCAGATCGGCGGGCGCGGCGCGCGCGCCGGGCGCGGCCCCGTGGCGACGGCGGCGAAGGACGCGAACGGCCCGCGGTGCGTGGCGACGTCCTCCGCGAAGCAGCGCGTGAGCGCCGCGAGGTAGTCGTCCGTGATCGCGCCGCGCCGGTGGAACGGCACGCCGAGCGCCTCGAACTCCTCGCGCGCCCAGCCCGCGCCGACGCCGAGGATCAGGCGGCCGCCGGAAAGCCGGTCCACCGTCGCGGCCATGCGCGCGGTCTCGAGCGGGTGGCGATAGGGCAGGACGATCACCGTCGTGCCCAGCTCCACCCGGCGCGTCCGCGCGGCGAGCCAGCCGAGCGTCGTGAACGGGTCGTAGAACGGCGCCGGGTAGCGCGCGGCGACGTCCGGCGTGATCGCGACGTGGTCGGAGATCATCACGAAATGGTAGCCGAGCGCCTCGGCGTCCTCGGCCTGGCGCGCGAGCGCCTCCGGGCTCGCCGCGGGGCCGAAGTTGACGAGGTTGACGCCGAGCTTCACGGCGCTCCCCGGCGCGGCCGCCGGGTGGCGCCGCGCGGGGCGGGCCCCGTGGCGGGCGCTCTCGTGCTCACGGCGGCGCTATTGTATGCTGCGTGTCCGATGCTCCGCATCCCGATCCGCGTGAGCGCCCGCCCGCGCCGCCCGTGAGCGCCGGGATCGTGGCGCCGTTCGACGCCTACGGGGCCCGCGTGCGGCCCGAGTGGATCGACCACAACGGCCACATGAACATGGGGTACTACCTCGTCGTCTTCGACCTGGCGAGCGACGAATTCTGGCGCTGGATCGGCCTCGACGACGCGCACCGCCGCGGGCGGCGCGTGACGACGTTCTGCCTCGAGGCGCACGTCACCTACCACCGCGAGGTCCGCGAGGGCGATCCGCTCCGCTTCCGCACCCGGCTCCTCGCCCACGACGTCAAGCGCGTCCACTTCTTCCACGAGATGCTCCACGCCGCGCAGGGCTACCTCGCCGCGACCAACGAGGTGCTGTCGCTCCACGTGAGCCTGGAGACCCGCCGCGGCGCGCCGATGGCGCCCGAGATCCTCGAGCGCCTCGCCCGCATCCAGGCGGCGCACGCCGGGCTGCCGCGCCCGCCCCAGGTGGGCCGCACGATGGGCCTCGGCGCCGCGCCCACGACGCGATGATCCCGCTGGCCGCGCTCGCCGGGCCCGTCGCCGCGCTGCTCGTGGCGCGCAAGCAGACCGTCGCGGTCGCCGAGTCCTCCGCGGGCGGCCTCGTCTCCGCCGCGCTCCTCGCCATCCCGGGCGCCTCGGCGTACTACCTCGGCGGGAGCGTCATCTACACGCAGGCGGCGCGCCGCGAGGTCCTCCGCGTCCCCGACGACGCCCTCCGCGGCGTCCGCTCGAGCACGGAGGCCTACGCGCTCGTGAAGGCGCGCGCGGTGCGCGCGCAGCTCGGCGCCACGTGGGGGCTCGCGGAGACGGGGGCGGCGGGGCCGACCGGCAACCGCTACGGGGACGCGCCCGGCCACGCGTGCCTCGCCGTCGCGGGGCCCGTCGAGCGCGCGCTGACCGTCGAGACCGGCCAGGCCGACCGCGAGGCCAACATGCTGGCGTTCACCCGCGCGGCGCTCGCGCTGCTCGAGGCGTGCGTCAAGGAGAGTCGCGCATGACGACGATCGGGATCCTGCACCCCGGCGAGATGGGCAGCGCCGTCGGCGCCGCCGCCCGCGCCGGCGGGGCGCGGGTGCTCTGGGCGTCGGCGGGGCGCGGCGGCGCCACGCGCGAGCGCGCGGCGGCCGCGGGCCTCGAGGACGCCGGCACGCTCGCCGCCCTCGTCGCGGCGAGCGACGTGATCCTCTCCGTCTGTCCGCCCGCCGCCGCGCGCGCCGTCGCCCAGGCGGTCGCCGCCCACCGCTTCGCCGGCCTCTACGTGGACGCCAACGCGATCGCGCCGGCCACGACGCGCGAGGTCGGCGCGCGCGTCGAGAAGGCCGGCGCCCGCTTCGTGGACGGCGGCATCATCGGCCCGCCACCGCGCACGCGGGGCACCGCGCGGCTCTACCTCGCGGGCGAGGGCGCCGCGCGCGTCGCCGCGCTCTTCGCCGAGGGCCCGCTCGAGGCGATCGCGCTCGACGGCCCGCCGGGCGCGGCCTCGGCCCTCAAGGCGGCGTACGCGGGCTGGAACAAGGGGCACGCCGCGCTCCTCATGGCGGCGCGCGCGTTCGCTGCCGCCGAGGGCGTGGAGGCGGCCCTCCTGGCCGAGTGGAGGATCTCCCAGCCGGAGCTCCCCGCGCGCTCGGAGGCTGCGGTGCGGAGCAACGCCCGCAAGGCGTGGCGCTTCGTCGGCGAGATGGAGGAGATCGCGGCGAGCTTCGCCGCGGCGGGCCTGCCCGAGGGCTTCCACACGGCCGCCGCGGAGATCTATCGCCGGCTCGAGGGCTGGAAGGACACGGAGGCGCCGCCGGCGGCCGCCGAGGTCTCGGGCGCGCTCGCTCTCGGGGGTCGGCGTGGAGGAGGCGGTACTCGCCGAACAGCTCGACGCGCTCGAGAAGCGTCCCGTTGACGCCGACGCGGTCCCGCGACGGCTAGGAGGGCGGCGGGCCCGGCGACTGGGCGCCGAGGAAGTCCAGCACGAGGCGGTTGAAGATCTCCGGCTGGTCGCAGTGCGTGGCGTGGCCCGAGTCGGGGACGACCGCGAGGCGCGCGCCCGGGATGCCCCGCGCGAGGGCCTCCTTGCTCGCGAGCGAGATCGTGCAGTCGCGCTCGCCCGCGACCACCAGCGTCGGGCAGGCGACCCGGCCCAGCCGGTCGCGCGCGTCGAACGTCGCCAGCGCGGCGATCGACGCGAGATACGCCCGGCGCGACGTGCGGCCGAGGCTCCTGGCCGCGCGCCGGTACAGCTCGGCCTGCTGCGGCTTCGGGAAGAGGCCGCGCGCCACGAGCGCGGCGACGATCGACATCGGCGCGGTGCCCAGCAGGACCAGGCGCGCGAGCATCCGCAGCCCGCCCGCCGCGTCCGGCGGGCTGAGCCGCGCGAACGCGTTGACGAGCGTGAGCGACCGCACGCGCCCCGGCGCTTGCAGCACCAGCTCGAGGCCGACGCAGCCGCCGAGCGAGAGCCCGACCACATGCACCGAGGGCTCCCCGAGCCGGTCCAGCAGCGCCTCGAGGCGCTGGCCCATGGCCGGGACGGTCAGCCGCCCGCGCGGGTGCGCCGAGCGCCAGTGGCCGGGAAGGTCGACCAGGACGAGCCGGTGGCCCACGCCCAGGGGACCGAGCTGGGGCGCCCAGTCCTCGGCGGAGGAGCCGAGCCCGTGGAGCAAGACGACGGCTGGGGCGCTGCCGTCCGTGAGACCGCGACGCTCGAAGTAGATGGCGGGCTACTCGCGGTGACGCAGGGGGGTCGTCGCCCGTCTCGCGCGCTACCCCGTCAGCAGGAGGGCAGGCACCGGCACGAGGCGGCGGCCGACCGGGTCGGCCGCGAGGCGGAGCCCCTCGAGCGCGTGAGCGCCCAGCAACACCGGCGCCCCCGGCTCGCCGAACACCACGAGCGTGATCGCGGAGCGCCCGCCGACACGTATCCACGCGTGGCCGATGTCCCGCTGGACCTCGCGTCCGTCGGCCAGCACGAACGAAGCAGCAACGTGCCGGACCACACTGAGATCCTCGAGGATATTCGCCGGTACGCTGGTGTACGTCGCCCCGGTGTCCGCAACCGCTTCGACCTCCAGCCAGCGCACGCCGGTGGGATCGCCGATCTCGATTACGACCCGAAACGTGCCCATGCCTCACCAGTGTGGAGGCCACTGCGGGTCGTGTCAATGCAGGAGATCAGATACACCTCCCCTCCTCCGCCCGCGCAACGGATCGACGAGGCTCGGACTCGGGAGGTCAGAACAGCGTGTAGATGAACGGCGCGATGGCGGAGCTCTGGGCGAAGATCAGCAGCGCGCCGAAGATCAGCAAGACAAAGATCATGGGGGTCAGCCACCACCACTTGTTCTGCCAGAAGAACTGCAGCAGCTCGCCGGCGATGCCCAGCCGACTGGTCAGGCTCTCCATACGCTTCATCCCGTCACTCCCCGGCCGTCATGTGAGGGGCTTCTCGATCAGGACGTCGCCGAGCACGAGCGCGTCCATCCCGCTTTGGCAAAAGGTCCGGAAGGCCTCGCCCGGGGTGTTCACGATCGGCTCGCCCTTCAGATTGAAGGAGGTGTTGAGCACCACGGGCACCCCGGTCGCCTGCCCGAACGCCTCGATCAACCGATAGTACCGCGGGTTGACGTCGCGGCGGACGGTCTGTGGCCGCGCCGTCCCGTCCACATGGGTGACGGCGGGGACCGCCTCCCGCCGCTCCGGCCTCACCGGCACGACGTAGAGCATGAAGCGCGCCGGGTAGTGGCGCGCCGCTTCGGGAAGCGCGAAGTACTCTTCCGCGCGCTCGACCAGGACCGACGGGGCGAACGGCCGGAAGGGCTCCCGGAACTTGATCTTGACGTTCACCGTGTCCTTCATGTCCGGCCGCCGGGGATCCGCCAGGATGCTCCGGTGCCCGAGCGCCCGCGGCCCCCACTCGAAACGGTCCTGGCACCAGCCGACCACCTTCCCCTCGGCGAGCCGCTCCACGACCCGCTCGATCAGGCGCGCCTCGTCGTCGCACCGGAGACCGCGGATCCCCTCCCGCCGGAGGAACGTCTCGATCGCGCCGGCATCGTGCGCCTCCCCCCAGGCGGCGTGCTCCATGACGAACGCGCGCGGCTTGCCGAGGGCCATGTGGTAGGCGTAGAGGGCCGCGCCCACCGCGCCCCCGCCGTCGCCGGCCGCCGGCTGGATGTAGATCTCCTCCACCGGCGTCTCGCGGAGGATCCTCCCGTTCGCCACGCTGTTCAGCGCGACACCGCCCGCCAGGCAGAGCCTCCGCAAACCCGTCCCGGCGAGCACACTCCGCACCATTCGGAGCAGAACCTCCTCGGTCACGGTCTGGATGCTCGCCGCGATGTCGGCGTAGTGCTGGTTCTGGCGGGCCAGCTCCGCGTAGTTCCCCGGCTTCTCGCCGAAGTACGTCGGATAGCCGCTCGCCTCGGTGAAGAAGTAGACACCCGGCTCGCGCGGGGTCCCGAACAGATCGACGAACTTCTGGCTGAACATCCGGTCCGTGGAGCAGTGGAACGCGAAGTAGTCCATGTCCAGCTCGAAGCCGCCGTCCGGCCCGACGCGGATGAGCTTCGAGACCTCGTCCTGGTAGCGGGGCGTGCCGAAGGGGGCCATGCCCATGACCTTGTACTCGCCCTCGTTCACCTCGAAGCCCAGGAATGCCGTGAACGCGCCGTAGAGGAGGCCGAGCGAGTGGGGGAAGCGGATCTCCTTCAGCAGCTTGATCTCGCCGCCCCGGCCGACGCCCAGGCTGGCCGTCGTCCACTCGCCGACGCCGTCGACGGTGAGGATCGCGGCCTCGTCGAACGGCGAGCAGAAGAAGGCGCTGGCGGCGTGCGAGAGATGGTGCTCGCTGAAGAGGATCCGCGCCGGCGGCACCCCCAGCCGCTTCTGGATGAGATGCTTGATCCAGAGCTTGTCGCCCAGCCACGTGATCATCGACTCGCGAAACACCTTGTGCGACCGCGGGAACGTCTGCATGCTCGACAGGATCAGCCGCTCGAACTTGACGAAGGGCTTCTCGAAGAACACGACATAGTCCAGGTCCCCGGCCTCGACGGCGCCCGCCCGCAGGCAGAACTCGATGGCGTGACGCGGGAACTCGTAGTCGTGCTTCTTGCGGCTGAACCGCTCCTCCTCGGCCGCCGCGACCAGCACCCCGTCCCGGAGGAGCGCCGCCGCCGCGTCGTGGAAGTAGCACGAGATGCCGAGGATGTTCATCAGGACTGCCGCGTGGCGCGCTCGAGGGCGGAGCCCGCCTCGTCCCGCCGCGGGAGCCAGCCCCTGGCGCTGGCCGCCTTGATGGCCAGCGGGTCGCCCGTCAGGCGGACCGCGAGGGCGAACGGGCCGAAGACGACGAAGTAGAAGACCACCAGCACGAGCCTGGCCTGGAAGTCACCGATGACCCGGGCGACCCGCTTCCACCCCTCCCACGCGCGGCGGAGGACGGTCACCGGAGCCCCTGCGGCGAGAGGGACGAGACAGCCACGGTGGGATCACTCTAGGCGGCGGGCGCGGGCGCGTCAAGGCGGCGGGCGGGCGGCGAGCATCGTCTCCGCGTGTCAGCCCTGCTACCATGCTGAGCACCGTGGCCCCGCCGGCAGGGACAAGGCGACGTCTGGCTGGCCAGGTGGCTGTCGCCGCCGCCTCCCTGGTCGTCTCCCTCCTGGCGCTCGAGGCGGGCCTGCGCCTCCTCGACCGCTACGTCATGATCTACGACATCGAGATGTGGAAGTACGCGAAGTACCTCAAGCGGCAGGCCGCCGACCCGGCAATCGGCCACGAGCACGTCCCGAACGCCCGGGCGCGCCTCGACGGCGTGGAGGTCGCCATCAACTCGCACGGCCTGCGGGACCGGGAGTACGGTCACGCGAAGCCGCCGGGCACCGTCAGGATCCTCGTCCTGGGCGACTCCAACACGTTCGGCTGGGGCGTGCCGGTGGAGGCCACGTACCCGAAGCAGCTCGAGCGGCTCCTGAACGAGGGCGAGGCGGGTGCCCGACGGTACGAGGTGATCAACGCCGGGGTCGGGAACTACAACACCACGATGGAGATCGCCTATCTCGAGCGGCACGGGCTCCGCTACTCCCCGGACGTCGTGATCGTCGGCTGGTTCATCAACGACGCCGAGCCGACGCCGCGGCGCGTGATCAGCCCGGTCCTGGAACGCTCGCATCTCGCCGCGCTGGGGCTGATGAGCACGCGGTACTTCCTGACGTATCTGGGCCTGGAACCCGACTATCGGCGCTACTACTCGGAGCTGTACGAGGACGGCGCGCCGGGCTGGGCGGCGGCGCGGAGCGCCCTGATCCGTCTGGGACACCTGGCCCGGGAGCGCACCTTCACGCCGATCATCCTGCTGCTGCCCGACCTTCACCTCCTCCAGGCTCAGTACCCGTTCGACGCCGCCCATCGGAAGGTGTCGACGCTCGCTCGCTCGAAAGACATCGCCCTCCTGGACGGCCTCGAGGTCTTCCGCGGGATGGACGGGCGCACCCTCTGGGTGAGCCGCACCGACGCGCACATGAACGCCCGCGCTCACGCCCTCACCGCGCGCGCGCTCTTCGACTTCCTGCGCGCGCAGTCGCTCCTTCCCGACCGGCGCGCGCGCTGAGGACGCGCCTAAGGGTCCCGAGCCTCCGCGGCGTGCCGCGACGGACGCGGGGCCGCCGTCGCCTGGACGTCGGCGCCTTCGTCGGGGCTGTCGTCCAGCTCCGGCAGGCGCTGGAGCACGCCCGCGAAGAACCAGAAGTAGACGTTCATCGGCGTGAAGTCCGGCCCCGCCACGAAGACGTTCAGCACGCCCCCGGCGACGGCCGCCAGGAGGCCGACCCCCACCCAGCGCAGGCGGACATCACGGATCGAGCGCTGGGCCTTGATGCTGGCCCAGAACATCATTGAGACCAGCACCAGGAAGACCACAGTTCCCAGCAGACCGTACTCCCACAGGAGCTTGAGCCAGTAGCTCTCCGGGAATATGACCTCGTTCGAGAAGCGCCGCGCCGCCGCCGTCGCGGTGCCAGCGCCATGGCCGACGAGGCTGGAAGAGAGAGCGATCGCCGGCCCCGTCTGCAACATGTAGTTGAGCCGCAGGGAAATATTCCCGGGGATGGTTGCCACGCGGTCGACGAACATGTCCCAGGTGAACGGATAGACGCCGGCCAGGAGCAGCACGCCGCCCAGGACGAAGCCGGCCCGCTGGCGCCCCCCACGCAGCATGACGAGCATCACCAGCAGCTCGAGCCCGGCGAGCACGTAGAAGGACCGGGCGCCGTTCACCATCATGCCGACCAACGCCAGCCCGCCCGCCGCGAAGACGACGACCCGCTTCGCCGCGCTCAGGCCAGCTCCCAGCAAGCCGAAGAAGATCGGCAGGACGCTCAGCAGGTAGAGGCCGAACCCCATCGTGAACGTGAACGTGGCGGGCGGCCGGAAGTACCGGGTCCCCGACTCGCCGCCGATCCACCAGAAGGCGAAGTCGTTCAGGACCTCGGCGTCCAGCTCGGTGAACGCCTCGGGCCCGAGGATGTACTGTCGGATGCCGGTCACGGTCACGGGAAACGACGCGACCGCGAGGATCAGCAGCAGCCGGATCACCGCCTCCTTCGACTCGACCAGGTAGTACCCGACGAGGTACATCGGGACGAAGCCCCAGAAGAGGCCGAACCCGATGACGGCGACGATCGGCGACGGTATCCACGGATTCACCGTCTGCACGAGCGTGATGCCGAACATCACCGCAGCCGGGACCAGGAACGGAAGACTCCTGAAGGGCGCGATGCCGCGCCGGGCCAGCTCGATGAAGAATCCCGCGTAGAGGCCGGCGGCGACCACGGCCTTGGCGAACAGCACCGTCGTCGCGAGCGTCCAGTACGTGCGCAACAGCGTGCCCTCGAAGCAGATCGCGATGAGCAGGAACACGGTCATGACGCGCCACTGGAGGGCGGCGATCACGCCGGCAAGCACGATGCCCGCGTAGAGGACGAACCGCTGATCGCCTTCGACGATGACGTTCAGCGCGACGTACACGGTCAGACCGATTCCCGCGAGCGCGATGAGTGGAGCCACGAGGCTCCCGGAACCGGTCAGGGCCCCTCTCACCCGAGCACCTCCCGATAGACCTCGACCATGAGGTTGGCCACGCGTTCCCAGGAGAAGTATGTTCGGGCCCGCTCGAGACCCCGCCGGCGGAGCTCCTGGCGAAGCTCGGGCTCCGTCAGGAGCCGCTCGAGGCACTTGGTCAGGGCGGCCGAATCCCGCTCCGGGAAGACGAGTCCGGCGTCCCCGATGACGAACGGAATGGCTCCGGACGCCGACCCGACGACGGGGACGCCGCAGGCCATCGCCTCGACGAGGACGCGACCGAACTGCTCGGCCCATTCGGGGGTCGTGTACGACGGCAGGACCAGCGCGTCCATGCACGCGAGGTACGCGGGCACTTCCTCGTGGGATGGATCCATGAAGACCAGCTTCGACGCCACCCCGAGGCGGTCTGCGACCTGCTCCAGCTCCCGCCGGTCGGGACCCCGGCCGTCGATCAGGAGCGAGAAATCCCCCGGCAGCCGCGCGGCCGCCTCGAGGAGGGTCCGGAGCCCCTTCGCGGGGATCAGCCGCCCGAGGTATCCAATCACGAACGCGCGTAGCCCGAGCCGCGCCCTGAGCGCCGGGTCCGCGCGCGGCTGGAATCGCTCCGGGTCGTATCCCAGTGGAATGACCCGGACATCGGACCGCCCGGCGCGCCGCTGCCACAGGCGCTGGATCTCGGGGGTACCCGCCACGAGCCCGCTCACGGAGCCGAGCACGGAGCGCTCGATCAGCCGGAAGGGCAGCGGGTATCGCTTGTCCAGGTTCTGATACGTCGAGAGCACGATCTTCATGCCCCGTGCGCGCGCGGCCTTCGCGATCTGCCACGCCACGATGCTGTAGGGCTCCTGCTCGACGTGAACGACGTCGGGACGGTACGCGTCCAGGACGCGCGCCACCGCCCGCCACCGGTACGCGAAGAGCGCCGGATGCCAGGTCAGGAGCGCGTCGCGCACGAACACCGCGAAGTCCGCGACGTGCGGCGGCTCGAAGTCGTAGCGATGCGCCGTGTCCCGGTCGTGCCAGCGTGACGGCACGAGCAGACCCACCTCGATCCCGCGATTTCGCGCGAGGACATGGAGTCGTTCCTGGTTGATGCGGAGGACACACGAGTGATTGGCATACAGGACCCGCATCGCCACGGCTAGATCCGCCCGAGCACCAGGGCCCGCAGCAACAGGACGCGCTCGTGGATGAACGACCGCGCCCGTGCCCGGCGCGCGGGGCGCAGGAGGAAGATCCAGGCCCAGGCGACGACGGTGGTGACGGCGTCGAGGACCGCGACGGCGCGGACGAGCGGCAGCGTGCGCGGTCCGCGGTGTTTCTCGAAGAACCTGAGTTTCCCCCGGAAGGGCTTGTCGAAAATCACCCCGATGTTCTTCGCGATGCTCTGGCCCCCGACGTGCACGGCCGCGGCGCGGACTACGATGCCCGTCTTCCATCCGGCCAGGCGCGCGCGATAGCACCAGTCCACGTCCTCCCCGGTGTAGAAGAAGCCCTCGTCCAGGCGCCCCACTCCTTGCACGGCGATCCCGCGGATCATCGAGCAGCCCAGGCCCACCCAGTCCACCTCGCGGTCCTCCGTGTACCGCCAGCCGTGCAGCGTGAACGCCCGTACCAGGCGCTCGGGCGCGAGCTTGTGGAGGAAGAGCGCGGTGAAGAGCTCCGAGCCGAGCGACGGGAAGACCGAATGGGTCGGATGGTGGCGGCCGTCGGCGAACCTCAGCTTGCACGACACGGCGGCGTAGTCGCGGTGCGCCGCCAGGAACTCGCGCAGCGTCCGCAGCGCCGAGGCCTCGATGAAGGTGTCGCTGTCGAGCAACGCGACGTACGCTCCCCGGGCCAGGCGGATGCCCACGTTGCGTCCGGCGGCGGAGCCGAGATTGCGGTCCGTCCGGTGGTAGCGGACGGCGGGGAACTGCTCGCGCACCATCGCCTCGGTCCCGTCCTCGGAATGGTTGTCGACGACGATCACCTCGACCGGCTCGCCGAGCGCATCCAGGTCGCGGTGCACCGTCTCGAGCGCCCGCCTGAGCAGGCTCAAGGTGTTGAAGGTCAGGAACACGATGGACACGTCGGGACCCGGGGCGACCGCGAGGAGCTTGCGGA
Source organism: Elusimicrobia bacterium GWA2_69_24 (assembly GCA_001799695.1). Taxonomy (GTDB): domain Bacteria; phylum Elusimicrobiota; class Elusimicrobia; order UBA1565; family UBA1565; genus UBA10166. Next base: position 14,834 of record MGTY01000100.1, read on the forward strand.
ACACGTGGAAGCTCTGGCCGTGAAGCTCCTCGAGGCGGTCGCCGTGGAACCGGACGGTCCGGTTCAGGCGCGCCGCGTACGCCTGGAGGTCGTCGCCCTGGAGCTTCTCGAACCCCAGGTGCCGGTAGACCGCGACCGCCGGGCTGCCCGCCGCGCTCGCGGCCACGGTCAGCTCCGTCCGCTCGCCCGACAGCCAGGCCAGTCGCTCCAGGCCTGCGATCAGCGATCGCCCGGCCCCCCGCCCCTGGCAGCGCGGCTCGACCGCGAGGCGGTGGATGTGGACCGCGCCCGCGCGGGGCGCCGACGCGACGCAGAAGCCGGCCAGCGCGCGGGCGCCGTCGACGGCCGCCAGACTCAGCGCCCACTTCCCGTCGAGGTCCCGCCGGAATTGCTCGGCCGTCCAGCCCGCCTCCGCGTACGCGGCCCCCATCGTCTGGAAGAGGCGCCCGTCGAGCCGCACGAGATCGTCGAGCCAGCGGGACATCCCCGCCCGGTCGAGCGGGACCAGCCGCATCGCCGCGGTCACAGCACCATGCGGTAGCAGACGAAGGCCTCGGCGGCCTCGACCGCGATCTCCCGGCCCTTGACCCGCGCGATGTCGACCATGCTCTCGAGGCTGCCGAAGTGACGCGACGACTTGATCTGCGAGCGGTGCCGGCGAAAGGCCTCGACCTTCGTGTCCAGGTACGCGGAGATGTCGACGTAGAGCGTCGGGTGGAAGTGCTGGTGGTACCACGAGAGCGTCGGATTGTCGTAGGTCACGACCATCGTGGGCGCGTGCTTGTACTCCGGCAGGTGCGGCCGACAGGCGGTGAACCCCGCCTCGAACACGGCGACGTGGTCCTGGTTGTAGGACGGCGCGGGGAGGGCGACGATGGTCGGCTTGAGCGTGTTGATGGCCAGGCGGCACCCCCGCTCGAACCGCTCGACCAGATCGCGGCGCGGCAGGGCGTCCAGCCGCAGCAGGCGCTCGGGGTCGGTGAAGAGCACCTCGTAGTCGTCCACCTTCAGGAAGCGCATGACGTCGTCCAGCTCCTGCGCGCGCGTCGTCGCGGTGACCGGCTCCATCCCGCCGGCGACGTAATGCGGCAGGTCGGCCAGGGCTACGACGATCACGTAGACCTCTCCGCCGTGGTCCTTGATCTTGGCGATCGTCCCGGCGCATCCGTAGGTCTCGTCGTCGGGATGGGGCGAGATCACCAGCAACCGCTGTTCGCTCAGCTCCATGGGCCCCTCTCAGCACCTCGCCCCGGCCAGCGCTCCGCTTCGCCGAAGCCCGGCCGCCACCGCCCGCGCGTAGACCCGGGCGCCGCGGGCGTTGAGATGCATGTCGTAGCGATAGAAGAGCGGGCGGTCGGCGGCCGGCGCCGCGCGAAACGCCTCGAGGCTGTTGACGACCGTGACCCGCTGGCTCACGCCGAAGGCCTCCAGGGTCCGAAACGGGGTCGTGGAGCCGTACAGCCCCGGCCCGAGGCCGAAGTAGCGGCGGCCGGGCTCGGACTCCTCCGGCGCGACCTGGTGGCCGTACGGACTCACGGTCAACACCCACTGGACACCGTGGGATCGAAGGAGGTCGCCCATCAGCGCGAGGTAGCGCCGTGACCGCGCCCAGTGACCCGGCAGGTCCGCGCCGTCGCGCGTGATGGCGAAGCGATCCGCACGGATATCGCCGACCAGCCCGCGGGCCTCAAGGTCCCGCGGCGTGTCCAGGGTCATCCGGCTCACGCCGAACACCTCGCGCACGGCCGGCACGGCCCGCACCAACTGGAAGAGCTTCGCGGCGCGTACCGCCCGCTCGAGGACGCCCCGCGGCGCTTCGGCGGGAAGCCCGGGCCCATCCACAGCCGGGCCGCTGTCAAGGCCAGACACGGCCTCGGGTACGTCGCCGGCGGCGATTCGCGCGAGCCGGGAGTAGATGTAGTCATCCTGGACGTCGGACATGTCGAAATGCTGGACGACCAGGTCCGGCGCCAGCCGCAGCCCGGTGGTCTTCACAAAGAGATACTCGAGGATCGGCGAGAAGCTCGCGACCCCCGCGTTGAGGACCTCGAAGCGTGTGCGGCAGGTCCCGGCGTTCAGCAGGCGCTCGAGCTGCTTGGGAGGCGTGTCGTCGAGCGCGAGTCCCGCGCCGTCGATCGTGGAGTCCCCGGTCCAGAGTATGCGGTACGTCCCCGGCGGCTTCGTCGGGGCGGTCTCCCGGTCGCGGAGCCCGAGGCTGTTGACCTGATACTCGACGTCCCACTCGCTCGTCCGCTGCCTTCCGCGCGCATTCGGCACGAGACCATGGTGATAGACGGGATCCGGCCGACGGAAGCGCGTCTCGTCGTAGGGGCGAAGGTACACGCGCAGCGCCGCCTCGGCAAGCACGAGCCCGCTCAGCAGCCCGAGGAGGAGCAGGAACGTTCGTCGCATCCTCCAGGGGAGTATAATCCGCCTCGGACTCATCGCCTCCGGACGGGCACGGCTCCCCGCTCCCGGTCGAGCCATCGCACGACGTCCGTCGAATCGCGAAGGCCTCCCTTGAGCAGCTCGAGGATCAGCCCGTGGAGCAGGAGCGTGTTGAAGGGCGGGTCGTACGCGGTCGGAGTCCGCCGGCCGGCGAGCTTGAGCACGAAGGGCACCCGGTAGTCCCGGCGGCCATCGAGGGCGATCGACTCCGCCCACGAGTGGTCCGCGGTGACCACCACGGTCGTCCGCTCCCACACACCGGCGCGTTCCATCGCGCGCCTGACCTCCCCGAGGGTCCGATCCACGAGCTGGAGGTTGTCGAAATAGCCGGCCACCGGGTCGGCGTCGAGGCTGAAGTCGTCCTTGAAGCGGTCGTAGATGAACGCCTCGTGCGGGATCGGCCAGTGGACGAGCAGCAGGTCGAGGTCCGGCCGTGCCGCCGCCTCGCGCGCCGCCTCGAGGACGTCAAGGTATCTGCGGGTGCCCCGCTCGCGGTGCCGTCGAAGCTGCCGCGCGCCTTCCCGGTATCCGAGGCGCCACACGGCCGGCACGGTGCCGATGAGCGTCTCCGTCTGAAGCCCCATCACCTCGGGCAGGCTCGCCGCGCCGGCCGACACCATCCGGCAGCTGGTCAGGGTCCCGCCCAGCACCTCGCAGTACGGCAGGTACCACCCGACCACGCCGCCGCGCGCCCCGAGCGCGCGGGCCCTGGAGAACACGCTCGGCTGGCTGCTCCACAGTACGCTCCGATCGGCGCCGACGAACCGCACCGTCATATCGCCGGGGTAGTACGGCTTCACCTCGGCAACCCGCCGCCCGGTGATCAGCGCCGGCATCGCCGCCGCCGTGCTGCCTCCCGGGGGGAACGCGTTCCGCGCGCACAGCCCCTCGCCGCAGAGCCGGTCGAGCTCCCGGAGCCTCACGGTCCGCGGCCGCTCGGGGAAGCTCAGGCGATAGTCCATCGCGTCGAAGAGGAGCCACACGACCCGCTGCGTAGGGCCTTCTGTCGGCGCGCGCACCCCGGCTCGCTCCTCGACGACGGTCCTCGGCGTCTCGTGCCTGACCAGCACCCTCGCCGCGTGGAAGAACGTCACCGCAACGAACGGAAGGCAGACCAGGAGGACGGTGGCGATCCCGGCGACAACCCGGTCCTGCCATCGCACGAGCAGGCCGACCGCGACGGCGGCCAGCGCGATTCCCACAGCCATCGTCCCACCCCCCCCAAACGGCGCGGCCAGCGCCGGCACGGTCAGGTCGGTCAGCTGGACGCGGATACCGTTCAGGGGAACCGCCACGGCCAGGAGGAACATCCATTGCATCGTTCGGCGCGCCCACGGACGCTGCAAGCGCGTCGCCCCGAGCACGACAACCCACAGCGCCAGGGCGAGGAGAAGGACGTTCAGGACGATGCCGACGAGATACGTCCGCACGTTCCCGACTTCGACGATGTTCGGCGAATCGAACAACCGGGACCAGACCGTGATGAACGACAGGTTCGCCAGCGACAGCGCCACGGCGGCGTCTCGCAGAGCGGCTCTCATCCCCGCCGGTCCAGCACGTACAGCCACCGGGCCTCGGCCACCTGGCGACAGGCGGCGACCGTGAACTCCCGGCGGCACTCGGCCTCGAAGCGCTCCCGCGTCAGGTCGGCGAACAAGGCGTCACGTCCTCGTGCCAGCCGGCGGAACATCGGATCGGCAGGAGCCACGAACTCCACGATCAGCGTTCGCGTGCCGAGTTGGGCGCCGAGGGAGACGATCTCGCTGAGCGGAATCTGCTCGCCCACGAGCAGGTGGTGCGCCACGGCCAGCATCAGCACCGTGTCGAACGCCCCCCGGGCGCGGTCGAGGAACGCCCGGCACTCCGCGTTGCGCCACCCGACGGCCGGGCTCGGCCGCGCTAGGTCGACGACGAGCGGGAGGATGTCGAGGCCCGCCCCGCGCGCCTCGCGCCACAGCGCGCCCACCACCGCCGGGTCGGCGTCGATCGCGACGACCGCCGCGCCGCCCCGCGCCGCCTGGACGCTGAACCGCCCGGTGTTGCACCCGACGTCCAGGACGTTCCGCGGACGCCGCTCCGCGAGCACCGCGTCCACGAGCGCCTGCTTGGCCGCGGCATACGCGGGCGTGGAGGTCTCACGCGCGACCGCGTAGTCGGACCAGCGCGACGACGCGCTCGGTGGGGGCGCGGCGGCCGCCAGGATCCGGCGCAGGTGCTTCAGCAGGGCGCGCAGGACGTGTCGAGCGCGTTCCGGATCGGCGAGCCGCCGCTCCCGATAGACGGCGGGATCGCTCTGCGGGCGGCACGCGGCCAACCAGACGGGCAACGACACCGCGGTGAGGAACGGCGGCCGGAGCCTCCGCAGCGGGCCGCACAGCCGGTAGACCTCGGATGGCTCGAGGCCGTCGCGACGCGCCAGCAGGAGCTGGTCCAGGGGCAGCCCGAGGTGCTTGCCCACGAGCAGCGGGAGCACGAACGTCCGGACGAACTGGCCGTACGGCAGCCACGTCGGATCGCCGGCGTGGCGCGCCTCGAACGAGAGCACGTCGACAAAGATGGGCTCCGAACCCTGGAAGAGCACGTTGTAGGGGGTGGCGTCCTTCAGGCCGAGCCCCTCGGCGAGCAGCGCCTCGGCGAGGTCCAGGGTGAGGGCCCCGGCGGCGTGGAGCATCTCCAGGGGCCACTCGTAGGGGAAGCTCTCGAAGAGCCTCTCGTGCTCCACCAGCGCGGCGCCCTCGGCGCCTTCCGTGAGCGCGCCGTCGTCCCACGTCGACCGCAGGTCGGCGGCTGCCACCGCGTCCAGGAGCCGGGCGCCGATCACCCGCCCGGTCCTGACGAACTCGCGCACGGCGGCCGACGAAAGGTACGCGTCCAGGTTCGGGCGGCCCGTCGGGTTGACGGCGCGGATCAGGCGACCGCCGGCCTTGATCAGGCGCCCCCCGGGGTCCCGGAACGAGAGTGGGCTAGCGGTCACGGGTCCGACGCCCCAGGCAGAACTCGACCACCTTCTTCGCGACCGACCGGAGGAGTTTCCACACGTAGAAGAAGAACCCGACGAAGGCGGCCAGCAGGAGTTGCAAGAGCAGCGCGCCCGTTCCCGGGTCCACGTACGCCTCCGCGCACTCCACCCACGTCGCCCACAGCCACGCGGCCAACCAGAGCGGTCTCGGCGGTTGACGGCCCACGCCGCTCACTCCGCCCGCTTCTCAAGGACAAATACCCAGTGGTGCCCGAACCACCGCACCACGGGGATGGCGCGGAGCACGTGCTCCACGCGGGTCCAGCGCGTCGCGTACGGGCCCCTCGTGACGCCGAACAGCCGCTCAATCAGCACGTGCGCCTCCAGGAGGAAGAAGTAGGAGGCGCACCAGCCGACGCGCAGGCCGGCCGCGCGGCTGAACGCCTCGATGTCCCGCCTGGTGAACGCCGTGCTGTATCCCCCGGCGATCGAACCTGTCGCCGCCAGGGGCAGCGGAATGTCCAGAAAGAACGAGGCGACGCGCTCCACCGCGACGAGCGGGTTGCAGAGACACGAGAGGGAGACCTCCTGCAGGTTGTCCGTCGTGAGCAGGCACCGCCCCCCCGGCGCCAGGACTCGCGCGACCTCTCGGAGCACCTCCACGGGATCGGCCACGTGCTCGACGACCTCCAGGCAGCTCACGAAGTCGAACGCGCCCGACCGCAGGGGCATCGCCCGGGCGTTTCCGGCGACGCAGGCGCTGTCCGGCCGACGGCGGCGCAGGGCCTGGAGCCCCGACGTATAGATGTCGAGCGAGACCACCCGGTTCCCGGTGTTCAGGTACAGTTCGGAGAAGTACCCGAAGAGGACGCCCACGTCGAGGAGTCGCCGTCCGGCCACGTGGAGCCGGCTGATGAGGTGGCTGACCAGGCGGACGCGAAGCGGGAAGTTCAACGGCACGCCGGGCCGCTCGAAGAACGCCTCGTCGGCGCGGAGGAGACCCCGGCGTTCGTCCTCCGAGAAATCGCGGTCGTAAACCTCCGCCGAAAACTTCCGCTCGATGCCGCCGGCCTGCTTGTGGAGGAGAAGGTGGTGCACGAACGCTCGGCGCGAGTGCTGTGCCCGGTAGCGGTACACGGCGTAGTCGACGATGAAGACCGCGACGGCCCCCATGAGCGGGCCGGCCCCGGGAAGGCCGCCCGTGACGCCGGCGAGACCGACGAGGCCGAGCAGCGCGATGGCGCTCGCGAGGCGGAGGGCCTTGGAGAGCCGGCGGATGCCGGCGTAGCGCTCCTGCTCGCGGGCGCCGATGCCGAGCGAGGCTCCGAGGGCGCGGAGGTACCCCTCGTCGTCGATCCGATCGTAGCGGATGTCCACGCGCGCCATGCCCGTCGCCGTCAGGGGCCTCTTCTCGCGACAAGGAGCAGCGAGTTGTTCACGTTGATGCCCGTCGTGACGCGGACCAGACGCGCCATGGCCACGTACGCGCAACGCAGGGCGTTCTCGACCCGCCCGCCCCGCAGGTGGGCCGCCGCAGTGCCGCGATGGGCCACCGTGAAACCTTCACGCTCGACCAGCTTCGCGAGCGACGCCTCGCTGAAATGGTTCAGGTGGGCGATGCCGCTGATCGTCGCCGGCCTGCCGAGCCGGCGCATCAGCCGGCTCTTGACGAGCTGGAACCGGATGTTCGGCGACACCACGACCAGGAGACCCGCCGGCACCAGGACGTCGAACGCGCGCCGGACGGCACGCCGTGGATCGCGGAGATGCTCCAGGACGTCCCACATCGTGACGGCGTCGGCGCTCCCGGGATCGAGCGGGACGTCGCCGAAGCCTCCGACCAGAACGTCGAGGCCGTGCTGGTTTCTCGCGTACTCGGCCAGCACCGGGTTGATCTCGACGCCGCGGCCACCGAAGCCCTCGGCGCGTGCCACCCGGAGGAACTCTCCCGTCCAGCAGCCGACGTCCAGGAGGCGCCGCCCGGGCGCGAGTCGGCGGATGAGGCTCAGGCCCTCGGCGAAGAGCGCCTGGCGGGAGCCGCTGCCTTCGTCCGCCGCCCCGACCCCGTCGGTCACCAGGCCATAGTATCGGCTCAGGATCTCCTCGGAGGGACGCGGATTGGTGAAGCAGAACCGGCAGCCCGTGCACTCGACGACCCGCACCTCCGACGCCCCGCTCACGCGGCGCGCGTCCGCGTCGAGGATCTCCTCCCAGACCGGCGCGGCCCGCAGGCTCCCGCAGAGCGGGCATGCACTGTCCTCCCAGCCGTTCACCATGGACGCCAGTACGTGCGGAGCCCGGCCAGCTTGCCGCGCAGATCGGTGACGAACTTCGCCAGCGTGTGCCGCGGGTCGCGGCCGCGCAGCAGCATCATCCCTGTGTGCAGCGGCGCCGTCGACATGCCGTCTCCGACGAGGAACGTGAAGGTCAGGAATCCGAGCTTGCACGGCCACGGCAGGTACTTCAAGAGGAGGTAGGTGAAGTTGTGGGTGGCGAGACGGTAGTCCTCCATCTGGTCCGTGAGGTCGCGGTAGCGTTGGCCCCGACGCACGTGGTGCTCCACGCGAATCGCCGGATCGTACACGAGGCGATACCCGCGACCGATCGCCTGCAGGCACAGCCCCGTCTCGAAGTGGGAGGCCCACTGGCCGCGGATCCCGTCGTCCAGCCCATCGATGGCCACCCGCCTGAAGCTCATGTTGCACCCCTTGAGGAGCTGGACCGGGCGGGGCCCGCCGGAGACGAACTTGTGGTGGTTCCCCACGGCGTGCCCGAACCAGGTGAGGCGGCCGACGACCTCGGCGGTGGAGGTGTCGATCCGTCCCTGGTCGTGAATGACGTCCTGCCCCCCGACCCCGCCCACCGCGGAGTCCTCGTAGTGGGCGAGGAGCTTCGCGATCCAGTCCGGTGGAGCCACGGCATCGTCATCGATGAAGCACAGGATCTCGCCCTCCGCGTGCGCGATCGCCGCCTGCTCGGCGGGCAGGATCCCGACCCGCGACACGGTCACCGGACGGACCCGTCGCGCGACGTCCCGCCGCGCGACGAACGTCCCGAGCGCCGCCGCCGTCTCGGCATCCCCCGCGTGCGAGACGACCACGATCTCGTCCGGCGGCCGCGTCTGCTCCAGCAGCGCGCCCAGGCACCGGCGCACGTCGTCGGGCCGACGGTAGGTGATGACGAGCACGGACACCTTCACCGGGCGGCCTCCCGCGCCTGCGTGAGAGCCCGGAGCAGCTCGGGGCCGACCCTCCCCACGTCCAGCCCCTCCGCTCGACGACGCGCCGCCCGGCCCATCCGGCGTGCCAGCGCCGGGTCCCGGTACAGCTCGAGCAGCCGCACCCGGATCGCCTCCACGTCCCGGTCGGGGACGACGAAGCCTTCCTCGCCGTCCCGGACGCAGTCCTTGGCCCCGGTGCTCTCCGAGATGATCACCGGCAGGCCGCACGCCATCGCTTCCAGCACGGCGAAGCCGAACCCGTCCGCCACCGAGGGCAGGACGAACACTGAGGCGCGCTGGTACACCGGCACCGGATCTCCGTAGCCGTGACGGATCCGGGGATTGACCAGGTACCGCTCCACCATCCGCCTGTTGAAGCGGTCCACGAGCGGCCCGAACAGCATCAGCTCACCGGCGGGAACGCCCAGCGCCTCGAACGCCCGCACGAGATAGGGGTAGCCTTTCAGCAGGCTGAGCTGACCGACGAGGCAGACGCGGAACACGCCGTCGCCTTGCCCGGGATAGAAGCGTGAAGCATCGACGCCGGGAGCCACCAGGAGCAGCTTCTCGCGCGGAACCCCGCGCCGGACCATGGTCTCGAGCACGTACCGGGAGTCCACCCGGATCCAGTCGGCTTCGGCGTACTCCTGGAGGACGCGGCGCCGCATCCAGTCCGTCGCGTAGCGCGTCTTCGTGCCGAACCGCGCTCCCTCCTCCCGGGCGATACGGATCGACTCCTCGATGTGGGGGGTGGGACACCACAGGACCGAGCGGGCACCCCGCGCGCGGGCGGCGCGGATCGTGCGCAGCGCCGCCCAGCTACAGACGTAGACGAGGTCCGCGTCGGCCGGGAGGCGGCGACTGGCCAGGAGGTCGAAGCTCGCGTCGCTGAGTGTCCGGATCAAGTCGTCTCGGGAGCGGAGAGGCGTCCGGAACAGGGTGCCGACGAGCGCGGTGGTCGACACGCGGGTCAGCGGCAGAGGCCCGAGGCCGATCCCGCCGTCGATGCCCCCGCACAGCACCCGCCGGAGCATGCCGGCGCGGGCGAAGGCTCCCGCGACCTGCGCCATCCCCCAGCCGAGGCCGCCGCCGCCGAGGATGCCGTTGAAGACCACCGCCGCGTGTGTCATGGCTCCTCGCGGCGGCGCGCGATCGCCGCCCCCAGCCACGCGCACAGCGCGGCGGCGTGCGTCTCGTGACTGTAGATGCGGATCGCGCGCTCCCGGCCCGCCGCGCCCATCGTCCGCGCCAGCCCCGGCTCGGAGAGGAGCCGCTCGATCTGCTCCGCCAGCGCCTTTACCTGGGTCGGCGGCACGAGGAAGCCCGTCCGGCCGTGCTCCAGCCAGTCGGAGATACCGCCCACGTCGAACGCGACCACCGGTCTGCCGTGGGCCATCGCCTCGGGGCCGACCATGCCGAAGGGCTCCGGCCACACCGACGGCACGACCACCAGGTCGCAGGCCACGTACAGGTCGTCGAGCGCCTCCCGATCCTGCCAACCGCGGAACTCGACCCGACCGCCGAGCCCGAGCCGGCGGGCCAGCGCCTTCAGCTCCGATGCGAAGTAGCCGTCGCCGGCCACGACCAGCCGATACCTCGCCCTCCCGAGTGTCATCGCCTCCAGGAGGCAGCGGAGCCCCTTGTGCGGCGTGAGTCGGCCGCCGAAGAGGACGAGAGGCTCGCGCCCCGGCCGATCCTCCCACGTCACCTTCTCCGGAATGCGGATCGGGGTGGGCAGCACCGCGATCCGCTCGGCCGCGAAGCCTTCCGCGACCAGCCGCTCCTTCATGTGACGGGTATCCACCACCATGGCTTCCACGCGTCGAGCCCAGCGCCGCGCCCGCCGCACGCGGACGAAACTCTGCGCCAGGCGGAGCGGTCGGCGGCTGTGACACCGCTCGCGATACGCTTGGAGGACGCAGTTGACGCCCATCGGATAGGGGCACACCCGGTCGCTCCTCTGCAGCAGCTTGCTGCCGGCCGGGCAGTAGAGGTCGTGGGTGTGGTGAAAGAAGACCGTCGGGACGGCGCGGAGCACCTCCGCGGCTGCGCCCGGATGCAGGAAGTGATGGACGTAGGCGACGTCCGGCCGCTCGCGAGCGAGCATGCCCGCGACGCGACGCCCCACCGCGCGGGCCGGAATCAGGCTGTGACAGTCGGTGAGCCCGGGGATCGAGTACTCCAGCCAGCCCTCCGCGCGCGACTCCGCCTCGCTCGCCGCGTCGGAGGCGATGGCAACCGTCTGGCCGGCGGCCTGGAGCGCGCGCGCGAGGTCACGGACGTAACCCTCGATCCCGCCGCCGCCGCCACGCCAGTTCCCCACCTGGAGGATCCTCACCGGGCGCGGCTCCTCCGGAACGGCGTCCAGACGCCGCCCAGCCTGAGTCCGCGTCCGGCAGCGCGCAGGCCGCTGAGATAGCGGCCCTGACGACAGAGTGAAATCCCCTCGCGGAACGACGCCCAGGCCCACCGGTCACGAACCACCCTCGCCAGGGGGCCCGGCGGGACGTCACGGCTCAACTGGGTGCAGACCCAGCCGACGTCAGCCCAGATCTGGGCGCCGGACGTCGCCAGGGAGGAGCCCTCGTGGCGGCGGACGTAGGCGAGGCGCGAGGGTACGTAGATCGCGCCGCCTCCGCCCAGGGCCAGCCGGGCGGAGAGATAGAAGTCGACCACCGTGTTCGCGCGCGGCTCGACGGCGCCCGTGTCGAGGGCGCGCGCGCGACGGAAGAGCGCGGCCCCGTGCCAGACGGCCTGCCATCGGAGGGCCAGCTCGAGAAACGGCAGGTGGAGCCCCGGCCGCAGGCCGGCGCGCCCGTAGCCGCGCGAGCAGTCGTCCGTGGCGTCCTCGAGCACGCGCCCGTCGGCGTCCATGATGAAGTGGTCGCAAAACGCGATGTCGGCGCGCGGGTCGTCCTCGAGGGGTGCCAGCAACGTCTCGAGGAGCGTGGGGGCCCAGGTGTCGTCGTCCGCGAGGATCGCGCAATAGCGGCCTCGCGCGGCCTCGAGACCGCGGCGCCAGTTCGCCCCCATCCCGAGGGTGCTCGAGGCGCGGAGGTGCCGGATCCGCGCGTCGCCGAACGCCTGCACGACGCGAGGTGTGTCGTCCGTCGAGCCGTTGTCGCAGACGATCAGCTCGTAGTTCCGGAACGTCTGGGCGAGGACGCTCTCGATCGTGACGGACAGGTACCGCGCACGATTGAAGGTCGGGACGCACACCGAGACGGTCGGCACGCCGCTCTCGGCCCTCATGGCCGCCGTCCGCCGAGACGCCCGCGGTGCTCGCGGTACCATCGGTACGTCCGCCGCAGCCCCTCGTCGAGGCCGACAGTCGGAGACCACCCGAGCAGCTCCCGGGCGCGGTCGTCCGGCGCCCCGCGAGCGCGCACGTCGGCCGGAGGAGTGTCCGTGCCGAGGACGCGAGGTCGCAGCTCCGGATGGTCGGACAGCGCGACGATCCGCTCGACGAGCTTCAGGATGCTGATCGGCGCGTTGGCCCGGAAGTCGAACACCTCGCCGGCGGCGCCGGACTCGAGGCGCTCCGCGACCCGCACGTAGCCCCGCACCGCGTCGTCGACGTGCAGGAAGTCGCGCTGCGGCCTGCCGTCGCTCCGGATCACCGGGGCCTGCCCCTCGAGCACCGCGTGGATCGTCTCGGGGATGAGGCGGGAGCGGTGCGTGTCACCGCCACCGTAGATATTGACGAACCGGGTGGCGGCAACGGCCATCCCGTAGGTCCGGTGATAGCACCCCACCAGGATGTCGGCGCAGGCCTTGGACGCGTCGTAGGGATGCAGCCCGTGCGCGGCGTCGTCGCCGTAGGCCCGGTCGCTCGATGCGACGACCACGCCGCGGATCCTGGCGCTGGCGCGGCACGCCTCGAGGACGGTCCAGGTCCCCTGCACGTTCGCCTCGAAGGTGGCGAGCGGCGCCTGTCCCGCCACGCCCACCAGGGGCTGCGCGGCCAGGTGGAAGCAGACCTCGACCGCGGACGCCTCGAGAATGCGCGCGAGCACCTCGTAGTCGGTGGTGGACCCGCGGACGACGCGGACCCGCTCCCCGAGGTCGAGCAGGTCCAGTGACGAGCCCCGCCAGTCGCCCCGGGTGAGGCATGTGACGCTGGCCCCGGCCTCCACCAGCGCGCGGGCGAGCCAGGAGCCCACGAAGCCGCAGCCGCCGGTCACCAGGACGCTCACGCTCCGCCAGCCTCTCCCCGGGCTCATCGCCATGGCGTCCTCACCCGGTCACCCGCGCCGCGAGGAACCCCTCGCGCCCGAGGAACTCGATCAGGGCGCTTCCGGCCAGCTCGTGCCCCTGCACCGTCCAGTGCCCGTCGCCGCGCCGATAGAGATCGGCGTCACCGGCGCGACTCCGCGCGCGGAACGCGGGGAGCAGATCCAGTGCGGGAATACGCTCCGTCGCCAGGAACTCCCTGAGCACGCGGTTGGGTTTGTCGAGATCGTACCGGCGCGCGCTGAAATGCTGGTTCCAGAGGGCCGGAAACCGCTCCGGGTACACCTGCCCCTCGATCGGCGCGATGATCACGACGAAGCGGGCTCCCCGGGCCTGCACCCGGTCTCGGAGCCGGCGGAGCAGCGCCGCCGTCAGGCCCCACCCTCGCGCGGCATGGGCGTCGTCATCGGCGAGGAACACCCGCAGGCCGTCCCTGAAGCCGGCGTCCGCCTGCAAGACCCTGGGCCCCAGCAGGTGCAGCCGGGCGAGCACGCGGCGCGTGGCTGGAATCCGGACGAGCTTCTCCCGCGCGAGCGCGTAGAGCCGGGAGTGGGCGCCAAGGAGCCGGGCGCGGGACGGCGGCTCCGCGACGGGCGACGGGACGCGGGGCGGCTCAAGCGCCAGCAGGCCGTCCTGGAACACCGCCCGGGGTCTCGGCTCCGACAGGTCGGTGCTGTCGCCGACGTCGCTCATGGAGAAGGTCAACACGACGACGTCGGGCTCGTACCGCCAGCCCACCGCCTCGAACATCGCCAGCTCCTGCGCCGTGCCGAACCCCGTGACGCCGGCGTTGATCACCTCGGTTGGGCTCCAGCGCCGGTCCGCGCCGGCGCGACGCTCGGCGACCTTCGGAAACAGCGCGTCCAGGGGTACGCCCGGGTCGCCGCCAACCGAATCGGCGAGGACCAGCACGCGCACGACGCCCGGCGGTTTCTCGAACGGATACTCTCGGTCCAGCAGCCCCTGGGAGTTGACGCGCACGGGGATGCGCGGCGCGCGGTCGAACTTCCACGCCGACGCCGCCCACGATCCCGTGAGGCTCGGGACATAACGCCAGCCCAGGATCGGGTCCGGCTCGATCAGCACGGTGGGCGGATCGAACGCCCAGCGGGCGACCAGCTCGCCGGCCCCGAGCGCGACGACGACACCCACGAGGACGAGGCCGGCCCCGCGCAGCATGCGCCGCCTCATGGGCCGAGGAGCCCTTGCCGCGCGAGGAACTCGACCAGGGCCTCGCCCGCGATCGCGTGGCCCTTCGGGGTCCAGTGGATGTCGCCGGGACGGTAGAGGTCCGCCTCGCCCTGCGCGGCGCGGGCGCGGAGCGCCGGCAGCAGGTCGAGCGCCGGGATCTCCTCCCGGGCAAGGAATCGGGCGAGCGCTCGATTGGGCCTGTCGAGGTCGTAGTCGCGACCGGCGTAATACTGCCGCCAGAACGGGGTAAACCGTTCCGGATAGACCTGGCCCTCCATCGGGAAGATCATCACCGCAAAGCGGGCGCCGGCGGCCCTCACCTCGTCTCGGAGCTGGCGGATCAGGGCTTCCGTGAGCCGCCACTGGTCCTCGGCGGTCCGATCGTCCTCCGTCAGGAAGATCGCCAGCCAGCCGCGATAGGCGGCGTCGGCCTGGAGAACCCTGGGGTTGGCCAGGTGCAGCCGAGCCAGGAGTCCCCGCGCGGCGGGCCACCGGATCAGCTTCTCCCGCACGAGGCGGAACAGGCGGGAGTGCGCGTTCAGGAGGCGCGTCGCCGGGAGCGACTCGATGTCCGAGCTGTCGAGCGCCGGCGCCTCCGACACGAGGCGCCCCTCCCGCAGGGAAAAGCGCGGTCGTCGCCGATAGCCGTCGCCGTTGTCACCGACGTCGTTCATGTAGAAGGCCAGGACGACGACGTCCGGCTCGTAGCGCCGCCCGAGCGCGCGGAACATCACCAGCTCCTGCGCCGTGCCGAACCCCGACACCCCGGCGTTGATCACCTCGTAGCGGCGTTCCGGGCGGCCGGCGTTGGCGCGGGCCTCCGCCACCTTTGGAAAGAGCGCGTCGAAGGGAACGCCGAAGTCACCGCCGAAGGAATCGGCGAGCACCAGAACGCGTCGCGCGCCGTCCGCCTTGCGGAGCGGGTATTCGCGCTCCAGCAATCCCTGCGAGTTGATCCGCACCGGGATCCGCGGCTTGCCCTCGAAGCGCCAGGCCGACTCGGAATACCAGCCCGCCCGGTTCGGGACGTGGCGCCAGCCCAGCGCGGCGTCGGGCTCGATCATCGTGTCGGGCAGCTCGAACTGCCAGCGGGCCAGCAGCTCCCCGCCGAGGAGCGCCAGGACCACGCCGAACAGGACGAGCCCCGCCGCACGGAGCCGGCGCCCCCTCATGGCGCGGCGGCGATCCGGGGGATCAGCGCGCGGACGTCCCTCACCGAGTAGACCCGCATCAGGCAGAGCAGCCCGACGTACGCCAGGGGGCCTGCGATCGGGCCCACCCCGGGCCAGCGCTGCACGAGCAGCATGACGCCTGTCGCGAGCAGCGACCTGGCGACCAGGCTGATCGAGGGCGAGCAGGCGGCACGGCGCCAGACCACCGCCGCCGCCATCACGGCGATGGCCGCATGGGTCACCAGGCCCGCGAGGGCGGCGCCCATCGCTCCACGAAGGGGGACCAGCACGAGCAGTGCCGCCGCATTCACGACGACGGCGATCCCGTCGAGGACCATGCTGTCGCGCTGGCGCCCGATCGCGATCAGCAGGTACCCGCTGATGGTGTTGAGGAAGATCAGCGCGTACTGCCAGCCGATCACCTGCAAGATACTCCCCGCCCCCTCGAAGGCCTCCCCGAAGACGACGCGGACGACCTCGTTCGCGCTGCCGGAGAGCACGCCGGCCGCGAGGAGGCCGAGGACGATGACGACCTTCGTGGCCTGGCCATACAGCCGCGCCAGGGTCGGCTGGTCGCCCGAGGCCTGGGAGAGCGCGGGAAAGACGACACCCCCGAAGGCCTGCGGAAAGAAGCTCAGGATCACCCCGAACCGGGATGCGGCGGAGTAGAGCCCGAGGTCGCTCGGCCGGGCCAGCTTGGAGAGGATGACCATGTCCATCCGCCCGTAGAGGATGCCGAAGAGGCTCGCGATGCCCAGCGGCGCCGCGAGCCGCCCCAGCCGGAGCCACGTCCTCATGTCGATCACGAAGCGAGGACGCACCTCGCGGGCGGCGAGCGCGAGCGTGACGGCGGCACGCACGATGCTGGACGCGAGCAGCGCCGCCGTCACGCCGAGGAGCCCCAGGTCGAGCGAGACGGTCGCCCAGGCGCCGGCGGCATACGCGAGCAGCCCGAGGAGCGACGCGGCCACCAGGCGCTCGTTCCGCACCGTGGCCCGGAAGACCAGGCCGAGCGTCTCGAGCGGCGGCAACAGGAGCGAGCCCGCGTAGAGGACGATGGCCCAGAACAGCGGTCCCCGATAGCCGAGGAGCGCGGCCAGCCCCACGCAGGCCGCGAGCGAGGCGAGCCCGAGGCCGACTCTCAGGACGGTCACGGTTCCGAGGAGCCGGCCCCGGTCGGGCCCCTCGATCGCCAGCTCGCGAAGGAGGATCGTCGACATGCCGAAGTCCGACAGCACGAGGAACGCGGGGACGAGCGTCTGGACGAGGCCGAAGTGGCCGAAGCCCTCGACGCCCAGGTAGCGGCTGACCTGGGAGATGATCGCGACGCCGACGGCCAGGGAGACGAGGCGATCGGCGACCAGCAGGACGGTGTTGCCCGCGATGCGTGATGGCGCCGTCACGGGGACGAAGGACTCGCCCCGAGCCGGGCCAGGGCGGACTGCGCCCGCGCATTCCCGGGCACGAGCCTGAGCGCCTCGACATAGTGCCGCCGCGCCTCGGCCGGGTCGCCCAGGCGCTCGTGACCGTCGGCCAGGCGAAGGTGCGCGTCGGCATCCTCCGGGTTGTTCCGGACGAGGACCTCCCAGTGCGCCATGGCTTCGCCGTAGAGTCGTCGCTGGAACAGCGCATCGGCGACGCGGCTCCGAACGCCGGCGTCGTGGGGGGACACCGCCACGCCGGTCCGGTACTCCGCAAGGGCCCGCTCCGGCTGGCCCAGGGCGTCCCAGGCGCGCCCCATGCCCACGTGCGCCTCGCCTTCCCGGGGATTCAGCCCGAGGACCTCGCGCCACGTCGCCAGTGCGCGCTCGGGAGCGGGCAGGCGCTCGTACAGCCGGGCGAGCCCCTCGAGGAGGTGGAGCTGCCGGCCCCCCTGACCGACCCGCGCGGCAAGGGCGATCGCGTCTCGATACGCCGGCTCCGCTTCGCCGAGCCGCCCCAGGGCGACGAGCGCCCGCGCCTCGACCGTGGCCAGCTCGGGCGCCGCCCCGAGCGTCTCCCTCGCGCGCCGGACCAGGGCGAGCGCCTGCTCGGCGGAGTGATGCTGCAGCAGCGCGCTCGCGTGCGCCGCCTGCGCCTGGATCAGCGCCCCCGCGCGCCCGGTCCGCGCGGCCGCGCTCGTGCCGTCCTCGAAGGCCGCCATCGCCGCGCGCCACAGCTCCTGCGAGCGCGCGGGCTCGGTCCCCTCCAGACGGAGGCTCAACCGGTTGAGAAACCCCGCGAGGTCGATCCGGCTGGACGGCCCATCGGGGAGGAGGCGGACGAGCTGCCGGTAGTCTGCCGAGACCTCGAGGGCGAGTCCGGCGAGCTCCGGAATGAGGGTCGCCTGGATGCCGAGGGCCCGGCGGGCCGCCGAGTAGCCGACCTCCAGCAGCGCCTCGCGCTCTCGTGCTCCATCGCTGCCGAAGCCGCCCGCGCGCCGTAGCGCCCAGAGCGCCAGGAGGCGCGGCGGGTACGGATTGCGCGGCTCGATCGCCATCGCGGAGCGGAACAGCAGGAGCGGGTCCGGACGCCCGGCCTCCGCGCCCGGAGGTGTCGCGTCCATGACGCCGCGCAGCCACGCCAGCCGGGCCCTCGGCAGCGCTCGCCACGGGTCCAGGCGGATCGCCTCCTCGTACTGGCGAGCCGCGCGCTCCAGCCAGCTCCGGGCTTCGTCGCCCGTGCCGTCCTGGACGTGGCGATAGCCACGCTGCGCGTACATCTCCGCGAGCCTGAGCGGGTACCTCGCACGCGCCGGGTCGAGGGCACGGCTCGCGAGCAGACGCGACTCGTCGCCGGGGGGCGCCGTCAGGATCGCCTCGTCGGCGACGTCTTCCGTCCCATCCAGCCGCTCGGCCAGGGCTTCGCGCCCGGCTGCGGCCGCGGCAAGGCCCAGGAGCGCCGCCCCGGCGAGGGCGAGCACGGCGCGCCCCCGCCACGTCAGGGCAGTGTGCGACTCGCGGATCGCGCCGCCGCCCAGGGCCGACGGCAGCAGCCCCGCGGCGACCACGGCGAACACGGCGTTGGCGGGCGTCCGCAGCGGGAAGTCGGTCAGGCTGTGGAGGAACAGGACCAGGAGTGCTGCGAGGATCCCCCACCCGACGGCCTTGCCGAAGCGATCCGTCTCGGACATCGGCCGCGCCACCCAGCCGACAATCCGGCACACCGCCACCGCCGTGATGACGAGGCCGACCACGCCCACCGTGGCCAGCACCTCCAGCAACTCGTTGTGCGCCGCGTTCTGGAACAGCCCCGGGGCGAGGCTCGCCTGCTGGAAGTGGGGAAAGACGGCGCGGTAGGTCCCGAGTCCTGTCCCGAACACGGGCGCCGCCGAGACCATCTGTAGCGTAGCCTCCCAGGCGGCCAGGCGCCCTTCCTGCGTCGGCTGGTCGAGGAGAATGACGAGACGCTCCCGCACCTGTGGAGTCATCCAGACGCCGAGCCCGCTCGCCCCCAGCCAGGCTCCGGCCAGGCCCAAGCCCCAGGCGCGGCCGCGCAGGGAGCCCACGAGTCCCGCCAGGAGCACGCCCAGGCCGAGCGCGGCGCTCGCCACGCCCGCCCGAGACCGCGTGAGCACGAGGGCGACGACGAAGAGCGCCGTCATCGTGGCGAGCGCCAGACCGACCAGCCAGGCGACGACGGTGCCGCCGCGAGCCGCTTCGAGCTGCCGCCGCTCGCCCGAGACCACCCAGCCGATCAGCGCGCCGGTGGCGATGGACGCGGACATGCCGAGGAACGTCGCGAAGTGGTTGGCGTTGATGAACGTCCCGAAGAGCCGCGAGGGATAGTAGCGGTTGACGTAGCCGAAGATGCTCGCGTTCCCCGCGGCGTGCTGTACGAGGCCATAGACCGTCGGCAGCGCGGCGCTTCCGACGAGCAGCAGGACGCCGTGGCGAAGGTAACGACGGCGGGCCGCCTGGACGGTGATGAACAGCAGCACGCCGTACGCGAGCACCTGGACGAGCGCCGACCTGGTCATCCAGGGCGAGGTCGTCGAGATCCGCGTCGGAGCGAGCTGCGGAAGCGCCAGCGGGTCCTGAGCTCCGCCGAGCCCAAGAACCGCGGCGAGCCACTGGGCGAGGCCCAGCGAGCCGAGCAGCGCCAGAGGAAGGTGCCACGGATGGGCCCGGACGACCAGCCGCCCTCTAACGACACCCCCGACCACCCAGACCGCCCCCAGCGCGAAGACCGCGAGCTGCAGCAGCCCGGCGAACGGGTTGCGCGCCGCTCCGAGCGGGAGTGGCGCGAGGAGGACGACGGTCGCCAGGCCGAGAAGGAGAATCGCGTGCCGCGCGTCGCTACGAGCCTCGCCCGACAGTCTGATTCCCCGCCCGCCCGCGGGAGGTCCGCTTCCGC
Organism: Elusimicrobia bacterium GWA2_69_24; assembly: GCA_001799695.1. Lineage (GTDB taxonomy): Bacteria > Elusimicrobiota > Elusimicrobia > UBA1565 > UBA1565 > UBA10166. The sequence goes on from MGTY01000100.1 coordinate 34,392, forward strand.
GGCGCGCCGTAGTAGTAAGAGTAGTGCTTGTCGTCCCGGGGCGTGTACCCGTCGTACACGAACCCGAGGACCGGGACACGAATCCGATCGAGCTGCCCGACCATCTTCCGGAGCCGCCACTGGGAGCCGTGGCCATGGCGCACCACGAGGACGATGCCTTCCGTCAGGGGAGCGAGCGCCATGGAATCGGCCACGAGCGTGATCGGAGGGGAGTCGAACAGGATCAGATCGAACTCTTCCGCCAGCGCGTCGAGCTGCGCGCTGAAGTACGCGGACTTGATCAACGCCAGCGGGCTCCCGGTGACGCGACCCACCGGGAGCAGCGACAGGCCGGGCACCGCCGTCGGCCGCACGGCTTCACCGAGCGGGGTGCCGCGGCGCGCGGCCTCGCCGATGTCGGAGGGCGTGCGGACGCCGAAGAACCTGTCGAGCGTGGGATGCCGCAGGTCGGTGTCGACGAGGAGGACACGGGTGCCGAGGCGCGCGAGGGTGACCGCGAGGTTCGCCGCGATCGTCGACTTGCCTTCCTGGGGGGTGGCGCTGGTCACGAGAATGCGCCGCGGGAGGGATCCATTGCTGTCGCTGCGCAGCGCGACGCCGATGAGATTCAACGACTCGACGGCCCGGGTGTCCGCCCCGTCGGTCTCGACCAGTCGATGCCGCGCCTTGTCCGGCGCGTCCTTGAGGGCGCTGGGGCTGACGGCCTGGAGGACCGGCACGGTGCCCAGGAGCGGGGCGCCGAGGAGCTGGGCCACGTCGTCCGGGTTCTGCACGGAGTCCTCGGCGAACTCCAGGACGAAGGCGATCACCAGGCCGCCGACGAGGCCGGCCAGCAACCCCATCAGCAGATTCTGCAGCCGCCGGGGACGGATCGGAAACGTGGGCACCGTCGCCGCCTCGGCCACCCGGACCGTGTTGGTGTTCAGCTCGCTGCTGAGGCCCGTCTCCCGCAGGCGCTTGATCAGGAAGTCCAGCATGTCCCGACCGACCGTCGCCTCGCGCTGCAGCACGTTGAACTGGACTTCCTTCCTGGCGAGATCCTGCGTCTCTTTCTTGTAGCGCTCGAAGGCCTGGAGCATCGCGGCTTCCCGGGCCTTCTGGATCTTGTACTGTCCCTCGAGCGCCTGGAAGACGCGGCCATGCTCGGTCTTCAAACGAGCGCGGATGTCGTCGAGCTGGGCGCGCGCGCGGACGACGGCGGGATGCTTGTCCTTGTACGTCTTCAGGAGGTTGTTCAGCTCCGTCTGCGCAGCCGCTTCCTGCGCGCGGAGGCCGGCCAGCGCCTCGCTCTTCGCCTCGAGGGCCGCGGAGTTGGGGCCGCCCTCCCGGACGGTCCTGAGCTGGGCCTCCAGCTCCAGGCGCCTCGTCTGGGCATCGACGTACGCCGCGTGGAAATCGGACATCTTGCTGGCCGCCGCGTTCGCACGCTGGGGCAGCAGGATCAGCTGGTGCTCCTCCTTGTAGCGCCCGAGGGCCATCTCCGCCCGGTTGAGGCTGTCCTTCATGTTCTTCACTTCGTTCGTCAGGTACTCGTAGGCGTTGCGACTGCCCTCGAGGCGCAGGTCGGAGACGTGTCTGACGAACCCGTTCGCGATGGCGTTGGCGAGATCGGCCGCAAAGACCGGGTCGCCGTCCTCCACCCTGATGTCGACCAGCCGGGTCCCCCGCACGACCTCGACCTTGACGCCGCCGAGCACGGCCTTCGCCGGATCGGGGGCGCCGGCCAGCCCCGGCCGTCGCGTCGCCAGCTGCAGCCCGTCGATGGCCCGCTGGATCACCGGGCGGCTCCGGATCAGCTCAAACTGCGTCTCGTAGAAGTTGGTCATGTCCGGGCGGTCGATCTCGATCTGCTGGAGGGGGTCGATGCGATACCGGTCGACGAGCACCCGGGCGCTCGCGAGGTACACGGGCTCCTGCATGGCCGTCGCGATGGCGACGACCGCGACGACGAGCAGCGTCACGGCGAGGACGAGACGGCGTCGCTTGCGGAGCACATCGAGATAGTCCGCGAACGAGGAAAACCTGTGTGTCGCCCCGCCGGCTCTTCCCTGGCTCATTTCCGCCTCTGCGACCCCGCGCTCAGAAGAACGACTCCGGAACCACGATGATGTCGTCCTCGTGGAGCGGGATCGCCTTGTCCCGCTGACCCCGCTTGATGATGTCGTCCATGTCGACGTAGATCGTCTCCTGCCCCTTCTTCGTCGTGCGAATGACCTTCGTCCGCCCCGGCGCCGCCCGCTCCGTGAACCCACCGGCGATGCTGATGGCTTCCAGGATCGTCAGCCCGCCCTCGAGCGAGTAGGTGCCGGGGTTCCTGACCGCCCCCATCACGAAGTACGCGTTCCCGCGGGGCACGACGACGGTGTCCTCCTCCCGGACCCGGAAATTCCGACCCGGGGGCACCGCGCCCGAGAGATCGACGACGCGGCGCTCCTCCTTCCCGTCGGGAAGCGTCCGCACGACCTGCACGCCTTTGCGCGACGCCTTGGGCGTGAAGCCGCCCGCCGCCGCGATGATCTCCAGGATCGAGGTGTCCTCCTTCTCGAGGCCCTGGGCGCCCGGGCGCCCGACCTCCCCGAGCACGAGCACCGACAGCAGCCGGGAGACCACCACCGTATCGCCGTCCTGGAGCAGGAAGTCGCCGGGCGTGCCCGCCGCCTGCAGCCCGTCCACGCGGAATCGCCACGTGTCCCTCTCGGTCGCGTTGCCGTCCGCGGCGGGCCCCGGCGCCTTCCGCGGACGGATGACGCTGACCTGCTTGGTCACGCTGCCCGCGAAGGCGCCGGCCTGCGTCACGATGTCGAGCAGGGTCGTCCGCCCGCTCAGCGGGTACGGACCGGGACGCGCCACCTCGCCGAGCACGAGCACCTTCTTGCTGCGGTACTCGACGACGGTGACGCTGACCTGGGGGTTGACCAGATAGTCCCTGGCCAGCAGCTTGGTGATGGTCTCGGCGACCTCCACCTCGGTCAGCCCGACGCTCCGCACGCTCCCGATGAAGGGGAAGTTGATCGTGCCGTCGTCCGAGACGTCGTAGTTCCGCGAGAGGTCGGCCTGGCCGTAGACGTTGATCCTGAGGACGTCGCGCGGCCCGATGACGTAGCTCGAGGCCAGCGCCGGGAGGGGCGCGAAGCCGAGCGCCAGCAGCGCAACGACCGCTCCGAGGCCCGCCACGCGCGCCGCGAGTCTCGACCTAGAACGATACGCCGACACTCCCGAAGACCCGGTTGTCCGCGTAGTCGAACTGATCGAAGTTGGAGTCCCTTCGGGTGTAGTCGTAGTTCGCATCGACGTGCAACCACTTCTGGATTTGGTACCGGATGCCCAGGCCAAACCCGTATCGGAAATCCGTTCGCTTCTCCGACGTCCCGGCGTTGTCGGCCCGCTGCGGGAACTCGTCGACGCCCGCCGTGATCCGGGGCAGGAAGAAGAGCCGGGGGCGAAACGCATAGTCGGCGGAGAGCTGCGCGTCCGTGGAGACGAATTGCGAGTTCCCGACGAACGCCGAGGCCTGGACGCTGCGACTCATGAGGAGCCGGAAGCTCAGGCGCTCCAGCGGCTGGAACTTCGTGTCCGACGACGTCACGAACTGCTGCAGGTCGGACTGACCGCCGGTCTCGAAATGCGTTCGTTCGTAGCCGAGCTTCGCCGTGCTCGACAGACGCTCCGTAATGTTCCCCTCGAGGCCGAGCAACGCGCGCTGCCGGGTGTTGTCCCGATCCACGGCCGAGGCATACGTCTCGTCGACGCGGTTGTACTCGACGAAGACGCGCAACCGCGGCGTGAACCGGTAGTAGACCCGGCCGCCGAGCGTGAGGGCGGAGCGGTCCAGGATCTCGAAGTCCCGGCCCTGGTAGTCCGCGTAGAAGTGGTTGAGGAGGACGCCGAGCCCCCAGCGCCCGTAGGCGTCCCAGTCGGCGCCACCGCCGGCCTCGTTCTCGTTGCGCTTGATCCGGGTGGCCAGCTCGGAGGACGGGAAGTCGTCGGTGCTCGCGAACTTCTCCTTGGCGAAGAACGACAGCTTCGTGAACGTCAGCGACCCCGCGAGATCGAAGAAGTGACGCTCGGTGTCGAGGTTCCCGCGCTCGACGTAGCGGAGGATCTCGTTCCGGTACGCCGCGGAGAGCTGGTCGGATCCGCCGAGCCGCAGCTGGGCCGCGAGCCCCGTGGAGACCGTGCTGATGAAGTCCGACTTGGCACCACTGGACTGCCGCAGGACGTTATCGTCGTACTCGCCGGTGTACCTGAGCGACGGGATGAGCTTGAACCCGTCGAAATCGAGAGCCGCGGCCGGCGACACGAGCGCGAGGCACATCGCCGCAGTCAGGAGAAGGGAGCGTCGCCGCACGCTCTGCGCCTACTGTCCACTGACCGGTTGTGTCGGCGCCGGGGGAGGCGGCAGCGGCTGCGCGGGGGGCTGAAGCGCCGGGGCCGGAGACGGCGGCGGCGGCGCCGTGGCCGCGGCCACGGTGGCTGCGGCCAGGGTGACGAGGGCCTGCTGGATCACCGTCGTCGGGACGATCACGACCGTCGCCTGGGTGAGCGCCGGCGCGTTCGCGGTCGTCTGGTTCGTCGCCGCGGTGACCTGCGCCTGGACGCTCGGGGGCAGCGCCGAGATCGGCGTCGGGGCAGAGGGCAATTGCCCGGCCACGTGGCTGACGAAGGCGCCCGCGGCAACCACGCGCGCGGTGCGAGAGCGGAGGTCGAGGTAGGCGGCGGACGCGAACGCGGCCGGCTGCCCGGGCGAGGGCAGGACGAACAGCACGCCCGTGTTCGTCCGGGGATCGAAGGCGAAGACCACCACGGTGCCCCACACCGCCGCCACGCCGGTCGGCGTTGAGATGGAGAAGTTCGACTGGCGGGCCTGCACGATCTGGGCCGGCGCCTGGCGCACCTGGGCGCGCACCTTGCCGACGACCAGGTGGGTGAAGATGTTGCGCGCGCCCGTCCGGCGGTCCACCTCGAGCTTCGTCAGCGCGTAGCGGCTGTTCTCTGCGACGAGGATCGTGCTGCCGTCGGGCAGCGCGACCTCGGCCGATCCGCCCGCGAAGGTCCGCACCTGCGCGCCCTCCGGCAGTCTCGTGTTCGCCGTCAGCGGGACCCACTGGGTCTGGCCCGGGTTAAGCGCTTCCGCCCGCCCTGTCACGCCGGTGACGGTCGCTTGCCCCGGCTGCATCTGCCCCCAGGAGACGCCCGCGGAGCCCAGGGCTACCGCTCCTGCCAGGACCCCGATCAATAGTGCGGCCGGGCGGTTCACATCGAGGCTCCTTCGCAGTCAAATCTCCTGGAACGAAAGCCCGTTACGGCTACGCTTAAGGATGATACCGACACGGGGCCTGTTCGGTCAATCATCGTGGGCCCAAACCGTGGCCCGGGGGCCCGGGCGGAGCCGCCCCTGGGCGTCCTGGGCGCGGCGGTACCCATCGGGCGTGCCGATATCGCAGAGAAAGCCGTCGATCAGTTGCCCGTGGGCCCGGCCGACGAGCCCGGGCAGCACGTGCAGCCCGAAATCGGCGAACCCCGCCGTCGGCAGGGCCTCACGAAGCGCCGGACTCGCCACGAAAATGCCCGCGCTCGCCAGGTCCGAGATGGGCCTGCTCGGCTTCTCGACGAAGCCCTGGACCAGCCCCGAGGGGTCGAGCGCCACGACCCCGCAGGCTTCCGGATTCGGGGGCCGGAACAGGCCGATCGTGAGCGGCGCGCCACTGGCCCGATGCCCGCGGACGAGGGCGCCGAGGTCGGCGTCCGTCAGGTTGTCCGCGTAGAGAATCAGGAAGTCCCGCTCGCCGCGGGCGAAGTCCCAGTTCTCCCGCACCGTCCCGGCGGTCCCGAGGAGCTCGGGCTCGTGCGTGGTCCGCACGGCGACCGGGCCCGTGTAGCCCGCGAGGAACGCCTGCACGCGCTCGCCCCGATGATGGAGGTTGATCAGCACCTCGCCGATGCCGTGCCGGGCGCACAGGTCGAGCCAGATCGCGAGGAGCGGGACCCCGCGGATGGGGAGCAGGCACTTCGGGATGTCCTCGGTCAGCGGCCGCAAGCGATGTCCGAGCCCGGCGGCGAGCAGAAAGGCCTTCACGCCGTGCCCCTTACGTCCACGGAGAGCGCCGGATGTTGAAGATCACCTTGCTGCCATCGGGCTCGAGCGTGAACGGCAGCTCGCGGTAGCCGCCGAGGGCGGACCGCAGCGCGGCCTGGGCGGCCCACGGGCAGTAGAGCAGCAGGAATCCGCCGCCCCCGGCGCCGGTCAGCTTGCCGCCGGTCGCGCCGGCGGCCCGGGCCCGCTCGTAGAGCGCGTCGAGGTCGGCGCTCGACACGCCGGGGGCCAGGCGCCGCTTCTGCTGCCAGCAGCGATGGAGGAGCGGGCCGAGGGCCGCGAGGCCGCCGTCCAGCAGCCGGCTCCTGGTCTCGAACGCCGCCGCCCTCAGGCCGCGGATCTCGGCGAGCCGCTCGGGGATGTTCCGGCGCTGCTCGTCCAGGATCGCCTCGCTGGGGCGTGTGCGGTTGGTGAAGAACAGGAGCAGGTTCGACACGAGTGCGCGCTTGCGCGCCTCGGGGACCGGGATCCGCTCGACCCGCACGTCGTCGGCCGGGCCGAACTGGAAGAAGCGGAGGTTGCCGTAGGCGGCGATGTACTGGTCCTGCACCCCGATCGGCTTCTTGAGCAGGTCGATCTCGATCTCGCACGCCTCGCGGGCCAGCCGCTCGGCGGGCGCCTGCATGCCCTGGTAGGCGTAGAACGCGTTGAGCAGCCCGACCGTCACGCTGCCCGAGGACCCGAGGCCCGTCCCCTCGGACGGGACGTCGCTGAGCGTGGTGATCTCCACGCCGTGCGTGATCCCGGTCCGCCGCATCGCCTCGCGCACGAGGTCGTGCCGGAGATCGTCGACGTGATCGACGATCTCCTTGACGGAGTAGTTGACGTAGATCCGATCGTCGAAGCGCTCCTTGACGATCACGTACAGGTACTTGTCGATGGCGAGGCTGACGACGGCCCCGCCCTCCGTCCGGAAGAATTCCGGGAAATCCGAGCCGCCGCCGGCCAGGCTGATCCGGAGCGGGGTCTGGGTGATGATCACGCTAGCCCTCTCCCCGGCGGACCACCTGGAGCTCGGCCATCCGCTGCTCGGCGTGGTCGAGCACGTCGCCGTCGATCGCCTGGGTGCGCAGCCACGCGACGTAGTCGGCGGCGCTCTTCTCGATCGCGTGGCGCGGGACCCAGCCCAGCGCGGCGAGCCGGGAGACGTCGGAGACGATGTGGCGGGTATCGCCGAACCGGTAGGCGCCCTCGACGCGGGGTGGCACCGTGGACCCCACGGCGCGGGCCACCGCCCGGTACAGCTCCAGCACCGTCCACGCCCGGCCGGCGCCGACGTTGAACACCTGGTCGTCCGCCCGCGGATCGTCCAGCACCAGCAGGGTCGCCCGCACGACGTCCTCGATGTTGATGTAGTCGCGGAGCTGGGCGCCGTCCTCGTAGACGAGCGGCGGGCGTCCGAGGGCCAGCGCCAGCGCGAAGACCCGGCAGGCGCCGGAGTACGCGTTGGCGAGGGACTGGCGGGGCCCCTGGACGATGGAGTAGCGGAGCGCGACGGTGGGAATCCCGTACCGACGCCCGAGGTTCAGGGCGAGCAGCTCCTCGACGTACTTGGAGATCGCGTACTGGTTGTGCGGCGCGGGCTGATCTTCGGGACAGGCCACCGGCGTGACCGGCGCCCCGCAGCGCGGACACCGCACCTCCCAGTCCCTGCACCGGAGCTGCGCCTCGGCGCGCGGCGGCGGGGCGACGACGCCGTGGAGCGCGCAGCGATAAGTCCCCTCCCCGTACACCGCCTGGGACGAGGCCACCAGGACCTTGCGGACGGGCAGCCGCCGCTCCACCACCACCTCGAACAAGAGCGCGGTGCCGACCGCGTTGACGTGGAAGAAGGTGGAGAAATCCGGCAGGTAGTCCTGGTAGGCGGCGAGGTGGATGACGGCGTCGATCCCGTCGAGGGCACGGATCCAGTCGTCCTTGCGGCGGACGTCGCCCCGAACCAGCTCGGCCTGCGGCGGCAGGAAGCCGCGGTCGCGCCGCGGGTGGATGCGTGGCTCGAGAGAATCCAGCGCGCGGACCCGATGGCCCCGCCGGAGCAGCGCCTCCGCCGTGTGGGAGCCGATGAACCCCGCGCCCCCCGTGACCAGGACCCTCATGCGGCGCGGCGCTCTAGGACGCCCCCCGCGCGAACAGCACCGCGGGGATGGTCCGGAGGAGGATCTTGACGTCGAGCCAGAGCGACCAGTTGTCGATGTACTCCAGGTCGAGCTTGACCCACTCGTCGAAGTCCACGATCGAGTTTCGCCCCTTGATCTGCCAGAGGCACGTGATCCCGGGCTTGATGCTCAGCTTGCGCCGGTGCCACGACTCGAAGCGGGGGACCTCGGTCACCAGGGGCGGCCGCGGCCCCACCAGGCTCATGGTCCCTGTGAGGACGCTGTAGAGCTGCGGCAGCTCGTCGAGGCTGAACTTCCGGAGCCATCGTCCCACCGGCGTGACCCGGCTGTCGTTCTTCATCTTGAACACGGGCCCCTTCATCTCGTTGAACGGGGCCAGCGAATCCTTCACCCGATCTGCGTCGACGTACATCGTCCGGAACTTGTAGCTGACGAAGGGGCGCCGGTTGAACCCCACGACCCGCCAGAGGTAGAAGACCGGCCCCGCCGAGGAGCACTTGATCGCGACGGCGATCGCCAGGAACAGCGGCGCGAGCACGACCAGGCCGATCGACGAGACGACCACGTCCAGCACGCGCTTGAAGAAGAGCTGCCACTCGTGCTCGGACGTCGGCGCCAGGATCACGGCCGGCAGATCCGCGACTTGCGCCAGGCGCGGGGGCGAGGTCTCGGACGCCAACCAGTCGGACAGGACGAGGACCGTGAGGCCGATCTTGTCGCACTCGACGAACACTCCCCGGAGAACGGCGAACTCCTCGAGGGGCACGGCGACCACGACCTGGTCCAGGATCAGCTCGCGGGCCAGCCGGGGGAAATCGTCGTACGCCCCGAGGACCCTCGAGCCGGCCACCGGCCTGCCCACGTCGCCGGCCTCCGCCGACAGGAAGCCGAGGACGTGGAGCCCCCACCCCGGGTTCGCGCTGCAGCGCGACGCGAGGGCGCGCGCGAGCGAGCCGGTCCCGACGACGAGCACCGAGCGCCGGCGCGCGTCGCTCCGAAGCCGGCGCTCGAGCCACCGGTCGAAGAGCGCGCGCTCGACGAGCAGGACGCCGCAGGCGACGCCGACGAACAGGAAGATGAGGGTCCGGGGGATGAACAGGATCCGGAAGGCGTACCCGACCGCCAGGACGATCAGGAGCCCCAGGGCGGACACTTTCGCCAGGCGGCGCCACTCGCGGCCGGACGAATCGGGCGCCTCGTGGTCCTCGAACCGGAACAGGAGCCAGGCCCAGAGACCGGCGACGCCGACGATGACCGCCCAGTACTCGTGCAGCGGGAGCGTCTCCCCGACGGTGATGAAGTCCGGCAGGTAGTGGCGGAGGTAGTACGTGGCCACGAAGGCCACGGCCACCGCCAGGGCGTCCGCGACGACGCGCATCGGGCGGGCGAGGGGCTCCGCGTACGTCGTCACGCGGTGGCCTCCCGGCCCAGGTGCCGCACGGCGGCCTCGCGGATCCGCGACCTGAAGACCGCCGTGTCGAAGCGGAGCGCGTGGGCGCGGATCAGGGCAGGGTCGAATCTCCGGCTGATCGACGCTTCCACCGCGTCGGCGATGTCAGCAAGGGACTGGGTCGTGAACAGCACGCCGGTCTCCCCCTCCCTCACCGTCTCCAGCGCCCCGCCCGCGGCGTAGGCGATCACCGGTCTGCCGCATGCCTGCGCTTCCACGGCGGCGATGCCGAAGTCTTCCTTCGCGGGCAGGACGAGCGCGCTACAGCGTGCGTAGTAGTCTATCAAACGCTCTCGCGAAACCCGGCCAACAAAGCGCACCGTCGGTCCCGCCTGGGCCTCGAGGAGCCGACGCTGCCGGCCTTCACCGACGATCACGAGGGGGCGGCCGAGTACATTGAACGCCGCGACGGCCAGGTCGATGCGCTTGGCGGGTACCAGGCGGGAGACCACGAGGAAAAATTCGCCCCGACTGTTTCCGGAAATCGGCATCTGCGCTGCATCGACGGGGGGATGGATCACCTCCGAGCTGCGGCTATAGATGGTGCCGATCTGGCCCGCGATCTCCCGTGAGTTCGCGATGAAGCTCGTGACTCGCTGCGCGGCATCACGGTCGAGGCGCTGGAGATTCCGGATAAGGGGCCGGAGCCCCGCCCTGACCGGCCACGACAGCCCCTCGCCGCGGGCGTAGCTCTCGAAGTCCCAGAGAAAGCGGGTCGGCGCATGGCAGTAGCAGAGGTGGCTCGTCGAGGCCGGCGGTCTCACCGCTTTCGCGAAGGAGGATGCGCTGCTGATCACCAGGTCGAATCCGCGCAGATCGAACCGCCGGAACGCGAAGGGATAGAGGGGGAGCAGGTAGCGCTGCCGCCGCGCGGCGGGGAGCGGCAGGCGCTGGAGGAACGAGGTCCTGACGTCGGCACGGGCGAGCGGCCCGTGGAAGCTGCCGCGGTCGTGGATCGAGGTGTAGAGGGGAGCGCCGGGGAACGCCTCCAGGAGCGCCTCCACCACGCGCTCCGCCCCTCCGTACTGCACGAGGTAGTCGTGGACGAGCGCGACTCTCATCGCCGCCGCGCGAGAACGGCGCGATAGACCGCCTCGATCTGCGCCGCTTCCCGGGCGACCGTAAAACTCCGCGCGGCTCGCTCCCGCCCGGCGCCCCCCATGCGGTCCCGCGTCCGCCCGTCGCCGAGGATCGCCCGGAGGGCCTCGGCGAGCGCCTCGGGGTCGCGCGGGGGCACGAGGAGGCCGTGGACGCCATGCTCGACGATTTCCGGAACCCCGCCTGCCCGTGTCGCGACGACCGGGACGCCACGCGCCATCGCCTCGATCAGGACGAGGCCGAAGGGCTCCGCGACGGAGGCCAGGACGAGCACGTCGAGATCGTCGTAGACGCGGTGCACCGCGCCGGCATGGTCGCCGAAATAAACGGCCCGCTCGAGGCTCAGGTTCCCGGCCAGCCGGCGCAGCGCCGCGGCGTACTCGACGTTCTCCCGGCGGAACTTGGCCGTGCCGTCGATGACCAGCCGGGCATCGGGGAGGTCCCTGCGCACGATCGCCAGCGCCCGCACGACGTCCTCGTGGCGCTTCCAGGGGGCGATCTGGCCGAGGACACCGATGAGCGGGGTCGAAGGAGCGAGCCCGAGCTCCGCCCGTAGCGTCCCCGGCTCGCGCGACGGCTCGCCGAGCGTCGTCCCCGGGTGAATCGTGGAGCTCCGCTCGAGCAGTCCCGGCCCGGTGCAGAAGTCGCGGCGCACGGCTTCCGAGATGGCGATGCGCCAGTCGGCCTGCCGGGCCACCCGCCGGATGACGCGGCCGAGCCCGCTCGTGGGGAGGAAATCCTTGAGGTGCCAGACGACGGGCCGCCGGTGAACGGGCTGCGCGAGCGAGGCGACCAGGCCCGCGCGGATCGAGTTCGCGTGGACGAGATCGACCTCCTCCCGGCGGAGCCGGACGCCGAGCTGCGCGGCGGCGCGCAGGGTCGCGAGCGCCCCTGCCGCGACGCGCGTCGGGCTCGCGGACATCCGCGGCGCGCAGTCGGCGACGCCACGGGTGCGGATCCCGGCGGCGTCGAGCCTGCGCGCCAGCTCGCTCGCGGCGGGGCAGAACACGAGCGGATCCGTCTCCCGCAGCGCGGCGACGACCTGGAGGAGATCGATCTCCGCGCCCGAGACGGCGCCGGTGTGGCTGTAGTACGCGACCCTCACGCCGTCCCCCGCCGCGCGTCGCGGAACACCGCCTCGACCCTCGGGACGATCCGATCCCAGTCGTACCGCCCGGCGTATGCGCGACACGCCGCGCGTGACGGCAGCCACGCCGGGGCGCCAAGCGCCTCGGCGAGCTTCGCCGAAAGGGCTTCCGCGGAGGCGTCGTCACAGACGAGCCGGGGTTCGAGCCCGGAGAGCACCTCGGGCGTGGCGCCGACCGGGGTCCCGACCACCGGCGTCCCACAGGCGAGGGCCTCGAGCGTCGCGAGCCCGAAGCCCTCGAGGGCTGTCGACGGAACCACCGCGAGGTCGGCGGCCGCGAGGAGGGCGGCGAGCCGGTCGTCCGGGACTCGCCCGAGGAAGCGCACGGTGGCGCCGAGCCCGAGGGCCGCGACGCGGCGCTCGAGCGCGCCGCGCGCCGGCCCCTCGCCGCCGATCAGGAGCAGCGCCTCCGGCGTCCGCCGCACGACGTCGGCCATGGCGCCGATGAGTCCGTCGAGCCCCATTCGGGGGACGAGGCGCCGGACCGTCAGCAGGAGCGGGCGACCGTCCGGGAGCCCGAGGCGCCGCCTGACTTCCCGGATGTCGTCGGCGGGGCGAAACCGCTCGAGGTCCACGCCGCCCGGGATCACGGCGATGCGATCGCGCGAGACCCCGCAGGTGGCGCGGAGGAGCCGGGCGGAGCTGTCGCTCAGCACGACGAACCGGTCGCAGCGGCGATACGCGAGCCGTTCGACGAGCTTCTTAACGGCATACCGGCCGAGCGCCACGGGACGATGCCAACCGGGGCGCGCGCCGTCTTCGATCCAGCCCTCCTCGGCCCAGGGACCGTGGAAATGGCACACGACCGGAACGGCCCGGGGCAGGCCCCCATAGACCGCGCCCAGCGCGCTCAGAGCGAAGTGCGGGTTGTAGAGGTCGATCCCGTCGTCGGAGATGGCCCGCGCCGCCCTCCGAAACGCCAGGGCGCGACGGAACGGGCCCGCCGTCTCCGGCGCGCAGGAGACCACACGAAGGCCACCGGCGACGACGCCGACCTCGCCGTGGACCAGGGCCGTGACCCGATGCTGGCGCTGGGCGAGCCGCCGCGCCAGCTCGGCGAAGTAGACCTGAAGGCCCCCGTGCACGCGGCCCGGCCACTCCATGCCGGACATCAGGATGCGCACGTCGTCCTCAGTACTGGACGCCCTGCAGCCGCTGCTCGTGCTCCAGGGCCTGGACGGCGCGAATGAACGCGTCACGGTTGGTGAAGAACAGCGGCCCGTACTGCAGGGCGATCACCGGGACCCGGAACTGGTTCAGGACCATCCGCGACCAGGGGAAGTAGTCACCTCGCGGGATGAGGCCCAGGCCGAACTGGACGATGAAGAGGACGTTCCAGACTCCTAACGCGGCCACGGCGACCCCGATCCAGCGGAGCCGGCACCGCTGAGCCGCCCAGTCCAGCGCCAGCGCGAGCCCCAGCACGAAGACCGGCGTGGCGCTGACGAACGGTCGGTTGCCGAAGGACGACCCGCCGACACCGAGCGATTGCCAGCAGCTCGCGAGGTAGAAGAGGAGCAGCCAGGGCACGCCGACGACGATCGCCAGCTCCCGATCGCGCCGGAAGAGGCGGAACAGGCCGAGGGTCGCGGCGAGGAGGATCGGCGTCCAGGTGAACATCCCGTGGAGGGACGAGAACAGCAGCTCGACCGGGCGCGGGCTCAGGAAGATGACCCAGAACGGCTCCTCGTAGCCGAACGCCCAGGGCCGGCCGTACAGGATCGTCTTGATCACCACCTGCGGCACCAGGCCGACGCCGAAGCCGAGCGCGACCAGGGCCGCGCCGCGCCAGCCCGGCCGCGCCGCGGGGTCGCCCTGTTGTCGAGCGCGGACGAGCGCCAGCGCCGGCACCGCGGCGAAGACGATCGTCTCGTACTTGACGGCGGCCGAGAAGCCGGCGAGCAGCCCGAGCGCGGCCCACTGCCAGGGCCGACGCCCGCCGCGGGTCCGGTGCCAGACGTACAGGAGCAGGGCGACCACGAACGACGCGTTGGGCTCGGCGAGCATCGGGAGGAAGTACATGTACACGGGCAGCGACGACGCCACCCAGATCCCGACGACGGCGGCCAGCGCGACCGGCGGCGCCACCCAGCCGCGGGCCAGGCGGTAGCCGAGCAGCAGCCCCGCGAACGCGAACGTCGCGGTCCCGACGGCCACCGCCCACCGGTACGGCGGCGAGAACCCGTCGAGGGGAACGGCCAGGCCCAGGGCGTTCCCCGCCGTCGCGATCGCGTGGCCGGCCAGGAAGAACGGCGCCCACAGCACCGCCGAGCCGGGGGCCCAGGGGTTGTCCAGGTACCCGCGAGGCGTGATCCGGCGCTTGAACAGGTTCTCGCGAAACTTCGGGTCGGCCCGCGCGTACTCGTTCTCGAAGTTCAGGTCGCCGTCGAGGATCACGGAGCGGACGTACGCGTAGTACCCGTTGCCGTCGCCCCGCACGTAGGGCGTGATCAGGAAGAGGCTCAGCACGAAGACGACGACGAGGCGGCTCACTGGACCTCGCCCGCGCGCCGCTGGGACTCGGCGCGCTGCTGGATGGCCGCGATGAAGGCCTCGCGGTCACGGAAGAACAGCCCCCCGTACCGCACCGCGATCAGCGGGACCCGAAACTGATTGGCGATCATGCGAGACCAGGGGAAGTAGTCGCCGCGGGGGATCAGCCCGAGGCCGAACTGGACGATGAACAGGACGTTCCACACGCCGAAGCCCGCGAGCGCGACCGCAACCCAGCGGAACCGGCCTCGCGCGGTCAACCACTCGATGAGCGCAGCCAGCCCGAGCGTGAAGAAGACGGTCGCGCTGACGAAGGGGCGATTCCCGAACGAGGAGGCGGCCACGCCGAGACTCTGCCAGCCGCTCGCGAGGTAGTAGAGCGCCACGCACGGGATCCCGAGCGCCAGGGCGAACTCACGATCCTTCCGGACGAAGAGGCCGAACCCGAGGGTGGCCAGGAGGAGGATCGGCGTCCAGCTGAACATCCCGTGAAGGGAGGAGAAGAGCATCTCGATGGGGCGCGGCTGGAGAAAGGCGGGGAGCACGTACTCGTACCCCGTGTCCCAGGGCCGGCCGTAGAGGAGGGTCTTGATGACCATGTGGGGCGCGAGCCCTACCGCGAATCCGGCCGCCACGAGGCCCACCGTCTTCGCGTCCGCGCGACCGGCGGGATCGCCCTGCTGGCGCACGCGCAGCAGCGCCAGGGCCGGCACGGCCAGGAACACGATGGTCTCCGTCTTGACCGCCGCCGAGAAGCCCGCCAGGAGGCCGAGCAGCAGCCACTGGCCGGGCCGGCGCCCGCCGCGCGTCCGGTGCCAGAAGTAGACGAGGAGGGAGACGGTGAACATCCCATTCGCCTGGGCCATCGTCGGCAGGAAATACATGTAGACGGGCAGGGACGACGCGGCCCAGAGGCCCAGCACGGCGGCCAGCGCGATGCGGGGCGCGACGTAGGCCAGGGCGAGGCGGTAGCAGAGGAGCAGGCCGAGGAAGCCGTACCAGGCGCTGCCGACGGCGACCGCCCACCGATACGGTGGCGAGAAGCCGTCCGTGGCGACGTCCACCCCGAGCGCCCGGGCCGCCACGGCGACGCCGTGGCCGGCGAGGAAGAACGGCGTCCACAGGACCACCGAGCCCGGGGCCCAGGGGTTCACCGTCAGGCCGGCCGGCGTCGTCCACCAGTTCTGCTCGGCCTCGCGGAACTTCGGGTCGGCCCGCGCGTACTCGTTGCGGAAGTCGAGGTCCCCGTCGATCCAGATGGACCGGACGTAGGCGTAGTAGCCGTTGCCGTCGCCGCGGACGTAGGGCGTGACCAGGCTCAAGGACAGCACGAACAGGACGAGCAGGACCCGCTCGTGGCCGGCGACGGCCGGGAGGCGACGCGTCATTCCCGGGGCTTCCTGAGGGCGATCTCCCTGACCAGCAGCGTGATCTGCCGCTCGAGGTTCTCGATCCGCTGGTAGAGCCGGAAGATGACGTAGAAGCCGACGAGGAGCCCCACGTACAGGGTCAGGTCGGCGCCTCGGCCGACGCTGAGCTTGTGGGCCAGGAGGGTCGTGAGGTCGGGAGCGAAGACGAGCACGCCGGCGGCGACCCAGAAGCCCGCCCAGAGCCAGAACGCGCGCGCCGACAGCCGGTGGGCCCGGTACCGCACCAGCGCCGAGACGATGCCCACCAGCGCGATCAGTCCGAGGACGGCCTGAATGGTCTTCATGAGAGCTTCTCGCTCAGCCGGAGCAGGATGAGGCGGGCCAGCGTCCGCAGCCCCGTGAGGACCCCCTGCCCCTTCGAGAGGGAGTAGGTCGTGTAGATCGCGCGGACGGAGACCTCCTGGGTGCGGAGGCCGAGCCGCGCGGCCTTGTGCAGGATCTCGGAGCTCACCTCCATCCGCTGGCCCTGGAGATCCAGCGCCGTCGCGACCCGGCGGCTCATCGCGCGGATCCCCGACTGGGAGTCCGAGCACCAGACCCCGAAGATCAGCCGGGTCGCCATGTTGGCCGCCAGGTTCGCCGCGCGGCGCGTCCAGGGCATGGCCTCCCGCCCGAGCGTGCGGATCCCGATCACGAGGTCGGCGCTTCCGGACAGGACGGGCGCGACGACGCGAGGGACGTCCTCGGCGGCGTGCTGGCCGTCGGCATCGAAGGTCACGATGACCTCCGCGCCCAGCTCGGCGGCGGCCCGGATCCCCGTCCCCAGCGCGCCCCCCAGTCCGCGGTTCAGCACGTGACGGACCACGCGAGCGCCGGCGGAGGCGGCGAGGGCGCCGCTGCCGTCGGTGCTGCCGTCGTCCACGACCACGATCCGGCGGAATCCCTGCCGCTGGAGGTCGCGGAGGCTCTCGACGATCGTCCGCGACTCGTTGTAGGCGGGAACCACCACCCAGACGGCCGGCCCGGCGGGACTCGGGCCGTCCGGCGTCACGTCAGATGAGCTGGCCTTCGTTGGGGAACCTGAAATGGCTGCCGTAGACGGCTTCCCGAGCTCCGTAGATCGCCTCGAGCTCCGCCATCAGCCGGTTGCGGAACTCGAAGATCTCGTCCCGCGACAGGCTGCTGGTCCGGCAGAGCGCGTTGGTCGCCCGGTTCTTGCCCGAGTACCAGAACTCGTCCGTGTGCAGCCCGGGCTCGACGATCTCGAGGTCGTACACCCGCTCGCCGCGAAGGATGCTGTCGGTGAGCGGCGTGCCGAGGAACGGGATGTAGATGTTCACGTCCACGCGATCGGGCAGGTTGTCGAACAGCCAGCGCCGCGTGGCCTCCATGGACTCCCGGTCCTCGCCGGGCAGGCCCAAGATCGTGCTGGCCTTGAAGCGCAGCCCGATCTCCTTGCACCACTTCCGCGCGAGCGTGTTCTCCTCGACGGTGGTCCCCTTGTGGATGATGTCGAGGATCCGCTGGCTGCCGGACTCCACCCCGCACAGGACCTCCCGGAGGCCCGCGTCGTACATCTGCTGGAGGTAGGCTTGCCCGCCGTGCTTCGCAATCACGTCGACCCGCATGAAGCAGCGCCAGATCATCCCGGTCGCGTGGTGGATCCGCCGCATCTCGTCGAGCAGCGCCAGCGTCCGATGCTTGTTCAGCGGGAAGATGTCGTCGTAGAACATGAGCGCGTCGAACAGGTGCGCCTGCCCCTGCTCGTCGTACCAGTAGGTCGCGCCGACGATCTCCTCGATCTGCTGCACGACCTTGGCGACGGGCTCGTACCGCACCGGCGACGGCCAGATCTTGCTGAAGCGGCCCGTCTCGCAGAAGTCGCAGCGCATCGGACATCCGCGGGAGGTGAACAGGTGCGCCGCCCAGTGCAGGGACCCGTCGTTGTCCGGGAGCGGGTATCGGAACCGGTGCTGGGCCTTCCGGACGGGCAGCGGGAGACGGGTGATGTCCGCCGGGCGCGAGGGGCTCAGGACCGTCCCGGGCGGCGCGTCGAGCGCGTCGAGGACGATCTCCTCGCCCTCCCCCTTGACCACCACGTCGTAGTGGCCCACCAGGTCGTCCGGCCGCATCGTCGCGTGCGCGCCGCCGACGATGGTGCGGCAGCCGTGCGCGCGGAGCACGTCGCCGACGCGCCGGAGCTCGAATGCCTGCGGTGAGGTGCCCGACACGAGATAGCGGTCGAAGCCCTCGGTCGGCAGCTCGTCACCATCGAGCGCGAAGTACTGGCACTCGTGCCCGGCCGCCTCGAGGATGGGCCAGAGGTACCAGAGCCCCAGCGTGCCGAACATCCACGGGGACTCGATGAAGGTCGACTTCACGGCGATCAGCGCGATCCGAATAGCCACCTCCGCGAGGACCTCTCCCGGGAACGTCGTGGCCGACTGCCCAAGAGTATACGGCCAGGCACCTCCACTTGAGCCACGTTTCGCGCTTCCACCGGGTCCCTTACCCGCGGGATCGGAGAGGCTCAGCGACCGCGTCGCCCTTGGCCCGTCGGGAGGCGTTCGGCGTGTGCCGGGGTTTCGCGGACAGCGCCAGCTTCATTCGCCCCTGAAGGACTTGATGACCCGCGCCAGGGTGTCCTCCAGGGGAACGGTCGGCTCCCAGCCGGTCATCGCCTTGATCTTGCGGATGTCCGGCACCCGTCGCGGCATGTCCTCGAAGCCCGCGCCGTAAGCGTCCTGATAGGGGACGAACCGGATCCGGTCCTCCTCGCGAGCACTTCCGGAAATCGGGCGCCCGGCGAGCCGGTCGCCCGCGGCCAGGACCTGACGGGCCAGATCGAGCATGGTCACCTCGCGGCCCGACCCCACGTTGAAGACCTGTCCGACCGCCGCCGGGCAGTCCGCGAGCTGGATGAGCGCGCGGACGACATCCGCCACGTCGCAGAAGCACCGGCTCTGCCGGCCGTCGCCGTAGACCGTGAGCGGCTCGCCGCGCAACGCTTGGCCCACGAACCGCGGGACCACCATCCCGTACCGGCCGGTCTGGCGCGGACCCGCCGTGTTGAAGAGGCGGGTGACGATCACGGGGAGCCCCCGCTGCGCGTGGTACGCGAGCCCCAGGAACTCGTCGACCATCTTGGACGCCGCGTACGACCAGCGGCTGCGCGAGGTCGGCCCCAGGACGACGTCGTCGTCCTCGTTGAAGGGGAAGCGCGTGCTCTTGCCGTACACCTCCGACGTCGAGCCGATCAGGACCTTCACCCGGTAGCGGAGCGCGGCCTTCAACACGGCCTCGGTGGCGAGCACGTTGGTCTCGATCGTGCG
Source organism: Elusimicrobia bacterium GWA2_69_24 (assembly GCA_001799695.1). Taxonomy (GTDB): domain Bacteria; phylum Elusimicrobiota; class Elusimicrobia; order UBA1565; family UBA1565; genus UBA10166. The sequence continues at coordinate 53,493 of MGTY01000100.1, forward strand.
GACCGGATCCTCCACGATGAGCTTCACGCCCACCGCCGCCGCCAGATGGAAGATGATGTCGCACTCACTGACCAGGCGGTCGACAACGACCTGGTTCGTGATGCTCTCGATGGCGAAGTGAAACGATCCCCGACCGTGACTGCCGGGTGCCGCGCCCACCAGCGGCTGGATGTTCTCGAACCGGCCCGTCGAGAGATCGTCGATGACCGTCACCCGACACCCCTGCGCCACGAGGGCGTCCGCCAGGTGGGAGCCCACGAATCCCGCGCCGCCGGTGATCAGCACGCGCTGCCAGGGCGTGGAGCCGGGAGCCCGCGAGCCGCTCATGCCCTCACCCCGTCGCGTCCGGCGGGGCGACGACGCGCCGGCCGCTCCGCCGCGCGAAGAACTCGTCGAACCGTGCGATGACGAACTCCAGCATCTCTTCGGTGAGCCCCGGGTAGACCCCGATGAAGAAGGTGTCCCGCATGATCCGGTCGGTCTCGGTCAGATCTTTGTGGATCCGGTGCCGGATGTCGCGGTAGCCCGGCTGCCTCAGGATGTTCCCGGCGAAGACCTGGCGCGTCTCGATGTTGGCGTTCTCCAGCCACCGCACGAGCTCGCCGCGCTGGAGCCCGTTGGTCACCGTGAGGGGAAAGCCGAACCACGACGGCTGCGCGCGCGGATCGCGAGCCGGCAGGACCAGGAAGTCCTGGTAGGGCTCGCACCCCGCGTACAGGCGCTCGAAGTTCCGCCGACGCGTCTCGACGAACTCGGTCAGGCGATCCACTTGCGCGACACCGATGGCCGCCTGGAGATCGGTCGGCCGCAGGTTGTAGCCCAGGGTCGAGTACGTGTACTTGTGATCGTACCCGAGCGGGAGATCGCCGAGCTGCCAGCCGAAGCGCCTGCCGCACGTGTTGGACTCGCCGGTCGCGCACCAGCAGTCCCGGCCCCAGTCGCGCACCGAGCGCACGACCCGCCCGAGCCGCGCGGTGTTGACGACGACTCCGCCCCCCTCGCCGGCGGTCATCTGGTGCGCGGGGAAGAAGCTGAGCGTGGCCAGGTCGCCGAACGTGCCCACCGGCTTCCCGCGGAACGTCGCCCCCAGCGCGTCACACGAGTCCTCGATGAGGTAGAGCCGGTGGCGACGCGCGAGATCGGAGACGGCGTCGAGGTCGCACGGGATGCCGAGCGTGTGCGGCACCAGGATCGCCCGGGTCCGGGGCGACACCGCCCCTTCGAGGAGTCGCGGGTTGACGTTGTACGTTCCCACCTCGCAGTCCACGAAGACCGGGACGAGACCGCTGTGGACGATGGGGGCGATCGTCGTCGGGAAGGTCACCGCCGGCGTGATGACCTCGTCTCCGGGCCGGAGTGGCTCGTCGAGCAACGGCGACATGAGGGCGAGCACGGCCGCGAGGTTCGCCGTCGAGCCCGAATTGACCATGACGAAATCGTGGGCGCCGAGCCTCCGCTTCATCTTCTGCTCGAACAGCTCGCCGTAGGAACCCAGCGTGAGCCAGAAGTCGAGCGAGCTGTCCACGAGGTTGGTCATCTCCTCGGCACCGAACACGCGCCCCGAGTACTGGACCCGCGTCTTGTAGGGCACGAACGGCCGTGGCGCGTGCGCGAGCGCATGGTAGCGCCGAACCCGCTCGAGGATCTCCTGCTTGAGTCGCGCGGCGTCGGAGGACACCACCGCCGGCGCGTGGACGACGTGGGTGTCCGCGCGCCACGCGCGGCGGAACCGCTTGAGCGACTCGTTGAGGTCGAGCGGCTCGGTGCCGAGGAGCCGCTCGAGCTGCGTGGTGGTGAGGCCGCCCCCGAGCGGGCGCGAGGCCCGCTGGCCCAACTCGGCCGTCGGGGCCGCGACGATCAGGGCCGGGTCCAGGGCCATGGCCCGCGCGAGGGCCTGGCCCAGCTCCGAGCGCGTCATCCGGTCCTTGCCCGCGACATTGACGATCCCCGCGGCATCGAGCTGGACCAGCCGCACGCTCGCCTCGGCGAGATACTCCGCCAGCGTCGGGGTGCTCCACTGATCGCTCGCCACGCGGAGCGGCTGGCCGCCGCCGAGCCGCTCCCAGACCTGCATGGCGAAGTTCTTCGAGGTGCGGTCCCAGCCGAAGACCGCCGTGGTCCGGACGACCAGGTGCCGGGGCGCGAGCGCGCGGACGGCCTCCTCTCCCTCCCACTTGGTCCGTCCGTAGACGCTGATGGGGCGCGGCGCGGCGTCCTCCGCGTAGGGACCCGCGGTGCCGTCGAACACGTAGTCGGTGGAGTAGTACACGACCTTCGCCCCACGGCGGGCCGCGGCAACGGCGACGTGCGCGCCGCCGCGCGCGTTGACCGCATGCGCTTCGTCGGGATGGTCCTCACAGTAGTCCACGCCGCCCCGCGTGAGCGCGGTGACGAAGACGACGTCGGGGCTCGACGCCGCCAGGCAACGCTCGACCGCGTCCGCGTCGCTCACGTCGAGGGCCACCGCGCCCGGCAGCGGTCGCGTGTGATACGTGCCGACCGCCTCGATCCCGCCGCGCTCGAGCGCACGCACCAGCGCACCCCCGAGCTGTCCCGAAGCGCCGATCACGAGCGCCTTCACGCGGCGGGGCCCGTCGTCACCCGTGTCGCAGATCCCACCTGTACGGGATCCGCGCGGTGAACGGATCGAGGCGCACGATCTCGTCGGGGTCGTGCGGGATGCTGGCGCAGTTCGCGACGATCGCCGGCTTCACGCCGACGCCCTTGAAGCCGTTCCAGACGCCGGGCGGCACCCTGACGAGGGCGTAGTGGTCCTCGCCGATGAAGATCTCCTGCACGTCGCCCCGGGTCGGCGAGTCCTCGCGGTCGTCGTAGATCACGAGCTTGATCATGCCGCTGGGGACGGCGTAGTTGAGGGTCATCCGCGCGTGGAGATGCCAGCCCTTGATCGCGCCGGGATAGACCACCGAGAAGTAGACCTCGCCGAACTCGGCGAACCAGGGGTCGTCCCGGCGCAGCATGTGCATGACCTTGCCGCGCTCGTCGGGAATCTGGCGCAGGGGATGGATCTCGACGCCCGCGATCACGGCTCGGCCCTCCCGAGGAAGGCCCGGTACCACGCGATCGTCTCGCGCAGCCCTGCCTCGAGATCGTACCGGGGCTCCCACGCGAGGACCTCGCGGGCCTTGGCCGCCGACAGGTACTGGCTGCGGATCTCGCCCTCGGCCGTGCCCCGGACGTCGGGCGCGAGGTGGGCGCGGTCCATGAGCTTCTGGATCGCCTGGACCAGCTCCAGCACGGTCATGGGCGACTCGGTCGAGAAATTGAATGCCTCGCCCCGCACCCGCGGGTCGTCGAGTTGCTCGGCGAGGCGGCGGTAAGCCCGGGCCGCGTCCTTCACGTAGAAGTAATCGCGCACGTAGCGGCCGTCGCTCCGGATCACGGGGCGCTCGCCGCGGAGCAGCGAGCGGACCGTGCCCGGCACGATGCGACTCCAGTTCAGATCGCCCCCGCCGTAGACGTTCCCGCAGCGCGCGATCGCCACCGGCAGCCCGTAGGTCTGCGCGTAGCTCTGCGCGATCAGGTCGGCGCACGTCTTGGAGACCTCATAGGGGTGCCGGCCCTCGAGCGGCAGCGTCTCGACGTACGGGAGTCGGGCCTGGGCACCGTACGCCTTGTCGCTCGACGCGACGACCACCCGCCGGACCACGTCCCGGTGGCGCCGGCACGCCTCGAGCAGGTTGTAGGTGCCGCGGATGTTCGCCTCGAAGGTGCCGAGGGGCGACCGGTGCGCGACGCCCACGAGGGCCTGGGCGCCGAGGTGGAAGACGGTCTCGATCTCGTGCGCGTTGAGGGCCCGCTCGAGCGTGGCGAAGTCCTCGAGGGCGCCGTCGACGACGGTCACCCGCCGGATGTCGCCGCTCCGGTAGAGCTCCGACTGGGGATCGGCGTCCAGGACGAGCGCGACCACGGAGGCGTCTTCGGCGAGGAGGTCCTTGACGAGCCACGAGCCGACCATCCCGGTCGCCCCCGTGACCAGGACTCGCCGGTCCGTCCAGTGCCCGGTCACGACGCCCAGACCTTCCAGGGCGCCTTGCCGCCCTCCCAGAGGCTCTCGAGGAGCCGCACGTCGCGCAGCGTGTCCATGCACTGCCAGAAGCCCGAGTGCCGGTACGCGGCGAGCTGGCCGTCGCGGGCGAGCCGCTCGAGGGGCTCGCGCTCGAGCAGCGTCTCGTCGCCATCGAGGTAGTCGAGGACGCCCGGCTCGAAGACGAAGAAGCCGCCGTTGATCCAGCCCTCGCCGATCTGCGGCTTCTCGCTGAACTCGCTGACGAGATCGCCGTCGAAGCGCAGCCCGCCGAAGCGGGACGGCGGCCGCACCGCGGTCACCGTCGCGAGCCGCGCGTGCCGCCGGTGGAAGGCCAGCACGTCGGCCACGTTCAGGTCGGAGACGCCGTCCCCGTACGTGAGCATGAAGGTCCCGCCCCTGACCCAGCGCTCCAGGAGCTTCAGCCGGCCTCCGGTCTGGGTGGCGAGCCCCGTGTCGACCAGGTGCACGAGCCAGTCCTCGCGTTCGCCGTCGTGCGCGGTGACCGCGCCGGAGACGAGGGAGACGCTCAGGTCACGCTGGAGATGGTAGTAGTCGAGGAAGTAGCGCTTGATGACGTCGGCCTTGTACCCGAGCGCCAGGACGAATTCCGTGAAGCCCCTGGCCGCGTAGCCGCGCATGATGTGCCAGAGGATCGGGTGGCCGCCGATCTCGACCATGGGCTTCGGGCGCACCTCGGTCTCCTCTCGGAGTCGTGTGCCCGCACCGCCGCAGAGGATGACCACCCGCATCTGTTTCACCCCGGCCTCGCCCGGACTCGCGCGCCGTCAATATTAGCCGACCGCCGGGAGGCGAACCTAGGACTTTCCCGCCGAACGCGCCTCGCCGAGCCTCGTCACGCGTCGCGACGGCTCCCTGCGCGCCAGGATACACCGGGGCCGGGAGCCCCCCCGCCTATCGCGCGCCGGGTTCGAGCTGGAAGAGCCCGGGCGAGATGGGCAGCGCCGTCGGCGCCGCGGCCCGCGCCGAGGGCCCGCTCGAGGCGATCGCGCTCGCTAGGGTCGGAGGCCGAACCCGCGGGCCATCAGGCTCGCGACGAAGACGATCACGACGACGAGGGCAAGCTCCGCGTGGGTCAGCGTGTGGAGGGCGCGCGCGGAGGACGTGTCGGGGGACACGCCGCGGGCGAGTTGGCGCCGCCAGCGGAGCAGCGTGAGCATCGGCCGGAGCTCGAGGACGAAGACGGCCGCGACCAGCCCGAGCTTCAGCCAGAAGAAGGTCGAGCGCAGGTAGAAGCCCGTCCCCTTCTCGAGCCCCGCGAACGCGCGCAGGAGCCCCGTGACGATCCAGAGGAGGGCGGCGAGCCCCCAGACGCTGTCGGCGGCGAAGAGGCGCCGCAGGCCGGCGGCGTCGAGCGGGCCGCGCAGCGCGCGGCCGCGCAGGAACACGCTCGGCAGGCCGAGCGCGAGTGCGAGCACGTGGAGCGCCGAGACGACCGCCGCGAGCATCGCGCCGAGTCTAGCACGCCGCCCGGTCCGGTATGATATCCGGGCCATGCACCCACCAACCAGGAGGCCTTCGATGAAGAGCGACCGGTACACGAAGACCGTGCTGAGCGTCATCGCCGTCGCGCTCGTCGCGCTCGCCGCCCAGCCCTGGCTCTCCGGCTGGCCCGGCGCGCTCCACCCCGAGACCGCCCAGGCCCAGACCTCCTCGGCCAAGTACGAGGTCAGCGTGCCGAAGGGCTGGGGCAAGTTCGTCGCCTACAGCAACAACAACCTGCTGCTCGAGGCGCCGGACGGCACGTGGCGCATCGTGGACGTCGAGGGGAAGATGCCCGAGTACCCGAAGGTGAAGGTGCTCATCCGCTGGCAGTAGCCCGATGCGGGCGCGGCGGAGCCTGCTGTTCGTCTGCGGCGCCGAGCCCGCAGCGCTCGAGGCCGCGCGCGGCTCAGACGCCGACAGCCTGATCCTGGACCTCGAGGACACCGTCACCCCGGAGCGCAAGCCCCGCGCGCGCGCCCTGGTCGCCGAGGCTCTCGGGCAGCCCGCGCGCCCTGGGCTCGAGCGCACCGTGCGCGTCAACCCGCCGTCCACGTCCTGGTTCGCCGACGACGTGGCCGCGGTGGTCGCGGCCGGGGCCGACGCGCTCGTCGTGCCCAAGGTGGAGACGGCGGCCGACGTCCGGCGCGTGGCCCGCCGGCTCGCCGCGACCGAGCGCGCGCGGGGCCGCCCCGCGGGCGCCGTGAGACTGCTCGCGCTCGTCGAGACGCCGCGCGGCGTGCTCAACGCCTCCGCGATCGCCGGGGCGAGCGCGCGCCTCGACGCGCTCGTGATCGGCCACGTGGATCTCTCGCGCGCGCTCGGCATCAGGGAGGCGGGCGCGACGGAGGGCACGATCCTCCACGCGCGCTGCCACCTCGTGCTCGCCGCGAAGGCGGCCGGCCGGCAGGCCGTGGACGCCGTCT
>MGTY01000101.1 GCA_001799695.1 Elusimicrobia bacterium GWA2_69_24
CGGGATGCCCTTCGTTTTTCTAGGTCAAACCATCAGGCGGTGCCATGCTTGTAAAGATGGACGCTGTTTGCAGAAGAACCATATCATTGGTATAATCAGCCCCATCAGAACATGACCCTCGTCATCTGCTCCATCGCCCTGACGGCATCGCTGCTGACCCTGTTCTCCGGGTTCGGTCTGGGGACCCTGCTCCTGCCCGCGTTCGCGGCCTTCTTCCCTGTGGACGCCGCGGTCGCGATGACCGCCTTGGTGCATTTCGCCAACAACCTCTTCAAACTCGCTTTGCTCGGCCGCAAGGCGGACCTCTCCGTCACGCTCCGCTTCGGCGCGCCCGCGGTCGCGGCCTCCTTCCTGGGAGCGCGCATCCTGCTCTGGCTCTCGGATCTGCCCCCCCTGCTGGAATACTCGCTGGCCGGACATCCAGCCGCCGTCACGCCGGTCAAACTGCTGATCGCGGCGCTGATGCTGTCCTTCGCCGCGCTCGAGGCCTCCCCCTCCCTGGCGGATATCTCCTGCGACCGCCGCTACTTGCCGGCGGGAGGCGCCTTGAGCGGCTTTTTCGGCGGGCTCTCCGGCCACCAGGGGGCGATGCGCAGCGTTTTCCTGCTCCGCTGCGGCCTGACGGGGGAAGGGTTCGTCGCGACCGGCGTCGTCGTCGCCTGCCTGGTGGACGCCACGCGCCTCATCGTCTATTTTCGGCACTTCTCCAGCACGGGTGTCGGAGAGAACGCCTCCCTCCTGGCCGCCGCGACGGCATGCGCCTTCCTGGGAGCCTGGATCGGCATCCGCCTCCTCAAGAAAGCGACGATCGGCGCCGTGCGCCGGGCCGTCGCCCTCATGCTGGCCGTATTCGCCGCCGCCCTGGGCTCCGGCCTCCTCTGACGCGGTGGCCGCGGGCTGCGTTGCTTGGCTATTTGGTATAATTGCCAATATGCGCAGGCCCGCCCCGTCCGACTTCGTCTCCCGCGCCGCCATCCTCAAGTCCCTGGCCCATCCCACGCGGCTCTTCATCGTCGACGCGCTGTCGCGCGGCGAGCTCTGCGTCCGCGACCTCACCCGGAAGATCGGCGCGGACATCTCCACGGTGTCCAAGCACCTCTCCGTCCTCAAGGCCGCCGGCATCCTGCAGGACCGCAAGGCGGGCCTGCAGGTCTTCTACAGTCTGCGCTGCCCCTGCGTCATGGGCTTCTTCGCCTGCATCGAGGGGGTCGCGGCCGCGGACCGGAAACTCACGGGGAAGAATCCTTGACCCGAAAGCACCTGCTGGTCGGGACCGCTGCCCTGGCCCTATGGGTCGCCGTCTACGCGCAGCTCGCCCCCCTGGCCCATCGGCTGACCTATGGGCTCCTGCGCCTGGTTCCGGGTTCTCCATTTTCCTCGGCCGCCGAATTCTTCCTTTATGAGACTCCCAAGGTGATGATGCTGCTCACGATCATCCTCTTCGTCGTGGGCGTCATCCGCACCTTCTTCACGCCGCAGCGGACCCGACGCATCCTTGCGGGCCGGCGGGAATCGGCGGGCAACGTCCTCGCCGCCCTGCTCGGAGTCGTGACTCCCTTCTGCTCCTGTTCGGCGGTTCCCTTGTTCATCGGCTTCGTGACCGCGGGAGTGCCCCTCGGCGTTACTTTTTCCTTCCTGATATCGGCCCCCATGGTCAACGAAGTCGCGCTGGTCCTGCTCTTCGGACTCTTCGGGTGGAAGGTCGCCGTCCTCTATGCGGGAACCGGCTTGTCCATAGCCATCGCTTCCGGCTGGATCATCGGCCGGATGGGCATGGAGCGCCATGTAGAGGAGTGGGTCTATCAGACCAAACCCGGATCGGAAGACGAAGCAACCGCCCCCGATTGGAGGGAACGGCTCCAGGATGGCCGCCTCGCCGTCCGCGATATCGTGGGCAAGGTGTGGCCTTATGTCGTCGCCGGCATCGCCTTGGGCGCCGGCATCCATGGTTACGTACCCGAGGATTTCATGGCCGCGCTCATGGGCAAGAGCGCCTGGTGGTCGGTCCCGGCCGCGATCATCATCGGCATCCCCATGTACTCCAACGCGGCGGGGATCGTCCCCATCATGCTGGCCCTCTTGGAAAAAGGGGCGGCGCTGGGAACGGCGCTGGCGTTCATGATGGCCGTCATCGGGCTCTCCCTGCCCGAGATGATCATCCTGCGCAAGGTGCTCAAGCCCCGGCTCATCGCGGTTTTCATCGGCATTGTCGGCACCGGGATCCTCATCGTCGGCTATCTTTTCAACATGCTGTTTTAGGAGGCATCGCCCATGAAAATCGAGATATTCGGACCGGGTTGCCAGAAATGCTCTGCCGCGGAGAAGATCATCAAGGCGACACTGGCCGAGCTCAAGAATGATGCCGAGGTCGTCAAGGTGACGGACATCCAGGAAATGGTGTCCAGAGGTGTTATGTTCACCCCGGCCGTCATCATCGACGGCAAGAAGGTCTGCGAAGGCAAGGTCCCCACCCCGGACATGATCAAAGGGTGGCTCAAATGACCGTGGCTCGGGGAATGCCGGCGGACAGGGCAAGGACGCGGGGCGGCAAGCCGTAGACACCGGCATGAAGAAACACTTCGGCTACGCCCTGCTGGCTTTCGTGGCGCTCAGCGTCGCGTTCGAGGTCTTCCAGGAGACCCGCCCCGTGCCGCGGCCCATGGCGGCGCCGGAGGTTCCGACGCCGAACGTGCCTGCACCCGCGACGACGAAGACCCAGCCCGCCAAACAGCTCGTTATCGCACGATACTGCCACGGCAATGCCCGCTGCTCGAACTGCATCAAGATCGAGCAGTACTCGCGGGAGGCCATCGAGACGGGGCTGCGCAAGGACCTCGATTCGGGCCGACTGCAGTTCGAGACCGTCAATGTGGAAGAGCTCGCGAACAGGCACTACGTCCGGGACTACGCTCTCTACACCAAATCGCTGGTGCTGACCGCGCAGACCGGCGGCAAGGAAGTCCGCCACAAGGTCCTCAACGGAGTCTGGGACCACCTGGGGGACAAAGACGCGTTCATGGCCTACGTGAGATTGGAAACAGAGAGCTTCCTCAAATAACGATGCTCGCGACGGCGACTGCTTTCTGGCTCGGGATCCTGACATCCATCAGCCCCTGTCCATTGGCGTCGAACATCGCCGCGCTATCGTTCTGTCTGCGCGGCGGCCCAAGCCTCCGCAGGGCCGCAGGCTACGGCACGGCCTATGCGGCAGGTCGGGCGGCAGCCTATGCCGGACTCGCCATGCTCATCATGACTGCCGGCTTTTCCATCCCTATCCTCTCCGACTTCCTGCAGCGCTATCTCAACAAGGCCCTCGGCCCGGTCCTGGTCCTTACCGGCGCGGTCATCCTTGACCTGCTGCCTTTCTCGATGGGGACCTGGAAGCCGAGCGAAGCCTGGACCTCCAGGCTGGTCCGCAACGGCGCCTGGGGCTCGGCCGGGATGGGCTTCCTCCTCGCCCTGGCGTTCTGCCCGGTCTCGGCCGCGCTGTTCTTCGGCGCGCTCATCCCCCTGACCCTGAAGACCGGGACGTGGGGATTTCTGCCGTTCGTCTATGGCCTGGCCACGGCGGTCCCGGTCCTCCTGTCCGCGACCGCCATCGCCGGAGGCACGGCCTCCATCACCGACCGGTTCGCGAGCTTCCAGGCGTTCGCGAAGCACACCCGCACCGCGACCGGAGCCATACTCGTGCTCCTCGGCGTGTACCTCACCCTTCGGCATATCTTCCACGTCCTATGAGACCCTCGAACAAACCGCTCAATATCCTATTCCTCTGCACGGGAAACTCCTGCCGGAGCCAGATGGCGGAAGGCTGGGCCAGACATCTATTTCCTGGCCGATATGAAGCCTACTCGGCCGGGACCAAGCCGAAAGGACTCGACCCACGGGCCGTCAAGATCATGACCGAGGCCGGAGTGGACATCTCAAAGCACCGCTCGAAATCCCTCGCGGAGCTGAAGGGCGTCGACTTCGACCTGGTGGTGACCGTATGCGACAGCGCGCGGGAAACCTGCCCGGTTCATATCGGCCGCGCGCGCAAGCTCCACCGGAGCTTCGACGACCCGCCCTTCCTGGCCCAGGGCGCAACGGACGAAGAAGCCGCGCTAGCGCATTACCGCAGGGTCCGCGACGAGCTCCGGACCTTCGTGGCGACCCTGCCGGACATCCTCAAGGAGGCCGCGCAATGAGCTGCGAACCCACCATCGCTTCGAGACTCTCTTTCCTGGACCGCTGGCTGACCTTATGGATATTCCTGGCCATGGCCGCGGGCGTGGCCCTGGGCTGGCTGTTCCCAGAGGCCGTGACCGAGTTCAACGCGGCGTCCAGCGTCGGCACGACCTCGATTCCCATCGCCATCGGGCTCATCCTGATGATGTATCCCCCCCTCGCCAAGGTCCGCTACGAAGAACTGGGACGGGTGTTCGCGGACAAGAAGGTCCTGGCCCTCTCCCTCATCCAGAACTGGATCATCGGGCCCATCCTGATGTTCGCGCTCGCGGTGATCTTCCTGCGCGGCTACCCCGAGTACATGATCGGACTCATCATGATCGGCCTGGCGCGCTGCATCGCCATGGTCATCGTCTGGAACGACCTCTCCCAGGGCGACACCGAATACTGCGCGGGGCTCGTGGCCTTCAATTCCATCTTCCAGGTGCTCTTCTTCTCGGCCTTCGCCTGGTTCTTCATCACGGTCCTGCCCGTCAAGCTGGGGCTCGCGGGAGCCGTGGTGAACATCACGATGGGCGAGATCGCCAAGAGCGTGTTCATCTACCTGGGCATCCCCTTCCTGGCGGGGATGGCGACCCGCTTCGCCCTGGTCTCCGCCCGCGGGAAGGATTGGTATCACGGCCGCTTCATCCCCACCATCAGTCCCATCACCCTGATCGCGCTGCTCTTCACCATCGTGGTGATGTTCTCCATCCAGGGTCACCGCATCGTGGGATCGCCGCTGGACGTTCTGCGCATCGCCGTCCCGCTGCTGATCTACTTCCTGATCATGTTCTTCGTCTCGTTCTTCATGAGCCGCCGCGTGGGCGCTGGCTACCCGGTGACCTGCACGCTTTCCTTCACAGCGGCCTCCAATAACTTCGAGCTCGCCATCGCCGTGGCCATCGCGACCTTCGGCATCGGACACGGCGCGGCGTTCGCCGCGGTCATCGGCCCGCTGGTGGAGGTCCCGGTGCTCATCGGTCTGGTCAACGTGGCATTGCGCCTGCGCGGCCGTCTATTCGGCCCCGAAACGCGGTAGAATAAGCTAGAGGTCCTTCTGGAGGGTGAACCCATGCTGAATCGCCATTTCCGCTGTAGCGCGGCCGGCCTGCTCTCAGCGCTGCTCCTCGCCGGCTGCGGCCGCCGGGACGAAGCCTCGGTCGGGACCCCGGAGAACCCGCTGGTCGTCCTGCTGTCTCCGTCCCACGCTCCCGCCGGGCGGGAGCCGCTGGACTTCATCGCCAAGCGCCTGAGCGCGGAGACCGGAATGACCGTGTCGGTCTTCACGGCTTCCACGCCCATCCAGGCCATCGAGGACTTCGGGGCCGGGCGCGCGGACGCGGGGATCCTGACGGTCGACGAATACCTGCTGGCCCGCGAGGAGTACGGCGTCCACGCGGCGCTCCAGGCGCTCCGGCGGGGAGCCGAGCACGAGTTCGCGGCCGTCCTGCTGGGCCGCGCCGAAGGCGACCCAAAGGACGTCCCGGGCTTGGCCCACCGGAAGGTCGCCTTCGCCGATCCGACCTCGCTGAGCGGCTTCCTCCTCCCGGCGGCGTTCCTGCTCAAGGCCGGCGTCGAGGTGCAGACCGAGTTCACGGGCGGCCACGACGAGTCCGTCCGCAGGCTCCTGGCGGGGAAGGTGGACGCCGCGGCCACTTACGCCGAGATGGCCGTGCGCCACAAGGGACTGCGCATCCTGGCGCAGACCGGGATGGCCCCCAACGAACCCTTCGTCGTCCGCCGCGGACTCAACCCGGACAAGCGCCGGGCCCTCGTCGCGGCGATCCAGTCGCTCGCTGGGACGGAGGAGGGCGAACACGCCCTCGGCGCCCTGGCCGACATCTCGGGCTGGCGGCCGATCGACGAGGACGTGTACCGGCCGATCCATGATACGCTCCGCGCCCTGGACAAATCGGTGTACGACCTGGTCCCCCAGGGCTGGGAGATCCGGCGTTTGAACCAGCCTTACCTGCCCGACTGAGCCATGGCCACGGCGCGCTCCGTCCATCGGCTCGTCCGCAAGGCCTACGGCCAGGTCGCCCGGAAGCGGTCTTCCTGCTGTTCCGACTCCTCCTGCTGCGGTTCGCCCCCGCGCCCGGCCGCCAAGGGGGACTTGGGTCTCTCCTGCGGAGACCCGGTCACCTTCTCCTGTCTGGAGCCGGGGGACGTCGTGCTGGACCTGGGATCCGGAGCCGGCAAGGACGTGTTCCTCGCCGCCCGGAAGGTCGGCCCGCGGGGCCGGGTCATCGGGGTGGACATGACCCCCGATATGCTCGCCCTGGCCCGGCGCAACGCGGGCAAGCTCAAGCTCCGCAACGTCGAGTTCCGCAAGGGGACTATCGAGGACCTGCCCCTGGAGGACGCTTCCGTCGACGTCGTCATCTCCAACTGCGTCATCAACCTGTCGCCGGACAAGCCGGCGGTGTTCCGCGAGGCCTTCCGCGTGCTCAAGGCGGGCGGACGGCTGGTGGTCAGCGACATCGTCCTGGAGAGGGCCCTGCCCCCCAGACTGAAGACGGACGCGGGTCTTTACGCGGCCTGCATCTCCGGAGCGCTGCTCCGGAGCGCATACCTGAGCGCCGTACGCGATGCCGGATTCCAGAAGCTGGAGATCCTGTCGGACCGGGTCTACAAAGCCTCCTCCGTGGGGGAGGATCCCATCACCGGCGAGACCGGCGCCGCCCTGGCCGGAGTCGCCGCCAGCATCACCTTGCTGGCCCGCAAGACGCGCTGAGCCATGGGCGCGGGGTATCGTGCGGTGCCCCTGAGCGGCGCCGGCTCGGAAGCGCGCGAGCCGGGCGGCCGAAAATGTTATCTTCACCCGATGCCGCAGGGCCGCAGCGGGGAGAGCACGCCATGAAAGAAGCCCAAGGGACCGACGCCGCCATCAGCGAAGAACGCTGGCTGGAGACCGTCTACCGCCGCGACACGCCCCAACTGACCGTGCGCGCCGTCATCGGCGGGATGGCCATCGGCGCCCTCATGTGCCTGTCGAACCTCTACGTCTTCTTCAAGACCGGCTGGTCCATGGGCGTCACCATTACCGCCGCGATCCTGGCTTTCGCCACGTTCAAAGCGTTGTCCGCGGCCCGCATCACCAAAGACCCGCTCACCGCCCTCGAGAACAACGCCCTCACCACCGTGGCCTCGGGCGCGGGCTACATGACCGGAGGCGGCAATATGGCGGCCTTCGGGGCCCTGCTCATGGTGACCACGGTCCGCCCCGACCCCGTCCCCATGATCGCCTGGTTCGGCGTCATCGCGGCCCTGGGAGTCTTCACCGCCATCCCCATCAAGCGCCAGCTGATCAACCAGGAAGGCCTGGCGTTCCCCACCGGCAAGGCCACGGCCGAGACCCTGCGCGCCATCCACGGGGACACCGGCGGCGGAAGCGGCGAGGGCACCGGGCAGGCCCGCGCGCTCGGGTTCGGGGCGCTGTTCGCGGCCCTGCTCGCCCTGGTCCGCGACGCCAAAGCTCCCTGGATGCCCTGGAACCTCCCCAGCTCCTTCCCGCTCCCGCTCACCATCGCGGGACGTCCGGCCTCCGATTGGACGCTGTCTTTCAAGACCGAGGTCGTCCTTCTGGGGGCCGGGGCGCTGATGAGCTTCCGCACCGCCTGGTCGCTGCTGCTCGGCGGGCTCCTCACCTACGCCTTCCTGGCGCCCGCCCTCGTCGCTCAGGGCGCGGTGACCGCGGTGAGCTACAAGGCCATCGTGGGCTGGACCGTCTGGCCGGGAGCCGCCCTGCTGGTCGCCGCGGGGCTCACCTCCTTCGCGCTCGACTGGAAGTCCGTGGGACGCGCCTTCTCCGGCATCTCCCGCGTGTTCACCCGCGCGAAGACCGACGAAGCGGCGGACCCCATCGACGCGGTGGAGTGCCCGGGCTGGTGGTTCCCCGCCGGCTTCGTCGTCCTCGGCCCCATCGTCGTCGTGCTGATGACCTGGCTCTTCCAGATCCCCTGGTGGGCGGGAGTCGTCGCGGTGCCCCTGGCCGTGGTCATGGGGTTCGTGGCGGCGCGGGTGACCGGAGAGACCGACGTCACCCCGACCAAGGCGCTCGGTCCCGTGACCCAGCTCCTCTACGGCATCATCACGCCGGGGAACCTCTCGGGAAACATCATGAGCGCCAACGTCACGGGCGGCATCGGTTTGCACGCCGCGGACCTCTTGACCACGCTGAAGACCGGCTGGCTCCTGGGCGCCAGTCCCCGGGTGCAGTTCCACGCCCAGCTCTTCGGGGTCCTGGCCGGCGCGGCCGTAGTGGTGCCGGCGTTCAACATCCTCATCCCGGACCCGGCCCTGCTGGGCAGCGAAGCCTGGCCCGCACCGTCCTGCCTGGTCTGGGCCGGGGTCTCCAAGGCCTTCGCGGGGGGAATGGGGGCCCTGGACGGCCTGGCCAAGACCGGGATCGCCGCGGGGCTGCTCCTGGGCGTCGCGCTCGCGCTCCTGGAGCGCTTCGCCCCGCCCCGGTTCAAGCACCTGGTCCCCTCGCCCTCGGGGCTGGGCATCGCCATGGTCATCCCGGGGAGCAACGCCATCGCCATGTTCCTGGGCGCTTTGGCGGCCTGGCTGTTCCAGCGCCGCGATCCCGACCTGGCCCAGCGCTACGTCGTGCCGGTGAGCTCGGGGCTGATCGCGGGGGAGAGCCTCATGGGCGTGGTGATCGCCCTGCTCATCGTCAGCGGCGTGCTGAGCCGCTGACGCGCTGCTCTTCCAAGCTTATGACCGAAGCCAGGATTAGCATGAGCCGGCGGTCCTCGTCGTCCGGCTCGAAATGCCGCTTGTACAGGACGCACAGGGCCCCGATGGGGCGCCCGTCCGCGGTCACGGACTTCCCGAAGTAGGTCATGAGCCCGTACCGGCGGACGTTGGCGTCCTTCGCGGCCAGCGGGCTGGCGGGGAGGTCCGTGATGTACTCCGGATCCTCCCGGTCGCGGCGGAACACCTCGAAGCAGACGTGCCCCTCGGCCTTGTCCACCTCGGGCAGGTCGTCGGGCGCCTGGTAGCGCCCGACCGTCCGCAGGTTCTCCCCCTCGACGCGGCTGTAGAGCGCGCAATCCGCTCCCAAGGACTCGCCGCAGAGGCCGGTCAGCCGCGTGATGTTCTCCAGCGGGTCCAGGGACTGCGTGAGAAAATACTGGTTCAGCTTGCCCATCCGGTCGGCTACGCGCTTGGTCGCGGTCACGTCCCGGACGCAATGGACCGCCCCGTCGAACCGGCCGTCCGCGTCGAACAGCGGGTCCACGATGACCTCGAAGGACCGGCGGCCGAAATCGATCGGCATGACCTCCCGCTTCCCCGAGAGGCGGGCCCGCTGGGTCGGGCAGTCCGCGATCGGCCCGTCCGTGCCCGGGTGGAATATCTCCCAGCAGCGGCGCTCCAGGAGGCCGGCCGGCGTTTTGCCCACGATGCGCCCGGCCGCGCGGTTCGCCCGCAGGATGTTGTGGTCCCGGTCAAGCAGGCAGATCCCGTCGGCGGCCGCGTCGAAGGTCTCCTGCCATTGCCGGGCCATGGCGCCCAGCCGGTGCTCCGCCTGCTTGCGATCCGTGAAGTCTAGCACGTGGGTGACGAAATGCAGGGGCTTGCGGTCGGCGTCCCGCAGGAGGAAGCGGTGCACCATTCCCCAGACGGTCCCGCCGTCCTTGCGGATGAAGCGCTTTTCCAGATTGAAGGATTCCAATTCACCGACGAGGAGCTTGGCCGCGTACTCGTTGCTGGAATCGAGGTCATCGGGGTGGGCCACCGCCCGGAACGTCAGCGCCAGCAGCTCATCGGAAGAGTACCCCAGCATATCGCAGAAGGCCGAGTTGACCCGCATGAAGCGGCCGTCCAGATGGTTCAGGCACATGCCGACCGGAGCCTGCTCGAAGGCGGCCAGGAACCGGTCGTCGCAGCGGCGGAAGGTCGTCTCGGCCCGCTTGCGCTCCTGAGCGAAGCGCAGGACCCGCAGCAGCCAGCCGCCCCGGATCGTCCCCTTGACCAGATGGTCCTGGGCGCCGGCCTGGATCATCTTCACCCCGAGCTCGCAGTCCTCCTTGTCCGTCAGCGTGAGGATGGCCGCATCCGGGACCTTCGCGTGGAGCCGGAGCAGGGATTCCATACCCTCGCAGTCGGGCAGCACCAGGTCGACCAGGATAGCGTCGAAAGGGCGTTCGCTCGCGCGCCGCACCCCGGCGGCCAGGGTGCCGACGCAGTCCAGCCGGACGCCGCCGTCGGGGCAGTCCTCCAGGGCCTTCCGGAAGAACGCCACGGCCTCCAGGTCGTGCTCGATGAGAAGGATGTTCATGCCGGCAGGATGCGGCTTCCGGGCCCGGCCGCCCGGCGCGTCTTGATGCGGATGATGTCCCCCTTCATCCGGCCCCCCCGAATCGGCCGCCCGTCAGGCGGGCGGCCGCAGTAATGGCTTATGTTAGGCAACCCTCGGGGGGGCTGTCAACGGGGAAGTAGATGTGCAGATCCGTGCCCGCGCCCGCCCCCCGCTCCGCCTGGATGGCGCCGCCGAGCTGGCGGACAATGTCGTAGACGAAGGGCTCCCCGAACGGGCCGCCGCCCTCGTGGCCGCCGTGGTCTCCCGCGCCGGACAGAGAGACGCGCAGGTGGACGGCGGTCCTTCCGTCGGCCTCCGGGAAAGCTGACCGGAGTTCCTCCGGAAGAGGTCCGGTCTCCACGGAGAAGGTCAGGTCCCCGCCTTCCGGCATGCTGCCCCGGGCCTTGACCGCAAGCACCAGCAGCGCCTGCGCCAACCGGCGCGGGTCCACCCGAACGGGGATGGGCCCCGCTCCCGGCTCGATCGTCACCCGGACCGCGCCCCCGGCCAGACGCCGGAGCGTCCCGGACAGCCCCTGCAAGGCCGCGCTCAGGTCCACGGGCGGCGTCGGCAGGGGCTCCGGGGACACGGGATCCAGGAGCACCTGCAGGAGGTGGTCCAGCGCCGCCTGAAAATCCTCTCCCGGCTCCATCCGATCGAGCGCGACGGACAGCTCCTCGCTGCGACGCCGGTGCCGGGCAGCCTGCCACCCCGCGGCCAGCGCGGCCAGCAGGATCGCGCCGAAGACCACCGTCGCCGCGGCCGCAGCCGCGAAGCCGGAGAACGCCTCGGTCAACTCCACCTGCCGGAGAATCCCCCAGCCCGTGGACGGCATCCAGCGCGCGGCGGCGAGGGTCCAGACTCCCCGGTAATCCGTGAAGGCCCCGAAGGACTTCTGCCTCCCAAGCGAGGCGCCGGCCGCGAAGCGGGGATCGCTCAGGGGCCGCCGCGGGACGGCCGCGCCCGCGGGCAGATGGCGCACCGGGGAGAGATAAACGGCCTCGCCCTTCCCGCCGTCGAGCTGCACCAGGGCGAACTCGCCGGTCTCGGTGGGGGTCGGCTCGTTCTGCAGGAGCGGGAAGAGCGTCCGCATGGGCGAGATCCATGCGCAGTACCGCCCGACCGGAGCCTCCTTGGGATCGGCCCGCACCTCGGTCGAGAAGCCCCAGAGGCTGTCCCCGGGCTTGAAGCCGCGCAGGAATATCCTGAGGCGGCCGTCCCAGGCGAGTTCAGGGTGGGACTTGCCCCCATCCTCGCACAGCCGCTCCGCGCCCCGGGTCGCGAAGGAGAGCCTCTCCTCCTTGTCCCAAAGGCAGATCCCCGCGTACTGGCGGCTGGAGGCGACCGCCTCGAGCTCCGCCGCGATCCCGGACCGGTCCCGAACGCCGCCCGCGAGAAAGGCCCGCAGTTTGGGAATTTGCGCAAGGGCGAGGGTCTCCAGGCGCCGCTCCGAAACCCATTGTGAGGCGACCCGCTCGCGGTCATCGGCCTCGCTGGAGAGCCGGGCCTCCCAGTCCCGCCAGGTTTCCAAGTACCGCAGATGGATGAAGTACCCGCAGGCGACCGGGACCGCGACCGCGGCCAGGATCATCAGAGCCTTCCAAGGGAGACGCTCCGGCGCCATCTTTCGATTGTGCCATTCCCGGCGAGACAAGACAACCCAACCCGGTCCCGGGGATTAAGTTTCTTAAGGTAGCGCCAAACAACTTAAATAACTTAATCCCCGGGACCGGGTCTTAGGGCCCAGGCGGGGCTGGGTCCGGGTCCCCAGGTTACGGGGCGGGATTCCGCTTATCCTATTCATGATGAAGAAACACCTGGCCGGTCTGCGGATCGCGATCCTCTCCGCCGGCGTCATCGCCTCGGTCCCCGTCCTCACCCTGCACGCCGCCGATCCTCTCGGCGGCGAGCCAGGGCTCGCCGTCCTCGGAGCGCAGCCTTTCTCCACTCGCGCAGAGGGCGGCGAGCAGGCGGACTTCGGCGAGACCGCCAGCGGCCTCTCGATACAGATCGGCCGGACCTTTGCCGCGGCGCGCGAGGCGCGGGAGAAACGCGAGCCCGCCCGCCCGCGCTATGATACCGCCTGCATCCTCTCCGCGGTGGCCTCCCAGATGGGGGTGACCCTGCGCGGCGACGTCCCGGTCCCCCAGGTCTTCTACGGCAGCAACACCCCCCTCAAGCAGCTCCAGGACGCGGTGGAGCCGCAGTGGGGCTTCCGGCCGGACGTGTTCGCCAACGTCTACGTCTTCGCCCGCAACGAGATATATCTCTGGGACGACGCCGCCTACTACGTCCGGATGAAGCGGTCCATCGACGACTCCCTGGCCCACGAGCTCGTCCACTTCATCCAGGTGAAGTATCAGAATGCCAGCTTCGCGGGCGGCGGCGAGGACCTCGAGAGCCAGGCCGTCCATGTGCAGACCTGGTTCCGCGAGAACTACATACAGCAGCCCGGCGTCTGCGCCCGGTAGCCGCGGCCGGCACCGATCATCCCAACGCCTGTCTGAGATCCTCCAGCAGGTCTTCCCGGCTCTCCAATCCGACGGACAGGCGCACCAGGCTGTCGCCGATCCCGCGTCTGAGCCGCTCCGCTTCCGGAAGGCTGCCGTGCGTCATGACCGAGGGATAGCAGACCAGGGACTCCACTCCGCCCAAGCTCTCCGCGAGGCAGAAGATCCGCAGCCGGGAGAAGAACCGCTCGACCGCCTTGCGCCCGCCGCGGAGGTCCAGACTCACCATCCCGCCGAAGCCGCCCATCTGCCGCCTGGCCAAGCGATGCCCCGGATGGTCCGCCAGGCCGGGGTAGTAGACTCGCGACACCCTCCGATGCCCGCGCAGGGCCCGCGCCACGGCCAGCGCATTGGCCTCATGCTCCCGCATGCGGACCGGGAGCGTCTTGACGCCGCGCAGGACCAGCCAGCAGTCCCACGGCCCGGGCACCGCTCCTTCCGCGTTCTGGTGGAACTTGAGCCTCTCGTAGACGCCCTTGCGGCCGCAGACCACCGCGCCGCCGATCAGGTCGCTGTGGCCGGCCAGGTACTTGGTGGTGCTGTGGACCGCCAGATCGGCCCCCAACTCTAGCGGCCGCTGGAAATAGGGGCTGGCGAAGGTGTTGTCCACGGCGAGCAGGGCCCCGCTGCGCCGGGCGACGGCCGCGAGCCTGCGGACATCGACGATCTTGAGCAGGGGATTGGTGGGGGTCTCGACCCATATCAGGCGGGTGGCGGGCCGGACCGCCGCCGCGAAGGCGGCGGGGTCGTCCACGTCCGCATAGCTGACCTCGAGCCCCCACTTGGCGAAGACCTGCTCGAAGAGCCGGTAGGTCCCGCCGTAGATGTCGCTGCCCGCCACGACATGATCGCCCTTCTGCAGGAGGTTGACCACCGCCGCCGTCGCCGCCAGGCCGGAGGCGAAGGCCAGGCCGTAGCGCCCCCCTTCCAGCGAAGCCAAGGCCGTCTCCAGCGCCGTCCGGGTGGGGTTCCCGGTGCGCGCGTATTCATAACCCCGCGGCTTGCCGATGCCGTCCTGCTGGAACGTGGAAGTCTGATAGACGGGAACGGTGACCGCGCCCGTGACCGGATCCGGCTCCTGCCCCGCATGGATGGCCCGCGTTTCGAATCTCATGGTCTTAGACTCCTTTACCCGCGATCTCGGCGATGGCGCGCGCCGCCGATTCCGCATCGTCGTCGCTATTGAAGAACCCGAAACTCACCCGCACCGCGCCTTCCGGGAAGGACCCCAGGACCTTATGCGCCCCGGGCGCGCAATGCAGTCCCGCCCGCACCGCGATGCCGTAACGGCCGTCGAGGAGCGCAGCGACCTCCTGGGCTGCCAGGCCCGCGACGCGCAGGGTCACGATGCCGGTCCGCCCCTCCCCGGGGCGGCCGTTCAGCACGGTCACGCCCGGGATACCCGACAGCCTCTGCGCGAATCCCCGGGCCAAGGACTGCTCGCGCTCGCGCACCCGCTGCAGACCGGTCTCGCGCAGGAAAGCGAGGCCCGCGGCGAGCCCCGCCAAACCGTGCGCGTTGGGAGTGCCGGCTTCCAGGCGGTAAGGCATCTCCTCGGGATGCGTCGCGTCTTCGCTGCGGATGCCGGTCCCGCCCTCGCGGCTGGTCCGGAGGTCGAGGCCGGGGCGGACATAGAGCGCCCCCGTCCCCATGGGCCCGAAGAGCCCCTTATGGCAGGGGAAGGCGACCATATCCAGACCCGCGGCCGCGACATCGATGGCGGCGGACCCGACGGCCTGCGCGGCATCCACGAGGATGGCGGCCCCGCGATCGTGGGCGGCCGCAGCCAGGCCTGCGACGTCATTGAGCACGCCGAACACGTTGGAGGCCGCGGTGACCGCCACGAGCCGGGTGTCCCGCCCGCAGGCCCGCCGGACCGCGTCCGGCGACAGGGTCAGGTCGTCCCGGGGCCCGACGCGCGTCACGCGTATGCGTCCGGCGCGTTCCAGGCCGGTCAGCGGACGGCTGAGCGAATTATGCTCGAAGGTCGTGGTCACCACATGGTCGCCGTCGTTGAGGAAGCCTTTGACGGCCATATTCAAGGCATCCGTCCCGTTCAAGGTGAAGGCGATGCGGGACGCATCGGGCGCATGCAGCAGCTCCGCCAGCCCGGTCCGCGCCTGCCCCACGCGCTTCCCGGCCGCGATCCCCATGCGATGGCACGCCCGGTCCGGGTTGGCGGCCTCATGCTCGGCGAATTCGCGCAGCGCCGCGAGCACGGCCGGCGGCTTGGGCCAGGACGTGGCGGCGTTGTCGAGGTAGATCATGTGCCGATATAGCGCGCATAGAGCGACCGCGCCCGCGCGATATCGTCGGTCCCCTTGATGATGGCGCGGCCGTCGCCGAAGACCGTCATCTCGAACCCTTCCGCCGCGAATTTCAGCAGGAACTCGCTCCGGCGGACCGCCCCCGCGGCCGAGAGCCTGCGGGCCAGAGCATCCAGATCGACGGGGGTCGTCGCCGCGGGAACTATCTGGACCGCCCTGCGGCCGCACAGGCTCGTCGCTTGGGAGCCCGCCGCGCCGTTGAGATGGTCGAAGCGCCCATGCGCGCAGGCCGGGCAATCGGGGTCCCGCTGCAGGCGGAACACGTGGAACTCCCCCTGCCAGAGGTCGGCGCTGAATACCCCGGCGACGAGGGCTTCCAGCTTGCCGGCCAATATCTTCGTGGCCTCGGCGACCTGGAAGGAA
>MGTY01000102.1 GCA_001799695.1 Elusimicrobia bacterium GWA2_69_24
CCCCCGGGACTGTGCCCGGGCACAGTCGCCCAGAAGGTTCGGGCTAGCCGTCAGGCCGGCGCCAGCCGGTATCCAGACGACAAACCACTGGACCCCGGCTTTCACCGGGGTGACGAATGCAATTGGACTCATGACTCAGTGCGCTAGGCTAGGCGTCCGGGTCCACGGATTTCGGCAGGACCAAGGTGAAGGTGGCGCCCTTCCCCGGTTCCGACTCCGCGGTGAGCCGGCCTCCGTGGGCCTCGGCGATGCGCCGGGCCTTCCACAATCCCAGGCCGAACCCGGGGACCCGGGAGTTGACCGCGTTCTCCGCCCGGAAGAACGGGCTGCAGGCGCGGGAGAGGTCCTCCAGCGACAGACCGATGCCGTTGTCCGAGACCGCGAAGCCGTGGCCGCTCTCCGTCTCCCGGTAGGTGAACACGATCTCGCCTCCATCCGGCGAGTACTTGACGGCGTTGCCGAGAAGGTTTCCCAGGAGCTCCATCAGCTGGTCCGGGTCGCCCACGAGGCCTCCGCCCTCGCCGAAGGAGCTGCGGACCAGCGTCTGCGCTCGCGCCTCCATCGCCGGCTGGAACCGGGCGCAGACCCGCGCCTGGAGCTGCTGCGGGTCCACCGGACGCCGCCGCAGGACGGGGGTCCAATCGGTCAACGCGTTCTCCGTCGCGAACACCGCCAGCCGGCGGCCGAGCCGGGCGATGGCTCCGGCCAGCGCCGCCCGCGCCGAGTCCAGGTCCGCGGGCTGGGCGGGGATCCCCTCCACTTCGTGGAGGAAGGCGCGCAGTCCCTGTCCCAGGCCCGCGAAGAGATCCTGGGCGACCCGCTGTTTGAGCCGTTCCGTCTTCAAGAGCGCCTCGGCGGGGCGGGCGCAGCCCCGGAAGCCGCGGAAGACGCCGTCCTCCTGCAGGGCATGGAGGTCCGCGATGAGTTCCACGGTCCCGCCGCTCTTGAGCCTGCCGGTCATGGAGAACGTCCCGCGGTTCCGCCCGGCCTGGAGCCAGGAAGGCCCGGGCGCGCCCTTCCCGGTCTGCAGGTACTCCCACAGGTTCCTGCCCTTCAGGAAATCCGGCTCGTACTGCAGCGCCTGCGCCATGGCCGGATTGATCTCGAGGATCCGTCCCTCCGCATCCACCCGGAAGACCCCGTCGTGGACCCGCTCGAGGAAGTTCCGCAGCTCCACCTCGCTGCGTAATGCCCGCTCCTGCGCCGCCCGCACGATCTGGTCCACCTTGACCGCGCCGGCCAGCGCGCCCAACAAGGTGAACCAGCATACGCAGAACACCGCTATCAGGACGGGGCCGGTCATGTATTCGGCCATCCCGAAGCTGTAGGCCAGGGGCAGGATGGAGAAGGCCAGGACGGCCAGGAACAGCTTGGCCCGGAAGGTCATGATGCTACTCTACGGAGTTCCGGGGCCCAGGGTCAATCGCCGGCGGCCCACCCAATCCCTGGGAAAGGCCCCGCGCCGGATGAAGATGAGCGCCACGGGGTCGCGATAGACCAGCGTCCATTCCGAGCTCGGCATGTAGGCGGCGAAATGGGGCACTTCGGTCTCCCGCCGTCCGGACGTCAGCGCCAGCGCGGGCACGCTCGCCTTGATGCGCCGGGGCTGATTGGCCATGAGCGCCCACTCGACGCCGTAGCGGTCGAGCAGCTTCAGCCAGGTCTCGGGGCTGGAGTTGGCTTCGACGACCTCGGCCAGCAGGGGGTGGAAGAGATAGCGGCCGTCCATGAACACGCGCAGGTCGGCCCGGAAGCGGAAGGCGAGGTATCCCCCCCAGCCCCACTCGTTGTAGCAGCGCTTGCGGCGGAAAGCCCCCATCTCGCGCTCGATGAAGTCCGCCGCCGCCGCGGGGAATATGCGGTCGTCGAAAGCGCGCCGGCGGCGCAGGTCGGGCACGGTCATCCACCCGATGAACGCGACGCAGGCCAGCGCCCACAGGGGAGCGGCCCACCGGCGCAGGGGCGCCAGGAGCGCGGGACGCGCCTCGGCGACGCGGGCGCCGGATTCCAGAAGAAGGAGCAGCCCCACCGGGATGAAGAACGCGGCCTGGCGGGAATAGAAGAGCGCCGGGACGCCAAGCAGGACCGCCGCGGCGGCGTGCGGCCAGGGGACGGTCCGCGTCACCCGGATCCGCGTCCCCAGCGCCAGCGGGACCGCCGGGAACAGCAGCCACAGAGGCCACTGATAGATGTTGGCCGCCAGGGGCGGCCGCCATTCCATGATGTAACGGGACATGACCGGGAGCCAGCGGGCGTGCTCGAGCATGATGGCGTGGAGCTTGAAGCCGTACGGGTTCAGGAAGGTCCCGGCCGCGCCCGCCAGCAGAGCCGCCAAAACCGGTTTCCAGCCGTCCCGGCCGAGGCCGTAGCAGGCCAGGAGCGCCAAGCCGGCCGGGAACCCCGGGTGGAGGTTGGCCCAGAAGGCGAAGAACAGCGCCGAGACGAGCGCCCAGACCCGGACCCGCTGCCCGGGAAGGACACCCAGACGCCGGGCCTCCAGCACCCACAGCTCCACGCTGAACAGGATGACGGAGAAGAGTTCCGGCTTGAGCTCGGACCGGATCACGGTCAGCGCGGCCCAGAAGAGCAGGATGCAGCGGCGCCAGGCCTTCCCGGCGCCGGTCAGCTCCCCCAGGGACCATACCAGGGCTCCGGCGCAGAGCAGGAGGACGGCCTTGAGGATGAGGAGCCCCGCCCAACCGCCGGCCTTGAAGAAACCGTAGAAGATGAGCTGGACCAGCCACTCGAAGTCGACCCAGGGAGCGCCCAGCATCGTGGAGGAGAGCGCGTCGCTCCGGGGCAAGGCGCCGTCCGCGAGCATGCGCTGGGCGGTCTCCAGATGCCAGAACAGGTCGGGGTTGGAGAAGGAGATGAGCAGGACCGGCAGGACGAGCAGCCAGGTCAGGACGTCCAGCAGCCGCTCTCGGGAACCGGTCTCCGGTGTCATCATCGGGAGGCGCAGTCTACCAAATTGATAGAATCCGCCCGTGAGTGTCTTCGTCTGGCTCCCCCTAGGCCTCATCGTGCTCTGGGCCGTAGCCGGACCCCTGGTCTCCCCCTGGATCGAGGAACGCCTGGAGTGGTTCCTCCTGGCGCTGGGCATCGCGGCCATATCCGTGACCTGGTCCTGGAGCGAAGCCGCTCTCATCGAGGCCATCCTGCGGCCCATGAAGGTCTGCGGCGCGGTGCTCGCCGGGTCGCTGATCTTCTCCTTCTCCCACGATAACCTGCGCGGGGCCATCCGCCGGGCCATGGACCGGATCGGCCTCCGGGCGGCCGTCGCCCTGACGGTGCTGCTCCTCGCCCTTTGCGCCTGCGTCCTGACCTCCGTGGTCGCGGTGCTGGCCCTGGTCGAGGTGCTCACCGCGCTGCGGCTCGAGCGGAAGTCCGAGACGCAGGTGGCGGTGCTGGGGACCCTCGCCATCGGCCTGGCCGGCGGCCTCAGTTCCATCGGGGGGCCCATCCCGGCCATCGCCATGGCCAAGCTCGCGGAGGCGCCTTATCCCACGGGAGGGGGCTACCTCTTCGGCCTGCTGGGGCCTTGGATCGTGCCCGCGGTCATCACCGTGGCCGTGGTCTGCGGGTTCTTCTGCGCGGAGCCGGCCGCGGACCGCGACGCTCCCGCGGCAGAAGACCCCCTGACCCTGTGGAGCATGCTGGTCCTGGTGGGACGGCTCTATGTCTTCATCGCGGGGCTCGTGCTCCTGGGCGCGGGACTGGTTCCCCTCATCGACCCCCTCCTGCTCGGCGCCCACCCCTGGCTGCTCTATTGGGTCAACGCGGCCTCCGCGGTGGTCGACGGCGCCACCCTGGCCGCGGTGGAGATCAGCCCGCGCATGAGCCAGGACCAATTGCGCTGCACCCTGATGGGGATCCTCATCGCCTCCGGCGGGCTGGTCACCGGCAACGCCCCCAACCTGGTGGCCGCGCACCGCCTCAAGGTCGGGACCCGCGACTGGGCGAAGATCGGCCTCCCCGCCGCCGCCGTCCTCATGTTCTTCTACTTCCTGAGCCTGATCGTCTGGGCCGGCTGAACGGAGCATCCTCCGCTCGGTGGCGGGTGACCCTGACTCCGGGCGGCCGGATTTCGCGAGCGGCGCATACACATACAGCGCCGCGAGCGCTAAGCGCGACCGCAGGGTCGCGCGGTCCGGACGCACGGAGTCAGGGTCACCCGCCTACCAGACCCAGGAACGGACTTCCGCCTGCCAGGACTTCCGGGTCAGCACCAGCTTGGTGGTGCGCACAGCCTCGGCGGCTTCCTTGTTGTAGAAGACGGTCACCGACGAGCTGGCGTCGATGGTGACCGCGCCCTTGACGAACAGGCTGCCATAGATCTCCGCGTTGCCGCCGCCGCCCGAGGTGGTGAAGTTGCCGCCCACGTACAGGAAGCCCTGCACCGCGCACTTCGCGCCGGTGGGGTTGTAGGTCCAGCCTTCGGTGGACAGATAATCGGAGTTCAGCCCCGGAAAGATCGCGGGGGCCGTCCCCTCATCCGTGCCGAAGACGCTGGTATAGTGGGTCCAGTCGTTGCAGTACTGCTTCCACGCGGTCTGCGGCATCACCATATCCACCGAGCCCTTGCCCCAGCCCCCGCTCGTGCTGGTCATGTTCCCGGTCACGATGAGCGTCCCGATCATGTCGAGGCCCGGCGAGCCCACGGTCAGGTTGTTCTCGATGAAGACCGTGCCCCCCGCCGTGTAGTCCAGGCTGTCCCAGTTCACCGCGGTGTTGAAGTAGCAGGTCCCGTCCTTGCCACCGGGGGGACAGCCGTTCGCGGCGGCCGTCAGGGCCTGCGCGGAGGAGCGGTAGAGGTTCAGGTCGATGCCCGGGTCCGGCGGCACATCGGCGTTGAAGGAGAACCACTGACAGCAGTTGGGCTGGTCGCAGTTCTCGGGGTCGGGGTTGGAGTCCACGCTCAGGGTCGTCGCCGAGTAGAACTGGGGATAGGTGCGGTCGCCCGTGTCGATGTACTCGGGCCCCACGATCGCCCCCCACTCCACGTCCACGCCCCCGGCCACCGTGACCCCGGCCATGGCCTGGATGGCCACGTCCCCGAGGATGTTGCGGGTGTACACGGCGCGGATGGCCCGGACCTCCTTGCTCTTCATGTCCTTGCCCACGCCGATGATGGTGATCTCGTTCTTCTCCGGGCCGCTCGCCACCGAGACCGTATAGTAGCCCCCGTCGATGTCGTCGAACACGTAGTCGAAGTGGAACCGGTCGATCGGGGTCCCGTAGGTGACGAGGTCGAACCAGGTCGTGGTCGAGCGGCTCACCGCGCGGTAGCCCTTCTCGATGCCGGCCTCGGCCATGTGGAAGGCGGAAGTGCTCTGATCCTGCTTGGCGGTCCACTTGGACTCGCGCTGGGTGAACAGCACGAGCACCGGCACCAAGGTGGCCATGATGACCAGAAGCAGCATCACCGCCACGAGGATCTGGCCGGACTTCCCCAGCCCCCGCGTCCACGCCGCGCCCATGCTCGCCTCCATCAGTTCATCACCCGCACCTTCTGGATGGTCAGCTCCAGCTCTTTGCGCTGCCCGCGCTGGATGGTCTTGCCCATGGTCAGCGCCACGCTGACCAGCCTGGGGAAGTCCGAGCGGGGGAAGGTGAAGGCCACGAAGGCGAGGTTGCGCGCGATCTTGCTGGTCTGCCCGTCCACCGATTGGATGAGATTGGTCCCGTCCTGGTAGAACTTGAAATTGCGGCCGTCGATGTGCTGGAAGGTGATGCGGGAGTACGGCCCCTGGCCCGAGGGGGTGTCGATGATGATGGTGCGGTACTTGGCCTGGCGCAGGAAGCGGTTGATGGTATCCAGGGCCGAGCGCGCGTCGCGCTGGATCTCGCTGCGCGCGGTGGTCAGCAGGTAGAAGTTCTGCATCTGGATCATGAGCCGCGGCCCCACCATGGCGAGGATGCCGATGATGGCCACCACCATCAGGATCTCGGTGAGGGAATACCCCCCTTCGCGCGGGCTCCTCCGGAGCTTCCTCATGGCAGCACCAGGTTCTTGGACGTCGAGGTCGCGGCATGGATCTCGACGTTGGAATAGGTGATCGTGGAGATGGTCACCCCGGCCCCGGCCAGCACCGGCACGTACACCGACAGGTTGTACTTCGTGACGGTGGAGCCGCGCACCTCGATCTCGTAGGTTCCGTCCGCCTTGCTGTTGGCCCCGTAGATGACGGACTGGGCCGGCGCCGAAGAGGCGACGATCGCGACAGGAGAGGCGGGGAGGGTAGCGGTGCTGGCGAGGATGAGGGCGCCGGTGGTCACCCGCGCTCCGCCCTTGGTGATGGTCCCGGTGAGCTTGCCCGTGGCGCCGGTGATCGTGAAGGTCCCGATGAACACGGTCTGGCCCTGCACCACGGCGCTCGACAAAGACAGCGGGGAATAGGTATCCATGGGGTCCATCACCGGCGCGACCACGTAGGTCCCCGTGGTCAGGTTCCTGATGTAGAAGTTCCCGGAGCTGTCCGAGGTGCCCGAACCGTACTCGACCCCGCCCTGGGACGCGGTCACCATGATGTTGGGCAGTATCGAGTTGCCGTCCGTGGTGATGTAGCCCTGGAATATGCCGCCCTGGATCAGGGTCACGTTGGCCGTGACCACCTCGCCCTCTCCCACGGTCAGGGTCTCGATGTTCTCCACGTAGGCGCTGTTGGAGTTGTTGGGGTTGACGATGAGGATGACCGTGCCGGTGGAGACCTCGGCGAAATACCGGCCGTTCGAGCCGGTGATCTTGGACGAGCCCCCGGCCAGGACGTTGATGTTCGACAAAGCCGTGCCGTTGCCGGCCTTGACGACGCCGGTCACGTAGCCGCCGGTGGTCTGGGTGTCCATGGACACGCCGATATGGTTGGCGGTCCTCCAGACCGGGGAGGTGGCGGCGTTCGGGATGGACGTCTCGGCCGCCACGTCCACCACGACGTCGTCGATGGTCTCGCGGTAGGCCCCGGAGGCTAGGAGCACGGACCAGGTGCCCGTGGATACGCCGTTGAGCTGGAAGTAGGCGTACGGGACGTTCTGATTCCCCACCGCGCCGTAGCTGACGACCTTGTTGACGGTATAGGCCCGGGTGGCCGGCCCCAGGAGGTCCGCGGCCGTGATGTCCGCGCCGATGGCCGGCTTGCCGGTGATGACCGGCTTGGCGGTGGTGGTGCTGTTGGTCGGGGCCCAGTAAAAGTAGTGCTCCGCGGCCGAGGCCCAGGCGATGCAGGTCATGGCCGGATAATTGAAATCGACCTTGTTGTTGTTGGAGTCGTAAGCGCGGCCGTAGGTGCTGATGGCCGTGGCCGGACTCGAGATGCGCACGAACTGGTTGCCGTCGCCGGGGCCGTCCGGGCAGAACCCCCCGCCCGCGTCCGGGATCTGGGTGCCCTCTTTGTACGGCGCGTTGTCGTCGTCATCGGCCCAGCCCAGCGTGTCGACGACGACGTTGTCCGCGGCGCGCACGAGTTCGACGGTTCCGGCCTCCCCCACGCTGAGATAGTTATTGAACGCGCAGCCGGCGTCGTAATAGTGCGCGTCGGCGTTGATCCAGCCGTCGGAGATGAAGAAGAAGCTCGCGTTGGAGATGAGGTAGTAGCGGCCCGCCGGCACGTAGGTCGCGACGTGGATGAAGTCGAATTGGGCGTCCGTCTTGTTGTCAGCCCCCCCGTCCTCGTCGTAGTAGTTGACCTTGTGGGCCTTCGCGCCGCCGGTCACCCCGATGTTGATGGCATAGGTCGTGGGGTTGAAGAGTTCGATGTATTCCACGGATTTGGTGCCGCACTCGCCGACCTCGGTCGAGGTGGCGGTCACCACCTGGCTGATGACGAGCCCGGTGTTGAGCCAGATGTTGCCCGACACGCTGCCGGTGGCGATGGCTTGCAGTTGGAAGTTGACGGTCACGCTGGTCCCCGTGGTCAGGCTCACGTCCGCGACCGTCGCATCGTAATAGCCGGCCGACGAGGCCCGCAGGGAATACGCCCCGGGCTGGGCCGCGAGGTTGTAGGAGCCGTTGGTGCCCGCGGTGTCGGTCCAGTCCGGGTTCTCCAGGACCGTCACCACCACGCCGTCGATGGCGACGCTGCCGTCCAAGGTGGCCCGCCCCTTGACGTTGGCGGTGAGGGGGTTGACGACCGTGTTCTCGTAGACGTTGTTAAGGGAGAGCTTCTTCCAGACGTTGCCCTCCTTCCACATCACGATGACCTCGATCCATTTGAGTCCCGTGTCGGGATAGTCGGCCCCCGTGGACCAGATGATCTGGTTCTCGTCGGGATAGGTCATCGAGACGTAGACGCCGCGCAGAAAATTGATGCCGCCGATGGTGATGGTCTCCAGGGGGTAGTTGACCGTGTCGTAGTAGACCGGCGGGGAGAAGTCGTTGTTGACCGCCGAGGTCGTGGTCAACTGGACCTTGTAGTACGCGTTGTTCTTGAGGTTCTCGATCTTCTCCTGCGCCAGGTTGACGGCCAGCATGCGCGCGCGGGAGACGCGGATGGATTTGGAGATGTATTGGAAGGCCCCGACGAAGGCCAGGATGGAGATGCTCAGGATGCTCGCGGCGACCATGACCTCGACCAGGGTCACGCCGCGGCGGCTGCGCCGGGTCGCGCGCAGGCGGGAATATAGATATTTCATATTGATACGACCCAAGTATAGGTGTAATCAGAGGCTAAAGCAAGAATCCCGGGCGGTGACCTAAGTGCGTGACGGGGGTCTGTGACCCTGGTCACGGAGCGGGCAAAGAGAACACGCGCACGACCGCCCCATGGATCCGCTCCGGAACGCCGCCCGCCGCCCGGAGCCCCAGCCGGGCCTCCGGGCCCGGGCCCAGGCCATGGCTGGAAACCAGGATGACGCGCCTGCGCCCGGCCGCGAGCGCGGCGAGGCCTTCCGGCCGGCGGCCGCCCAGTTGGGTGACCCAAGGCGCGAAGCCCGCGCCGGACGCGGCGCCTGCCTCCCGGACTATATAGCGCGCGATGCCCGCCGCGCCCGACGGGATGGAATGGACCAGGATGAGGTCCCCGGCCTCCGCCCGGCGGACGACGCTCCGGGCCACGGCCGGATAGTCCTGGCCGTTGCGGTCCGGGGAACGGTAGATGCGTGTCAGCCCCACCGCGCTCAAAAGCAGGACCAGCGCCACGGCGACGCCGCGCCCGCGCGCGCCCAGCCGCGCGAGTCCCAGTCCCGCGAGGATGCAGGCGGCGGGCAGGCCGGCCAGCGCGTAGCGGGGGATGGCCGAGGCATAGGTGCCGCGCAGGAGATCGAATGCGGCGACTCCGAGCGCGGGGGCGAACAGCCAGGCCCAGAACAGCCGCGGGGGCCGCCGCCCGGCCCCCGCGACGAGCAGGGGCAGGAGGATGCCGGCGTCGAGCAGGTCCCACCAGCGGCTCCGGCCCCAGAGTTCCGCGGTGGAAAGGAAACGGAACGGGAGCAGAAGCGGGGAGAGGAGCGCGTGATAGCCCCCGGGACGCTGTTCCAGCCAGCCGCGGGTCACCCGCCATTGGGCCAGGCTCTCGGGCAGATGGGCGTACCAGGGCAGGACGAGCAGGGCGGTCAGCGCCGCTCCCCCCGCGACAAAGCGCCGCGGACAGCGGCCCGGACGGAGCGCGAGGCCGGACGCGGCGGCCAGCCAGACGAAGAAGAAAAAATAGTGGGTGAGCAGGCCCGCGGCGCCGGTCAGGACCCACAGCCAGAAACGCCGAGCTTCGAAGCCGCGCTCCTGAAGGCGGAGCGTCAGCTCCATGAAGCCCAGGGTCAGGAAGAGCAGCATCGCGTACATCCGGCCTTCCGTCGAATAGAAGACGCACAAGGGCGATGCGGCGAAGAGCAGGGTCGCGCCGGCCGCGGCGGCCCGTCCCCCGTAACGGTAGGCCAGCGTCCAGAGGAGGGGCACGCAGGCGAGGGAGAACAGCAGCGAGAACAGGCGCAGGGCGCGGTCTCCGGCGCCGAGCACCCGGGTCCAGACGTTCAGCAGGAGATAGTAGAGCGGGGGATTGGTGTCGGATAGGAAGACCGCCCGCAGCACCCGGCCCGGACCGGCGGGCGGGAAGTCATGCTCCAGGAAGCGGCTGTAGGCCCGCGGCGGCAGAGCCTCCGGAGCCTCCGTGAAATCTCCCAGTCCGGGCTCGGCCAGGGCCGCGGGATGTTCGAGGCTGTGGCCCGTGGCCATGGCCAAAGAGAAGAACTCGTCGACCCACAGCCCGTGCCGGTCCAGGAGTCCGAGCCGCAGGGCGGCGCAGAGCACGAACAGGAGCGCGATGAGAGGCCCGCGGCGGGAGGCCTGCGCGTCCCGGGCCGCGGCCCAGGCGCGCAGGAGCGCGCGGACATACCCGCCGCCCTCGCGGAGCAGGCGGAAGGAGGATTCCCCCATCCCCTGCGTCCGGCCGGTCCAGGACACC
Source organism: Elusimicrobia bacterium GWA2_69_24 (assembly GCA_001799695.1). Classification (GTDB taxonomy): domain Bacteria; phylum Elusimicrobiota; class Elusimicrobia; order UBA1565; family UBA1565; genus UBA10166. The sequence continues at coordinate 10,392 of MGTY01000102.1, forward strand.
GGCACCTCCCGGACCCGGAAACCCCGCACCAGCGGCTGCAGCCCGGTCTCCGCGTTCACCGCGAAGCCCGGCTCCACGAATGGGAGCTGGTCCGCGGCCTCGCGCCGCATCAGCTTAAGGTTGTTGGTGAGGTCCCGGAAGCGCCGCCCCAGCAGCAGCCGCGCCAGGAGATGGAAGGACCGGTTGGCGACCCGCTTCGGCAGCGGATAGCCCCGCAGCTCCCGGCCCGCGGCGAACCGGCTTCCCACCGCCACGTCGGCCCCGGCCTCCGCAGCCTCGAACAGTCCGCGCAGCTCCGGGAGCTGGCGCTGAAAGTCGCAGTCCAGGAACAGGACCCACCGCCCGGAGGCCGCGCGGCAGCCGTCGGCCAGGGCGCGGCCCACCCCGTTGGGCGGTTCGCGCCCGATGAGCTTCACGCGGGGGTCGTCGGCCGCCAGGGACCGGATCTCGTCGCGGGTCGTGTCCGTGCTGCAGTCGTCGACCAGGAGGATCTCGCGCAGATAGCCCCCGTAGCGCTCGCGCAGGCCGCTCACCAGCGGCCGGATGTTCGGGGCCTCGTTGCGGCAGGGCACCACGACCGAGACCTCGCCCCGCAGCGGCGACCCGCGGTTCATGCGCCGAGAAGCTCCAGGTAGCGGTCGGCGATGCGGTCCCAGGAGAAATCACGGGCGCGGCGCAGGGCCGCCCGCCCCAAACGCGTCCGCAGGCCGGAGTCGGAATGGAGGCGGGTCAGGGCCGCCTGAAGCCCCCGCACGCTCCCCGCCGGGAACAGGAGGCCGCTCCGGCCGTCCGCCACCGCCTCCGGGATGCCGCCGGCGCGCGAGGCCGCCACCGCCTTGCCCGCGGCCATGGCTTCAAGGAGCGCCATGGGCATGTTCTCGAGTCGCGACGGGTGGGCGAAGAAGAGGCAGCGAGCCAGGAGGGAGGCGACCCGCCGGGGGGGCAGGGCCCCGGTCAATCGCACCCGGTCCGCGATGCCGAGCCGCCGCAGGAAGCGCTGGAACTCCCCTCCGGTCTGGTCCGGGCCGACGGCCGCCCAATCCAGGTCCGCCCCGTCCGCGAGCAAACCCGCGAACGCCAGGGCCATGAGGTCGAGGCCTTTGTAGGCGGCGATGCGGCCCACCGTGAGCACGAACGGACGGCCCGCGGGCCGCCCGCCCCGGGCCGGGAAAGGGTCCGTCCCGTTGTACACCAGGCAGGCCTTGCGGCGGATTCCCGGGGCGAAAGCCCCCAGCTCGCGCAGACCCGCGGCCGAGACCGCGGTCACGCGGTCGGCCCGTGCCAGAGCCCGGCGGAAGGCGGCGGGACCTTCCAGGAGGTCCAGCGCCGCCCCCTGATGCGTGAGCACGAGGCGCAGACCCGGAGGGAAACGCACCCGGCCCAGGAACCCCGAACCCCGGCTGAAGCAGTGGACATGGGCTGCGTCGCTGCGCTGGGCGCGCAGGAGCGCGGCGAAAGCGCCGGCGGTGACCGCGTCGGCGGCGCCCACCGCCGGGGAGAACACCCGGACCCGGTGGCCGCGCGCGCGATAGCGCGCGGCCAGGGCCCGCGCCACCCGGCGATGCGCGGGATCCCCCGAGGAAGGCACCGCGAGGAGCAGGCGCAGACGCCGCTTCACCGGCTCCCCAGCCGCAGGAGCTCGTCGTGCGCCGCGGCGAAGCCGGGGTCCAGTTCCAGCGCCAGGGTGAAGGCGCGCCGCGCCTCCTCCCGGCGCCCGAGGTCCGTGTACATGCGGCCCGCGATGAGCTGGACTTCCTTGGAGCCGGGCTCCGCCCGCCGCACCGCCTCCACCTCCTCCAGTCCCCGCGCCTTGCGCCCGAGACGGTATTCCACGGTGCCCAGGCGCAGGCGCGCCGGCTGGAAGCCGCCGTGGATGCGCAGGGCTTCGGCGTACATGCGCCCCGCCTCGGCCAACTCGCCCCGCTCATCGAGGAATTTCCCGTAGATGAAGCGGGGCAGCGGCGTGCGGGGGCTCAGGGCCACGGCGCGCTGATAGCAGGCCCGCGCCCGCTCCGCCCGGCGCAGGGTCTTCAACACGGTGCCGAGGTTCATCCAGGCCTCGAAATAGCCGGGGTGCATGCGGATCGCGGCCTCGTAATCCCGCAGGGCTTCCGCGACGCGTCCGTCGGCCAGCCGGACCCCCGCGCGGTTGTAGAAGACCCGCGGGTTCTGCCGGACTCCGGGGGCCGCGGCGTCGAGGAGGGCCCGGTCGTCCCGCCAATCCGCGTTGCGCGCGTGCGTGGCCCGGCCGCAGGCCAGGAGAACGAGCCCCGCGGCGACCGCCTGCGCCGCGAGCGCCCGCCGTCCCGCCAGACCGCTCAGGAGAGCCAGGCCCGCGGCCGCGGCCCAGCAGGCCCCCGCGGTCACGACGTAAAGGTACCTCTCGGCCATCGGATTGTACAACGGGACGAGACCGGAGACGGGGAGGAGCGCGACGAAGCACCAGGCGATGCCGAAGGCCGGCGCCGCCGCCCGACTCCGCAGCAGCCACGCGGCCGCGAGGAGCAGGGCCAGCGCCGCGCCCGACGCCAGGACCCTCGGCGAGCGCCAGTCCCTCCGGATCTCCGGCGCGCGGTCCGCCGCCAGCGGCGCCGGCCAGGCCAGGAGCCGGAAATACTCCCCGAAGACGCCCGCATAGGTCAGAAGCCGGGTCTTCCGGTCCGCGAAGGCCTCTTCCCAGGGCGGCGGCGACGGGTCGAACACGTAATGCCGCGCCGGCGCCCGGTAGACCCGGGCGGGGTCCGCCGCGGCCGCCCGGTCCCGGGCGGCGGTCTCCTCGAAGGACTCCGAGCGGACCCCCTGATACCGGAAACGCGGGGCCCAGAAGCCCGCGTACCATACCGCGACGACGGAGAAGACCAGGGCGGCGGCCGCGGTCCGCCGCAGGTTCCAGCGGCCGGAAGGGAGATACAGCTCGGCCAGCAGGGCCAGGGCCGGCAGGGTCGCGGCCATCTCCTTGGAGAGCAGCCCCAGCCCATAGCACGCTCCCGAGACCAGCAGTCCGGCCGCGAACCCGCGCGTCCCGGAGCGCCGCGCCGCGAGCAGGGCGAAAAACCCCGCGAAGAGGAAGAACGCTGCCAGGAGGTCGGCGCGGAAGCTGACCGCGTTGACCGCCTCGGTCTGTATGGGATGCACGGCGAACAGGAGCCCGGCCAGCATGGCGAAAGGCGGCCCCGCTCCCGCCGCGCCGATGGGGAACAGCGCCAGGCCGAGCCGGTACACCCAGACGCTGTTGGCCGCATGCAGGAGCACGTTGGTCAGATGATAGCCGGACGGGCGCTCCCCCCAGAGCGCGCGGTCGACCAGGAGCGAAGCCAGCAGCAGCGGGCGGCTTCCCGCTTGGACCCGCTGGTTCTCGGAGTAAAAGCGCGGATCCAGCAGGAGCCGGATGTTGGCCGGCTCCGCGACGAAGGGGTTGCCCTCCACGTAGATGTGGTCGTCCCAGACGAAGCCGTTGCGCAGGGAGTTCGAGTACACCAGCGCCGCCAGCAGGAGGATCGCGGCGGCCTCGCTCCACTTCCAATGGCGCTCCGGAGCCGGCGCCGGGAGCTCCCGGGGGAACAGGACGCGGAAGACCAATTCCGGGAGGACGAGCGCGGCGCGATGCAGCCAGCCCGTGGGCAGTCCCCAACCCTCCAGGATCTTCAGCACCCAGTCCTGCCACCAGCCCAGGAAGTATTTCCCGTACAGGAACGAAGCGCGGTCGCAGAGGCGGCCCCGCGGCGTCTGAAGGGGGACGAGGGTGGACCCGCGCCGCACCGCCACCACGCGGCCCGAGAAATCCCCGGGGCGCATGGGGTCGGCCCAGCGCAGCCGCGCGTCCGGACCGATACGGGAGCTGTCGGTGCCGCCCTTGCGCACCAGCCGGTGCACCACCAAAGAAGGCGCGGCCGGCCCCTCCGCCCCGCCGAAGCGGGCGAATACGACGAGGTCGCCTTCGCGCGCGTCCTCCCAGGGGATGGAACGGACCCACACCTCATCCCCGTCCCGGAGCAAGGGCAGCATGCAGCTCCCCCGGTACGGGAACTTCCGGGTGACCGCTATCTCGCGGAGCATGGCGCCGTCCCTGCCTCCATCGCCCTCTGCAAGGCCGACATCTGCGCCGCCAGGCCGGCCGGATGCCCGGGAGCCAGGCTCGCCCGGGGGAGGGCCTCGACGCACTCCCTCGGCTCCTCGCGGGAGAAACGCCGGAGGCTGTCGCAGAAAACGGCCTCCTCCGGGAAGCTGCTCGCGGCCCGCGAGCAGAGTCCTTCCAGGTCGCAGAAGGGCCCGCTGGGCGCGCCCGCTAGCGTGAGCCGCAGTCCGAGCGAGCGGGTGTACAGATGGAAGAGCGCGAAGCGGTTCTCCCAAAGCGGGTCGATCCAGAGATAGCGCCACCAAAGGGCCATCCAGGAGGCGGCCTCCGCCGCGACCTCCCAGCGCGGCCTCTCCGACAGAAGGGGCACCGGTCCGTCCGTCCCGCCCAGCGCGCAGGGAGACCAATCGGAGAACAGCCCTTCCCTGGGAACGGGTCCGTCATGACCGATCCAGCCCAAGGGCGCGCCGAGATACGCGGACTGCAGGCACAGCGCCCAGGAGGCGGAGCTCAAGGCCAGGGGGACCCCGGGGAGATCCCCCTTCCGGAACCGGTCCCAGACCGCGCCGTAATCCGCGTCGCCCGCTTCCTCGTCCATGAGGGCGTAGCTGTGATAGGGCGGATCGCAGACCGCGCCCCGCACGGCGGGAGAGGCGGCGAGCAGCGCCTGCAGACGCTCCGACTCCCCCGAACCGGGGACCGGACCCGGGAAATGCACAGCGGCTCTGCCCTCGCAGTCCATCTTCTCCAGCACCTTGCGCGACGCGGCGCCGAGCCGGCGCGCGGCCCGGAGCCACAGTTCGCGCGGAGACCACGCCTCGAGCTCGGGCAGGCCGCGGAAGGTCTCGGCGCGGGACCGGGGACTCTCGGGGGCCGGCTCCCCCTCGTCCAAGATGAGCCCCGTGTAGCGCCAGAAGTCGAGGAAGAGCTTCCGGGTATCGGCCAGGGTCTTGCCTGGGTTCCCCTTTCCGCGCTGGAACAGGCGCCGGCTGACCTCCATGAAGGAGACCAAGGCCCACGCCCAGGGGTCGAGCCAGCGCCGCTTGACCGGGTCCTCCAGGGACTCCGGCCGACCCAAAGACGAAGGCCCCTGGCCGGCGAGCGGGGTCCAATGCGGCGCATCCTCCCAGACCCGCAGTCCCCCCCAATGGAGGTAATTGCGCAGTTCCGCCGCGTCCCCCACCCAGAGGTCCCCCAGCATGGGGAAGGCGCGTTTGAGCTCGGCCCGCGCCGCGGCGAGCGCCGCCCAAGACCCCCACTCCCCCTCCGGGGCGCCCGACGGCTCGCGCAGGAGGATCAGGTCGATGTCGCTGACCCCGGGCTCCCAAGCCCGGCGGCTCATCCCCCGGTGCAGCCAGACCCCCGCGACGCCGGGCACGGTCCGGAAGACGCGTCCGCACTCCTCCAAGGCGACGCGGTAGGCGACGCGATACAGAGCGGAAAGTCCGGGGAGTCCCCGGGTGCGCAGGACGGTCCCGTGCACCCAGCGCTTCAGCATGCCGCGGACATCTCCGAAAGAAAGAGGGGATGCCCCGCCCATTTCTCGAACAGGAGCCGCGAGTTCTCCCGGAATTCCCGGAGGAGCTGCTCCTCGCGCGCCGCGCCGTGGCGCCCGTTGCCCGCGTTGGCGACGAAGACTCCCTCGTCCAGGAGCACCGCGAAGCCCGCCTGGCGCAGGCGCAGGCAGTAGTCCACGTCCTCGAGGCCCCACGCGAAGCGCTCATCTAGCGGCCCGACCTTCTCGGCCGCGGCGCGGGCCACGAGCAGGCACACCGCGCGCAGGTACGGCACGGGCCGGGGTCCCGGGCCCGACGCCGGGGCCGGAGCCCCCCGGTCCTGCCAGGGCACGGTCACGCTGTTGGTGAGCGTCCCCACGGCGCCGGCGGCCGGATGGGCGCGCGCGGCCTGCACTAGCCTCTCCAGCCAGCCCGGCGCCACCAGCGCGTCGTTGCGGAGGATGACGAAGAAGTCGCCCTGGGCCTGCAGCATCGCCCGGTTCACGGTCCGCGCGAACGACGCGTCTCCGGGGCAGGAGAAGAAGCGGGTCTCGGGGCCGAAGCGCTCGATCAGGCGCAGGACATCGGACTCCCTGCCGGGAAGGCAGGCATCGGCGGCCAGGGCCTCGTATTTCGCTCCCGCCGAGCAGCGCCGGACCGAGTCAAGACAGCGCTCCGTGTGCTCCGGGGCCGCGCGCCCGGCCACGATGACCGAGACTTCGGGCCGGTAGATGTCCCAGGGCGCGCCGGTGCGGCTGAAGAGTTCGAGGATGTCCGCGCGCAAGGAGCGGGCGTGGAACCACTTCTCCAGGATGAGGCGCCGGTTCCAAAGATCCGTGCGGCGGCGCTCCGCCGCGGGCATGAGCGCGATGGTCCGGTTGCCCTCGTGGCGCACGAAAACGCCGCGGGCCAGGGCCAGGCGGAAGCCCGCGTGCACGAGGCGCAGGCAGTAATCCATGTCCTCCCAGCCCCAGAGGAAGCGCTCGTCGAGATTTCCGACCCGCTCCACGGCCGTCCGGCGCACCAGGAAGCAGAACCCGCCCAGGAAGACCGCGTCCTCCGCTTCGGGCTCCCGCCGGCTCGCGCACGGTCCGGCGATCTGCGCCGGCGGCGCCATATGGTCGGTCGTGGGACCGACGCCCGCGATCCGCGGGTCCGAGTCCAGCGCCCCAAGCAGCCCCTCCAGCCAGCCCGGCCCCGGCACGGTATCGTTGTTGAGCCAGAGGAAGAGTTCGCCGCGCGCGTCCCGCATCCCCTGGTTCACCGCTTCGGAGAACGGGACATTCCGGGAGTTGGCGCGCGTCCGCAATGCGGGCCAATCCCGCGCCAGCTCCCGGAGTCCCGCGGCGGTCCCGTCGGGGGAGGCATTATCGTAGGCCAGGACCTCGCAGAGGCCGGCCGGCGTGTGCAGGCGCACGGCCTCCAGACAGCGGCGGGTATCCTCCCAGCGGTCGCGGCACAGCACGATGATGGAGACCCGCGGCGCGCTCATGGCCGCAGGTCCCGCGTCAGGTCGTGGAGCATGGACCGGGCGCTCTTCAAGTACCGGTCCTTGCCGTCGGGAGAAGCGCCGCCCGCCCCCGGAGCCGCGCGGCGGCGGGAGAATTGGGCGAAGGCCAGCTCGCGCAGGTCCCCGTTCCCGTTCCCGGACCGGACGGAGAAAGCTCCCTTGAAATACCGCTCCAGGCGGCGGGCGTTGGGGTTGGTCTCGCGGTGGATCATGGAGCGCAGGTGCACCCGGTAAGCGGCCAGCACTTCCGGGACCCGCACGCCCCAGCCGTCGATCTCCGCCAGCCTCAGCCAGAAATCGTAGTCCTCCCAGCCCTGGACGTCGTGCGCCCGGTAGCCGCCCAAGAGTTCCCAGGAGGTCTTGCGCAGGAGGGCCATGGCGTCCAGGTAGTTCCCGTCCCGGAACGCCGCAGGGTTCCAGGGCCGGATGTTGAGGAGGTTCTCCGCCTCGCCGATGCAGCGGTGGTAGCTGAAGGCGAAATCCGCGCCGCTGTGCTCCAGAGCCCGGGCCAGCCGTTCCAGACAGCGCGGGTAGAGCTGGTTGTCCGCGTCCAGGACGAAGACGAAGGGGGTGCGCGCGTTCTCGAACCCGGTGTTCCGCGCGCGGGCGAGGCCCTGGTTCCTCCGGTGCCGGATGAGCCGGCAGTCCCGGAAGCGCCTCCCGTGCCGGCGCATCCAGTCCCGCACCAGCTCCGGCGAGCCGTCGCTGGAGGCGTCATCCACCACGACGAGGTCGAGCCGGCGCAGGGTCTGGGTGCGTACGGATTCCAGGCAGGGGATGATGAACCGGCGATAATCGTGCAGGGTGACGGCCACCGTGACCCGCGGCGGCGTCCCGCCCCGGCCGCCCCGCGCCAGGAGCTCCGTCTCCACGGGCTGCAGGGCGCTGCGCGCCGACACCCGGGAACGCGGCTGCGGCGGCCTGCCCCCGCGCGCGGGCTTGCGCCCTAAGGCCAGCAATTCCGACACCGCCGGACGCAGGAGATCGGCGAGACGGCAGTCCTGCGTCAGGGTCTTGAACCCCTGCTCGGCGATGCGCTGGGCCTCCCCCTTCCCGCGGGGCGAGCGGAGGTGGTACTCGACGAGCTCCGGGATGTCCTCCATAGGCGCCTCGACGAAATCGCGCCCGGGCCGCAGGGGAGAGCAGTCGCTGCACGGTTCGCTCACCACCAGGGCCTTCTGCCCGATGCCGTGCACCAGCACCCGCTGCCATTCGAAATAGGTGGACTGCGCCCGGTGGATGTTCAGGACGATCTTGGAGCGCTGGACCAGGCCCATCGTGAGCCGGGTATCGAGCGACCCGGGGTCCCCGGGCAGGACCGGCAGGCGCGGGTCCGTGAAATGGAAGTAGGCCTCGTGCCGCGCGAAGGACGGCGCCGCCGCGGCGAAGAAGCGCCGCCGCCGCTCGGTCAGGTTCCCGGCGAAGAAGAGGTCGATGGGCCGCCGCGCCAGGGGCTCCCCCCACGGCCGGCGGCGGAGCAGGGCGGGGTCGAGCGCAGCCGTGCCGTACCCCGCGGGCAGCCGCCCGGCCGAGCGGAACAGGGCGCAGCGCGCGTAGCCCAGGGGGACGTGCCGGCAGCGGACCCCGTCCGCGGCGATCTGTGCGGCGACCTGCCGGTCCACTTCCCAGACCATATCCGCCTTCCGGAACAGGCTTTCGCCGAGGCGGAACCACTGCGAGTCCATCTGCTCGGTGCAGTAGAGGGCCAGGGGCGCGGGCAGGGCCTGGCGCCGGAGCTGGACCCCGCGTCCCCGGTAGAAGAACTCGTGCGGGGCGATGACCACGTGCCCGCGCGCGGAGGCGGAGAAGCCCCGCCGCTCGTCTCTCAGCTCGACGCGCAGCCCCAGCTCTTTCAGGGCCGCGGCGAACAGGTCCCGGATCTCCAGGAAGAAGTAGTTCCCCTGCGAACTCGTGTAGAGCGCGATCCTCTTCCCGGCGATGTCGGGGCCTGCCTTCACGGGGCCAGGCTCCGCGCGGAGCGGCGGGGATACCATTTCCCGCGGATGTCCGACTGGATCCAGCGCGCGTCGCCGAACCACTTGGCGAGGAACACCTTCCGGTTGTGCCGGGCATGGGCGCGCTGGCGGGAGGAGCGCTTCTCATCGCTGACCCGGCCCCGGTGATAAACGAACACGTCTTTGGCCAGGAGCATCTTGCAGCCGGCGAGGCGGAGGCGGTAGCTGTAATCCCCGTCCTCGTAGCCCCAGCGCAGGCGCTCCTCCAGCAGGCCCACGCGCGCGACCGCCGAGCTTTTTATGAGGAAGCAGAAACCGGCCAGGAAATCCGCCTCTTCCCGCTGCCCGTCGAAACGCATGGCCCAGGCCCGCGCGAACTGGGGGAGGCGGTCGAGCGGCGGCGCGGTCCGGGGCCCCGGCCCGCAGCGGCAGGACTTGTTCGTGCACGGCCCGGCCGCGGCCGCGGCCGGGGAGCTCCGGACGGCCGCGAGCAGCCGCTCCAGCCACTCCGGGCCCACGAACGCGTCGTTGTTGAGCCACACCTGGTACGGCGCGCGCGCGGCGGGGATGGCCCGGTTCATGGCCGCCGCGTATTCCAGGTTCGCCTCGTTGCGCAGAAGGCGCGCGCCGGGCCAGGAGCGCGCCGCGCGCCGGAGATAGGACCGGGTCGGCTCCGCCGAGGCGTTGTCGATGAGGATCAGCTCGTGCGGGACGGTCGTGAAGCGGCGCAGGCTCTCCAGGCAGCGCCGTGTGAGCGCCGGCTGATCGTGTACGAGCACGAGTATGCTTGCCTTCATCGGATGAAATGATACCTTATGCCGTCGCGACCGCGCCCATGAGAGGAATCCCATGTCCCCATTCTCCCGCACGCTCCTGCTGGCCGCCGCCATGACCCTCCCGACCCTGGCCTCGGCCGACATCCCGGAAGCCTCCATAAAGGAAGTCCTGGACGCGGTCTCGCCCAAGGTCCCGGCCGCGGAACTGGCGCGGCTGGAGACCGGGGTCCGGCAGGCGGCCCGCCTGTGGACCGAGTCGGACGGGACGCCCGCGGAGTTCGCGGCCTTCTGCGCCGGCAACTTCGCCGTAGGGGTGGAGAAGGACCTCCTCCTCGACCGCTTCGACGACAAGCTGGAGTCCTTGTACGGGCACTTCCGGGCCATGGGCCGCGAGCTCAGCCGCGAGCTCGATGAGGACCGGGGCGAGCTCAAGCCCGTGGACAAGCTCTTCGCGGCCTACTCCCCCTCCGCCCATCTGAGCGAAGACCTCTTCAAGTCCAAGCTGGCCTTCCTGGTCGTCCTCAACTTCCCCATCCGAACGCTCGAGGAAAACCTGGCCCAGGGTCAGGGTTGGACGCGGCGCCAATGGGCGGAAACCCGCCTGGCCCAGAGCTTCGCCTTCCGGGTACCCGCCGGGGTCCTGCAGCAGTCCGCCGACATCGGGGCCAAAGCGGAGGAATACGTCTACAGCTACAACATCCGCATGGACGCGCTCGTGGACGCGGAAGGCCGGCCCCAGTTCCGTCCGGGACTGAGCCTCATCACCCACTGGGGCCTGCGCGACGAGCTGAAATCCCTCTACGCCGACCCCCAGGGCCGAGACCGGCAGAAGCTCATCCTGACGGTCATGGAGCGCATCATCAACCAGGAGGTCCCGGCCGCGGTCAAGAACAACCCGGCGCTGCGCTGGGACCCGGTCCGCAACACCGTGGACGGCAAGCCGGCCGAGCGCGAACCGGACACGCGCTTCGCGGTCATGCAGAGCCTGTGGCGGGCGGCCCTCCTGGTCGACCCCTACTACCCGGGCTACGGGACCCTCCTGGACCGGATATTCCGCTTGGAGCGGGAGATCCCCGAGTCCGAGGTCGAAGCCATGCTCACGGCCCTGCTCGAGGCGCCGGCCGGCCGGAAGACCGCGGCCCTGATCTCGGCCCGGCTCGGGCGCAAGCTCCTCCCCTTCGACATCTGGTACGACGGCTTCAAGCCGCCCAAGGGCATGAAGGCGGAGGATCTCGACGCCATCCTGCGCAAGAAGTACCCGACCACGAACGCTTTCCAGGGTGACATCCCCTCCATCCTGGGCAAGCTCGGCTTCACCCAGGAGCTCGCCGAGTTCCTCGCCTCACGCATCGAGGTGGACGCGGCGCGCGGGGCCGGCCACGCCTCGGGCCCGGGCATGAAGGCCGACAAGGCGCATCTGCGCACGCGGGTGGGCAAGGACGGCATGGACTATCAGGGCTTCAACGTGGCCATGCACGAGCTGGGCCACACCGTGGAGCAGACCCTGTCCATGCACAAGGTGGACCACTACCTGCTCAATGGAGTGCCCAACTCGGCGTTCACCGAAGGCTTCGCCTTCGTGTTCCAGGGCAAGGACCTGGAGGTCTTGGGACTGGCCAAGCCGGACGAGAAGGCCGAGGCGCTCAAGGCCCTGCACGATTTCTGGGGCACCCGCGAGATCGCCGGGGTGGCCCTGGTCGAGATGCGCGCCTGGCACTGGATGTACGAGCACCCGGACGCGCCGCCCGCGCAGGTGCGCGAGGCCGTGGTCGCCATCGCCAAGGATGTCTGGAACAAGTACTACGCGCCCATCTTCGGGGTCGCGGAGTCCCCGATCCTGGCGGTCTACTCACACATGCTCTACTACGGGCTCTATCTCGCCAACTACCCGCTCGGGCACATCATCGCCTTCCAGGTTGAGGATTATTTCAAGACCCACCCCCTGGGGGCGGACATGGAGCGCATGTGCCGGCTGGGGTCGATCACTCCTCAGGAGTGGATGCGCCAGGCCGTGGGCGGACCCATCTCCATCGCGCCCATGGTGGGAGCCGCGGACCAGGCCCTCTCCACCATCGATCCCCCTCCCCCGCCCCTCCCCCGCTAGCGCTAAACCGCCGCGGGGGTCTTGATCTTGAGTCTTGAGCATCTCCCCCATGCCGAAGGCCTCGTAGATGTTCTGCATGGCCGCCTCCGAGGCCTGGTTGCAGGCCGAGATGTGCCGCCCCATCCCCATGTCGTCCACCACGGTCCGGAAGGGCCGCTTCCCGGCCGGGAGTTCGATCAGGTCGGCGATGGCGTCGGCCACCCGCTGCGGTTTGGGCGCCGTGGGGCCGGTCATGTGTCCGGAGAAGCCCTCCATCTGTTTGCGGGGAGCGTCGGCGAAGCTGCCGAGGTCGCCCGCGCGCCGGAGGTCGCTCGGGTAGAGCAGTCTGTTGGGGAAGTCGGTCCCATAGGCCCCCGGTTCCACCACTATGGAATCGATGCCGAAACCCGAAAGCTCGACCCGGTAGTTCTCCGCCAGCGCCTCCAGCGCGAATTTGGAGGCATTGTAGGGGCCGAAGAACGGCAGCACGAAGCGCCCGAGCAGGCTCGAGATGTGGATCAGCAGTCCGGATCCCTGCTTGCGCATCCCCGGGAGCACGGCCCGGGCCATCCTCTGGGCGCCGAACAGGTTGATGTCGAAGAGCTTCTTCCAATCCTCGATGGTGAAGGTCTCCTGCACGCCGCACACGCCGATGCCCGCGTTGTTGACCAGGACGTCCAGCCCGCCGGCTTCCTTGATGGCCCAGGCCGCGCCCCGCGCCACGCTCTGGTCGTCGCTTACGTCGATCTCCGTCACCAGGGCCCCGCAGGCGCGGAGCTTCTCGGCGGCGGACTTGTTGCGGCCCTGAGGGTCCCGCATCGCGGCTACGACCGTATGTCCCCGCCGCCGCAGGGTCTCCGCGGTCAAACGGCCGAAACCGCTGCTGCAGCCCGTAATGAGCACTTTCTTGGACAT
>MGTY01000103.1 GCA_001799695.1 Elusimicrobia bacterium GWA2_69_24
CCACCGACTGGAGAGCCGGATGCGGGAAATCCGCCAGTCCGGTTCGGAGGGAGGGGGGCCGACAGGCCTCCCTACCCCTATCGTATGGCGCCTGGACCCCGGCTTTCGCCGTGGTGACGAATGTAATCGGACTTATGACTCACTGCACTAGGGGGTGCGGAGGAGCCGCAGCAGCGCGGCGCCGCATGGTGCTGGTGCCAGAGCTTCGGTGGACTGTGCCCGGGCACAGTCCGGTGCCCGGGGGACCCTGGCAGACCGTCAGAATACTGTTATAATCCGAACATATTCCGTTCATAAGCGCATGAGCTCTTCCGCCAAAGTCTTGATCGTCGACGACGAAGACCTGATGGTCCGGGTCTTGACCCGGATGCTGGAGCAGGGCGGCCACGAGGTTCTCTCCGCCCCGAGCGCCGAGCTCGGGTTGCAGTTGGCGGCGCGGGAATCCTTCGCGGTCGTGCTCCTGGACAACCACCTGGGGGCCGGCATGGTGGGGACGCGGGCGCTCGTGGACTTCTGCCGCCTCTGCTCCGCCGGGGTCATCATGATGACGGGGTATACGACCGAGGGCCTGGAGGAGGACGCCAAGCTCCTGGGGGCCAAGGCCTTCCTGCGCAAGCCGATCGACCCCGGGGTGCTCCTGGCGGCGGTCGATTCCCTCCTGCCCGCGACCTGAGCGGACCCGACTTTTGTCACAGAGGCCTTTGCTTGACAAGGGGGGCTTCTTCCCGTATTCTTTGGTGATTAGGGGGCGCGGTGCGTCGTTCCCGCCGCCCTCCGAGACAACATGAGATCGCTCGCCTCCGGCCTCTTCCGCCGATTCCTCATCGCGTTGATGTCTTTGGCGCTCGTCCCCTCCATCATCATGGGCTTCCAGCTCCTGCGCATCAGCCGTTCCGGCATACAGGCGTCCGTCCTGGAGCTCCACACCAAGCTCGCGGAGAAGACCGCGGCGCAGGTGTCTTTGTATCTGCGGAGCCTGGACGAGAAGGTCCGCTTCTCGGTGGCCGCGCTCAACCGCAAGGGGATGGACTGGACCACCCGGCAGGAGATCCTGCGCGGCCTGGTCGAGGGGGAATCGGACGTCCTGGAAGTGTCCGTGATCGGGAGCGGGCGCGAGCTCCTCAAGGTCTACAACCCCAAGGTCGCGGGCCCCGAGGAGACGGCGTCGCAGCTTGCCGACTTCTCGCAGAACCCCGGCTACATGGAGTTCGCGAAGAACGGGCGGCAGAAGATGCTGTGGTTCACGCCCCGCGCGGGGGAAGCCCCCCGCATGGAGGTCTACTACCCCTTCTCGGAAGTCGCGGACGTGCGCGTCCTCATCGTCCTGAAGGACCTGTGGGAGGCCATCTCCGCGGAGCGCGTGGGCGGAACCGGGTTCGCCATGCTGGTCGGCCCCGGCGGGATGCCGCTCATCTATCCGCCGGGCCGCCTGCTCGAGAGCGACCGGAGCTCCCTGATCGAGTGGCCGATCGTCATAAAGGGCCTCGGAGCGCAGGCCGTGGGGTCCAGCGAGTACGCCGACGTCCGGCCCAGCCGGAAGGGGACGATGCAGGTGGGCGCCTTCGCCCCGGTGCCCGAGATCAAGGGTACGGTCGTCATCCAGCAGCCCAAGGACGAGGCCTATCTGGCCTCCGCCCGCATGAAGCGGACGGCGGTCATCATCATCGTGCTCATCTGCGTCGCCTCCATCGGCATCTCCCTCTGGATGGCCCGCAACCTCACCCGCCCGCTGCTGGCCCTGACGCACAGCGCCGAGACGCTGTCCACCGGGGCCTTCCCGGAGCCCATCCACATCCGGACCGGCGACGAGCTGCAGGTCTTCGCGGAGACCTTCAATCGCATGGTGGCCCGGCTGAGGAACTACGCCGAGATGCAGGTGGACCGGCTCATCCTGGAACAGCAGAAGACGGACGCGATCCTGTTCTCCATCCAGGATGGGATGCTGATGACCGACAACGACGGGGTCGTCCAGCTGGCCAACCGGAGGACGAAGGAGGTGCTCGGCCAGGAGGGCAATCACCTGGAGGGGAAGCCCCTGGAGGAGGTCCTTCCCGCGGATACGGAGCTCAAGAGGATCATCCTCGAAGTGGTCGCGCATCCGGCGGAGGAAGCCATCCGGGAGGTGGACCTCTCCACCGACACCCGGCGGCTTTTCTTCCGCGTGTCCTCCCAGAAACTGATCTCCCCCGTGAAGAAGAACGTCCTCGGCGTGGTCACCGCTCTCCACGACGTGACCCTGGCCAAGGAACTCGACAAGATGAAGGAGGAGTTCCTGCATTCCATCACCCACGACCTGCGCAACCCGCTGGGGTCCATCGTCGGCTTCCTGGAGTTCCTGAAGAAGGGCGTCGTGGGGGCCCTCAACTCCCAGCAGGCGAGCATGGTCGAGTCCATGCTGAAGTCCTCCAACCGGCTGATGACGATGGTCAACAACATCCTGGACGTCGCCAAGATGCAGACCCACGAGATCGAGCTCAACCTCGGCATGGCCTCCGTCAAAGGCCTGGCCGCCCACGCGATCGAGGTGCTCGGCTCTCTCGCCCAGCGGCGCGGGATCAAGATGGAGCTGATCGCCTCCGGGGAATACGAACTGGTCTGCGACCCGAGCCAGATGGAACGCGTCATCACCAACCTCATCGGCAACGCCATCAAGTTCGTGCCCGACGAGGGGGAGATCACGACCCGCATCGAGCAGCTGGACGAGCGGTACATCCGCATCGGCGTCGTGGACAACGGCCCCGGCATCCCGGCCTCGCACTTGAGCAAGATATTCGAGAAGTTCGAGCAGGTCCCCGGCCAGAAGCGGGGCGGCACCGGCCTCGGTCTCACCATCTGCAAGAAGTTCGTGGAGGCCCACGGCGGCAAGATCTGGGTCGAGTCGGAGCTCGGCAAGGGGGCGCGCTTCTACTTCACCCTGCCGCTGGACATCGAGATGAAGGCGGCGCCTCCGGCGGAGGCGAGGAAGAATGCCTAGGATCATCGCCTTCCTGCTCTGTTGCGGACTCTGGGCCGGTGCCGCGGAAGGGGCCAAGTTCCAGGAGATCACGGTGCGTCCGGGGGACACCCTCTGGAGCATCGCCAACAAGTACCTGAAGGACCCCCAGCGCTGGAACGTCATCGTCCAGCACAACCGCATGCCGACCAAGGAACTGACCGTCCCCCTGCCCGGGATGACGCTCAAGGTGCCGATCGAAGAGATCAAGGAGGACCTGCGCGCGGCCAAGCTCGTGCTGGCCAAGCGCAAGGTGCTCCAGCGCAAGTCGGATTCCGCGGATTGGGGCTCCGCCAAGGAAGGCGGGGTCCTCTACAACGGGGAGGGTCTGCGCACGCTCGAGGAGTCCTGGGCCCGGGTGGAGTTCTTCAGCGGGACCCCGCTGAGCCTGGAACCGAACTCCATGGCCATCCTCAAGGCTCCCAAGAAGGCGGACCACGACCTGTTCCTCAAGCGCGGCGCCGTGCAGGCCACCCTGGCCCGGGTCATTACCCCCTCGGCGCGCATCATGCCCAAGAGCCGGGACACCAAGTACACGGCCCGGGTGGCGGACGACCTGACCACCAAGGTGCAGGTGTTCAAGGGGGCGGCCGAAGTCCAGGACGCCAAGGGGCTGAAGACCATCGAGGTCCGGGCCGGCTTCTCCACCGAGGTGGCCCTGGACAAGACTCCCTCGGTCCCTACGAAGATCCCCAGATTGGACGAGGCGATGCTGGCCGCCGTGGGCCGGGCGGAAGTCGGGCTCGGCTCCGAGGTGCAGGTGCGGCGGGGGGGGGCGAGTCCGACGATGCGCGGCGTGGACCAGTTGGCCGCGGACCTGAAGTCCCTTTCGGTCGGTATCCCCATCGCCGCCTATCAGGTGCAGGCCGCGCGCGACCAGGGCTTCAAGACCATCGTGCTCGACAAGCGCTTCGACGCGTACGAGACCATCGACCTCAAGCGCGCCGGACTCCCGGACGGCAAGTTCTGGGTGCGCGTCGCGATGATCGACCTGCTGGGGGATGTGGGGAAGTTCTCCATCGGACGCCCCTACCGGAGCGGGGCCGAGCAGAAGTTCGAATCCCTGGCCTTCCAGGGCTTCCTGGAGATCACCCGGCCGGATAAGGAAGAGATCAAGACCGACGCGGTCCGCTACAACATCACGGGGCGGGCTCAGACCGACCTGACCCTGCGCATCAACGGAGAACGCATCGGGTTGGACGAGGAAGGCAATTTCAGCTACGAAGCCAAGCTCAAGCCCGGCGTGAACGAGTTCCGCATCGAGGCGGCCGACGTGCGGGGCAACGACACGACCATCCTCCGGCGCATCCTCCGCGGCGCCCAGCAATAACGAGAGCTAGTACGCTTCCGTCTTGAGCCGCAGGGCCGAGAAGGCCATGCGGGCCGCGGCGTCCGGCGAGCGCAGGCGCTGGAGTTCCTCCCGCGTGGTCAGGAGCCCCAGGATGGGCTGCCCGTCGGCCTGGGGCGCCGGCTGCGGCGGGCGGGCCTGGGCGAGGGGCCGGTCGGTGCCCATGGCCGCGACGAGATAGCCCCACCCGGTCGGGTTCCCCCGCAGGAGCCGCCGGGGCACCTGCACGCGCAGCTCGTTGGTGATCACGTCGGAGTCCGCCTTGAGGGATTCCAGGAGGCTGGGCGGCTGCCCGGGCTCGGAGCGGTAGAAGCCGGCGTTCCAGCCCGTGACGACGAGGGCGAACTCCCAGGCGTCGATGGACTTGAGGAAGGCCTTGCGGCCGGGCATGAGCTCGGACGCGCCGCGGCGGGCCAGATGGTTGAGGTCGATGTAGATGTCGCAGAGGAGCCCGCCGAAGCCGTTGGGGGCGCTGGCCGAGCCCTCGAGCCGGCTCATCGTGACCGCGAAAGTGACGGTCTTCTCCGTCCAAGTGATCCGGAGGCGTTTCGGGGTCCACAGGTCCTGGGCCGTGGTCCCGGGCGCGAGGTCGTTCGACGCGTCGAACCAGAGGCTGTTCTTGGCGGAGCCCGTCCGGAGCCCTTCGCCGGGACTCCGGGCCCCGGGTTCCCCGCCGGCGTCGGGCGCCGTCGGCGCCGCGGCGGCGGGGGCGGCGAGTTCGGGCGGAGGGCGGCGCCGGATCAGTCTGAACACGCGCCGCAGATGTTCGCGGAACTCCCGGTCCGCGGCCGGAGAGCGGACGGCCCCCGTGAAGAAGCGGGAGGCTGAGGCGGCGAAGAGGGCTTGGTTCGCCCGGTCGAGGATCATGAGGCTGGCGGACCCGGAGTTCTGGTAGGCCTGGACCGCGTCCGCCGCGGCCTGGAAGAGCCTCCAGGACTGCTTCTGCAGGGGAGTGGAGTCCCAATGGGAAAGGGAGCCGGTGAAGGGAACCCACTGTTCGGGTTCCCCGGGCGAAGGGGAGCTATCGGCGGCCCAGTCCCGCGCCGGGCGCCAGGAGGCCTGCCCGCGCTCGGCGAGGAGCGAGGCGGCCGCCTCCGCCACGAACCCCTCTCCGACGGCCGAGGATTCCAGCACCGAGAACGGCAGAAAGGCCAGCCCCTTGGCGTCGGTCCATGGGGCGGCTTCCTCCGTGCGGCCGACCGCGATCCAGGAGAAACCCTGAGCCGCGAGCGCGGCGGCGACCTCGGGGGAGGCCGCCCCGCGCCCCGGGACGAAGCCCGAAGGCGGGCGACCCAGGATGCGGCTGAGAGACTGCCGGCTGGAGGCCAGACGCTCGAATATCCAGGGGTTCTGAGTCGAGGCCGCCAGGGGCAGGATGGGGTCCCCGGCGAGGCGCAGCGCGACCTCGAGTCGTCCTTCCTGCACGGCTTGCGCGAGCCAAAGCTGGGCCGCCTCGGGGATGTCCTCCGGCGCCAGGGCCAGGGTGAAGCGGGCCGCCTCTTCCCGCTCCAGCAGCCCCCGGAGGCCTTCCCAATCGAGTTTCCGCGGGTCCGGGACCCAGAGCAGAGCCCGCGCCCCAGACGCGCTGGAGGCCGCCGGAGCGGCGGCCGGCGCCGCCGGTTCCTCGAGATTCTCCGGGCTCTTGCCGAACCAGGCGCAGGCGGGGGTCGATCCGGCGCAGGCGAGGGCGAAAGCGGCGCAAAGGATTTTCGCGGGCCTCATGGCGCCGTCACCCGGCGGATGGAGGCTTCCCGGCCCCCGCGCTTCCCCTTCCCCTCCGCGTCCGGGTCTCGGACCCAGGCGCCGTCCACGCGGAAAGCGTAGTGATACTCCCCCGGGGGGAGCGGGACGATGACCTGCCACCGGCCGCCTTCCTCCTGCTCCAGGGGCAGGGACTCGGGGCGCCAGCGGTTGAAATCCGCGGCCAGTTCCACCGACTTGGCGTCGGGGGCGACCAGGCTGAATTCCACGAACTGGATGTCGGGCAGGGTATCCTCGCCGGCCTTGGGCGGGGGCACGCGTTCGGTATGGCTCGGCCGCAGAGCCGACGGCCCGGCGCCCCAAAGCAGGCGGTAGTATTCCCGACCCTTCTCGATGAGGAACAGCGAAGGAACGGCGGTGAAGAGGAAGACCGTGACGAGCAGGCCCCAGAAGGCCGTCTTGGTGTTGATCGTGGCGTCAGGGTCCTTTGAGTGTGAGGGGGGTCTTGTCGGCGTTGTTCGAGCGGGCCCTGATGACGTAGCCGTCCTTGCTCACCTCTATATCGATCCCGGCTTGGACGTCGAAGAAGGTCGCCATGGCGCGCATGAAGCGGTCGGGATCGCCCGAGACCATGGCCAGGGGGATCAGGTTGTCGGCGTAAGTCCCGTACTTCTGATGATGGATCTCCTGGAGCTGGGAGATCTCCTTGAGTCCGACGTAGGCGTTGGCGGCGCTGAAAGTGCGGTAGTAGTATTCCGCAACGAGGTGGCCCCAGGTCCACTGGGTGAGGAACGCGAGGACGCAGAACAGTCCGGCGGCCTTCACCGCCAGCCGCGCGGGGGTGGACTTCGGGCGGGTCTGCACCACCACGCTGCCCACCAGCATGTCGTGCCAGGTCTGCCGGGCGCTGTTGGTGAGCATCCAAAGGAAACCGCCCGCGAGGATGGAGCTCAGGGCGTAGCCGAAGGAGCGCAGGGCCGCGGAGCCGGGGGGGAGCTCCATGCCGTCCAGGGTGAGCACGCGGATGCCCAGCAGGCGCTTGCCCACCGAGATCCGGCCGCCGCAGGACATGAGCGCCTGGTAGATGAAGAAGATCACGATCCAGGCGATGGCCCAGGCCCGGCCATGGGGGTTGATGAGCACCGGATACTTGGGGAAGGCCAGCTTCAGGGTCAGGAAGAAACCGGCTGCGCAGAGGGCGTAGTCGATGGTGAAGGCCACCGCACGGTCGCCGAAAGTGGCCAGCTCCTGGCTGTCTTCCTGGATCTGCTCTTCGGCGGCGACCTCATCTTCCATGGAAAAACCTCGGGGTCAGTGTGTGCTACACTGACCCCGATTCTACCAATTATTGCTCCGTCTATTTCTGGCCGGCCTTCCTGCGCAGGAGCTCCTGGCGGACCTGTTCGTCGAGCGCGGCGTCGCTGTCGGAGATCCCGCCGGTGCCCGGGGTGAAATGCCGCGGGATCTTCCTGCGTTCGGCCAGCTTGGGCGCCCACCACTCGTTGAACTCCTTGACCACCGTGCCCTTGACGGTCCCGGCCACGGCCGTTAGGGGGGATTTCAGGACCTTCTGCCGGAGGTCGGACATCCGGGTGGCGTACGCATCCCCGGCCGATTCGGCCCAGGTCGCGGTCCAGAAGGCGTTCACGTCGTCCGTTTTGAGATAGCCGTCCGACGCCTCGATCTTCTCCTTCAGGAGGTAGCCCTTGGCGGTGGCCAGCGACTTGGCGAACTCGTCGTTCCACAAGCGGTTGGTGAGCGCGATCTGGGTGGCCTGGGACTGCATGAGCATTCCTTTGGTGTCTTCCTCCATCCCGACCTCGCCCATGCGGTCCGAGAGCTTCTTGAAGGCCGCCGTCTTCTTGGTGTCGAAGGTCTCCTGGAATTTGCCGTCCTTCATGCACTTGTCGGCCGCGGCCGTCACTTCCGCCTCGGTCGTGCCCCGGGCATCGGCGAGGCATTTCTTCTTCGCCGCGTCCAATTCCGCCTGGTACCCGGAGACGGCGTCCTTGTACGTCGTCCGGGCGTTCTGCCGCAGGGCGCTGTACTGCCCCGCGATCTTGTCCATGGCGAGCTGGTTCTTGCTGGCCAGTTCCTCCGCGCTGTACGCCTCGGTGGGGATGCCCAGCGGCCCGAGCAGGCCTCCGCGCCTGACGATGTCTCCCTGGGTCTTGAGGTAATCGCTCGTCAAGCCATCGCCGGCCTTCTGCACCGCGAGCCGCAGGGCGGCGGCCTGCGCCGCCGCCGGGCTGCGCTGCAGGATCTTGTCGGCGATGGCGGCGATGTCCTTGGAGTAGTCCTTCTTGGCGTCCACGTTCTCGCCCGCGAAGTCCACCTTGATCTTGTCCGGCGTCTTGGCGCCCTTGGGCGTGAACAGGATCTCCCGGCCGTCGCTGCCTATCTGGAAGCCGGCGCCCGCCACGGGCTTCCCTTCGGCGTCGATGAGCCCCGCCGCCATCTTGATCCTCTTGAGCTCCGCTTCGGCTTCCGGTCCCTTCTTGCTCTTCCACTCCTCGAAGTTCGCATACTCGGAGAGCTCTCCGGCGGCCTTCTTGTTGTCGAACACGCGGCTCAACAGCTCGGTGTCGAGCTGGCCGGCGAGGGTCGAGGGCAGCTTCGCCCCTTCGATCTTGGCGATCCGCCCCTTGGCGGCAGCGTCGGCCTCGTCCTCCTTGGCCTTGGCCTTCTCGATGAGTCCGTAGGCCGCCTCGAGCTTGGCGCTGTCGCCGAACTGCTTGAAGAACTCGTTGAGGGCGTCCCGGCTGTCCTCCCACTGGGAATGCAGGTCGAGACCCATCTCGCTGTCCACGGCCCCGGGGACCTTCGCGGCGTCGGCGCCCATGAGGACGTTCTTGAGGGCTTTCATGGAGCCGGGGACGAAGAGCCCGGCCCCGTCTTCCTGCCAGCCCGGTTCAGTCCGGATCAGCGCCGTCAAGAGGGCGTGGTCGCCCAGCATCCAATAAGCCAGGTCCAGCTCGCCGAACAGCGTCCCGCCTTTGAGGGCCGGCTGGGCTTGGGTCTTGGCCAGGTCCGTCTCCAGGGACTTGGTGGCCGCGGTCATCTCGCAGCGGGGCTTCTTGTCCGCGGCGTCCGGGCCCGGCTTGCAGGCGAGGATCTTGCCCAGGAGCTCGATCTTCTCCGTGGCGGAGACGTTGTCCGTGGAACTCTTCTTGAAGCGCTCGATGGCCGCGTTGAGTTCCGTGACCTTGGCGTCCAGCTTGACCTTCATCGCGTCGAGGCCGTCGAAGTTCTTGCCGACCTTCTCGACTTCCTCGTTCTGGATGCTGCGCAGATATTCGTTGAAAACGGGGGCGCCCACCCCGTTGAAGACGATGTAGCGCAGCACCGCGGGGGAACACCCGACCGCTTTCGCCAGGTCGGTGAGGGTCTTTTCTTTCGCCGGGTTCCAGGAATCCTTGGCGGGCAATTCCAGCTTGGAGGCGGCGTTGTACCCTTTCAGGGTCTCCGCGTTGCAGCGGCTCTTGGCTTCGGCCCAGGCCGAGGGCAGGATGAGACCTCCGGTGATCACGAGGGGGATGATCGCGGCGGCTAGTCGCTTCATGGCAGCCTCCCAAACGGAATCGGCGCTTCGGTCTTCCCCGCTGTCCCAGAGAAGAACGAAGCGCCGAGCGCACTAGGCCTGGGGCAAGCGGGGTAGGCCTAATCGAAGTGTAGTCCCGGAGTCTGGATTTGTCAAGGCCTTCTAAAGGAAGGCGTCAAGGGGCCGGCTTCAGGAGCGCGCCCTCCGCCGTGCGCCCGTCGATGCGGGCCTCCAGCGGAGCGTCGAAGCGGAGGTGGCGGACGTAGCGGGTCTCCTGCAGGGGCTTCTGGGCCGCCAGCCAGTCCCAATCGATGCGGCCCTCGTGCGCGTGAGGGCGGACCGTGAAGTAGCCGATGCCGAGCGAGATGACGTTGTGCAGGAAATGGCTCCCGAAGGAGGGGTCCACGATGAATCCCTCCAGGTTGGTCTCCACCAGCAGGCAGGCCGCGGAGATCTCCTCCCAGCGCACGGGGATGCCCAGGGAGTGGTCCGCCGAGCCCCAGCGGCCGGGGCCGATGAGCGCGAAGCGGCGTCCCTCGCGCCGGAGGGCCGCGTTGAGCTCCCCGATCTGGCGGGCGATGACCGGCGTGTCGCTGGGGTCGAAGCTCTCCGGCTTCACGTAGATCACGTCGCGGACCGAGTCGATGATCCCATGACCCAAGGCGCGCGGACTGTGGCAGACGATGCGCTCGGCCGGCACCGTGTCCAGTCCGACCTCGGCCTCGACGCTCCAGGAGGCCATGGGACGGATCTGCAGGACGTTGAATTCCCGCGCGGCCAGGTCCACCGCGAACTCGATCTCCACCGGGGCGCCCACCGCCTTGGCCCCGAAGTCCGTGACCCAGCGCAGGATCGCCGCCAGGGGGAAGCCGTCGTTGTGCAGGATGTCCGCGAAGGTCACCAGACGGATCCCCGGCCGGGAGACCCCTTCGTAGAGCCGCTGTTCGTCGGGGGAGTAGACCCCTCCGACCGAGGCCAGGACCCCGTCGGCCTCCGCGGCGCCGAGGTCGAGCATCTGGAGGTCGCCGGTGCAGCCCTGGATCGGGCTGAACTCGTTGCGTTTGAGGTCCAGGGCGACGAATTCCCTCTGGGAGTTCGCCAGGCAGTCCTCCGCGGTGGAGAACTGGATGGCGCGGGTGGGGTGCGCGGGGACGAAGACCATGGAGCGGCCGCCGTCCACGACCATGCGCCCCAGTCCGAGGGCGATGGTGGCGATCCCTTCCTCGGCCTTGGCAGGCGCGATGGGGTAGTAGTTGTAGGACTGGGCGACCCCTGAGATGTCGGGGTAGAACCGGCTGCCGTGGCGGGCCCCCACGAGGCGCTGGATGACGATGCCCATGCGCTCGTCCTCGGGGGTCATGGTCACGGCTTCCAGGTGCGTGCGGGCCTTCTGCAGATAGGTGGAGGCGTAGATCATCTTGATCGCCTGGCACAGCTGCTCCAGCCGGACGGCCGGGTCCGGGTGGCTGTTGGGGAGCATGTAGGTCTCGTACACCCCCGCGGAAGGCTGGTTCTGGGAGTCTTCCAGCAGGGAAGAGGAGCGGACGGCCAGAGGGTAGTTCACCCGCGAGATGATGGTCTCCAGGTCCTGGAAGACCTGCTGGGGGAGGCG
The DNA here is from genome assembly GCA_001799695.1 of Elusimicrobia bacterium GWA2_69_24. Lineage (GTDB taxonomy): Bacteria > Elusimicrobiota > Elusimicrobia > UBA1565 > UBA1565 > UBA10166. Next base: position 11,195 of record MGTY01000103.1, read on the forward strand.
GGCCCGCAGGAGGGCGCCGCGCAGCTCGTCGTCGAGCGGGCGGGAGGCCAGGAAGGTCCGCAGGTTGTTCTCCTCGATGAAGGCTTCGAAGACCGATATCCCGATCACGATCGAATGCGGCACGCGGATGCGCACGCCCCGGGCCTCTTCCGGGAACTTGCAGCGGCTGAGGAAGGAATGCAGGAAGGCCAGGCCGCGGGCCTTGCCGCCCAGGGATCCGCCGCCGATCTTCACGAACGGGCAGTCATCGCGGAAGTAGTGGCGGGAGAAGTCCACGACCACTCCCGCCTGGCGGTTCTGGAGGAACTCCTTGAAGGTCTCGATGAGGTACTGGCGCACGGCCTCGACGTCCTCGAAGTCGGAGACCTGGCGCGGCCGGATGCGGTGCGAGAGCTCGAACTCCGTCCGGGCCATGACCCAGCGCGAGAAGTGGTTGCGTTTGATGTGGTAGACCAGGGACTCCTCGGGGACGGTCTTCAAGAAATCCACCATCGCGGGCAGGTCGGGGACGCGGCCGACGATGGAGTTGTCAGGCCGGCGGAAGACGAAATCCCCGAAGCCCAGGTGGTCGCGCATGAAGACGCGGACGTCCTCCCGGAGGGTGGGGGAGCCCTTCTGGATGAAGCAGGCGCCGATCCCGGCGGCGCGCGCGCCCAGGGATGCGTCGGAGGACTGCAGGAGCGCCGGCATGTCCCAGATCTCCTTGCGGATGGCCGAGATGAGGCGCAGGCCCGCCTCGGGGTCGTTCTTTCCCTCGCGCGGGAACTGGATGTCGGTGACCACTCCCAGGAGGTGGGAGCGGTAGCGCGAGTAGATGTCCCAGGCCTCCTCGTAGGTGCGCGCGAGCAGGATCTTGGGCCGGGCGCGGATGCGCAGCATCTTGTGGGAGAGGTTCACGCCCTCGGCGATGAGGCGCCGCGTCTGCTCCAGGAGCTCCGTATAGATCATGGGGAGGTAGTGGGAGTAGTAGCGGACGGAATCCTCTACCAGGAGCAGGACCTGGATCCCGGCGTTGCGGATGTCCTCGTCCAGGTTCAGACGGTCCTCGATCTGCTTGAAGATGGCGATGAGGATGCGGATGTCCCCGGTCCAGAGGTAGGTCCGGTCGATGTTGGGGCTCTCCTTCACCCGGCCGAGGTCGGACAGGCTGTAGGTGAGCAGCACCACGGGGACGTGGGGCGCGATGGCCTTGGCCTTGGCGGCCAGGGAGAGGTAGTCCATGTCCCCCAGGCGCATCATCGTGATGACGAGGTCGAAGGGGCACTCCGCGAGCTTGCGCAGGGCCGCGGCGGCGTCGGCGACACGGGTGACCTGGGGGGTGAAGCGCAGGTTGAGGTCCAGGTACTCGCTGAAGATGATCTCGGTGAGGCGGTCGTCCTCGGCGATGATGAAGGCGTCGTACGGGCTGGCGACCAGCAGCACCTGCCGCACCCGCCGCGGCATGAGGCAGTCATACCCGCCGAACTGGACGTCGTAGTCGGAGAGGCTGTCGAGCGCGTCGGCGGCGCCGGGCCGCGCGTCCGGGGAGTTCATGCGGGGAGCCCGTCCGGGAAAAGAACGCCGACCCCCGGGTTGGGACCGGGGGTCGGCGTCTGGGCAGGGCCGGAGGCCGGCCTGCCTGCTATACGACCCCCTGGTCCAGCATGGAGTCGGCGACCTTCAGGAAGCCCGCGATGTTGGCGCCCGCCATGTAGTTTCCCGGGGCTCCGTACTCCGCGGCGGTCTTCAGGCAGGTGTCGTGGATGCTCTTCATGATGCCGTGGAGGCGGGCGTCCACCTCCTCCCGGGTCCAGCCCAGGCGCATGCTGTTCTGGGACATCTCGAGTCCCGAGGTGGCGACCCCGCCGGCGTTGGAGGCCTTGCCGGGAGCGTAGAGGATCTTGGCCTTATGGAACACCTCGATGGCTTCGGGGGTCGAGGGCATGTTCGCGCCTTCGATCACGCAGAAGCAGCCGTTCTGGATCAGGGTCTCGGCGGCCGCGCCGTTGAGCTCGTTCTCGATGGCGCAGGGCAGCGCGATGTCCACCTTGACCTTCCACTTGCCGGCGTGGCCTTCCTCGTAGCGCATCTTCGGGAACTGCTTGACCATCTCGCCGATCTTGCCGCGGCGGACGTTCGAGATCTCCATGATGGCGGCCAGTTTCTTCTCGTCGAGCCCGTCGTCGTCGAAGAGGGTCCCGAACTCGTCGGACATGACCACCACCTTGCCCCCGAGTTCGATGACTTTCTCCATCGCGAACTGGCCGACGTTGCCCGCCCCCGAGACGGCGACGCGCTTGTCCTTGAAGGTCTCGCCCCGCGTCTTGAGCGCCTCGGCGGCGAAGTAGACCACGCCGTAGCCCGTGGCCTCCTTCCGGATGAGGCTGCCGCCCCAGTTGAGGCCCTTGCCGGTGAGGGTGCCCTCGAAGCGGTTGACCAGCTTCTTGTACTGCCCGTAGAGGTAGCCGATCTCGCGGGCGCCCACGCCGATGTCGCCGGCCGGGACGTCGGTGTCCGGGCCGATGTGGCGGTGGAGCTCGGTCATGAATGCCTGGCAGAAGCGCATCACTTCCGCGTCGGATTTGCCGCGGGGGTTGAAGTCCGAGCCGCCCTTGCCGCCGCCCATGGGGAGGGTGGTGAGGCTGTTCTTGAAGATCTGCTCGAAGCCGAGGAACTTGAGGATGCCCAGGTTGACGCTGGGGTGGAAGCGCAGGCCGCCCTTGTACGGGCCGATCGCGCTGTTGAACTGGACGCGGAAGCCGCGGTTGATCTGGATCTCGCCGCGGTCGTCGGTCCAAGAGACGCGGAACGTGACCGCGCGTTCGGGCTCCACCATCCGCTCGAGGATCTTGTGCTTGCGGTACTCGGGCCGCCGCTCGAAGACCGGCTGCAGGGTGTCGATGACTTCCCGGACGGCCTGGTGGAACTCCTTCTCCACCGGATTCTTCGCGATCAGCTCGCTCATGAAGCGGGTGGCGAAATCCTCTTTATTCTTCGTCGTGGCAGTGGTCGCGGTCGTCATAGAGCCTCCAGAGGGTAGGGTGGGCCTGCCCGCCAATCCTAACAAATTCCTCCCGGCGCGTACACCCGCCCCCGCCCCTCGGCGTCACCCGGCGGCGGGAGAAGCCTGGCGCGTTTTCCCCGCAAAGTGTTAACATCAGAAGTTGTCGCTTTTCCGGAGACCCATGGCCGAATCCCAGGATTACGAACCGATGCTCGAGATGCAGGTCGTCGCGGTCGTGGGCTGCTCCCCGGACCCGGCGAAACCCTCCTGCCGGGTCGCCTCCTACCTTATGGAAGCGGGCTACCGGGTCATCCCCGTGAACCCGAAATTCGAGGAGATCCTGGGGGAGCGCTGTTATCCCGACCTGCGCGCCATCCCGGAGCCGGTCGAGGTCGTCGACATCTTCCGCAAGGCCGACCAGGTGCTGGGCGTCGTCCAGGAAGCCATCGCGATCAAGGCCAAGGGCGTGTGGATCCAGGACGGCATCCAGGCGCCGGAGGCGGCCCGGCTGGCGCGGGAGCATGGCCTCAAGGTCGTGGTGGACGACTGCATCATGCGCCAGCACCTGAGCCGCTTCGGCCGGTGAGCCCCTCCGCCGCCTGCCTCCTCCTGCTGCTCGCGGGGTCCGCTTCGGCCGAGCCCCCCGTGGTCCTTTCCAGCGGCCCCCTGGCGGCCCTGGACCAGCTCTATCTGCATCGGGACCAGGGGGACAACCTCGAGCGGTCGCGGCGCCTGCTGGAGGAGCGCCTGCAGCGGGACCCGAAGGACGCTCCGGCCCTGTGGCGGCTGGGCCGCAGCCTGGTCCGGCTGGGCGAGGCCGCTCCCAAGAAGGAGAAGGCGGACCTGTTCTTCCGCGCCGAGGCCGCGGCGGCTCGCGCCGCCGAGCTCGATCCGAAGGATGCGGAAGCCGCCTACTGGTCCGGGGTCGCCATGGGGCGCAAGGGCCAATCCCAAGGCCTGTGGAGTTCGGCGTTCATGATCAAGCCCATCCGGCGCCGCATGGAGCAGGTCCTGGCGCTCGACCCCGGCCATGGCCGGGCCCATCTGGTGCTCGGGGAACTCTATCGGCGCCTGCCGGGGGCCCTGGGGGGATCGCAGAAGCGGGGCCTGCGCGAGCTCGAATCGGCCTTGCGGCTCTCGCCCCGCTGCACGGCCATACATCCGAAACTCGCCGAGGCGTACCTGGACGCCGGCCGGACCGCGGAGGCGCGCGGCGTGCTGGAGGATGCCCTTCAGGTCTCGGACCCGGAAGACCCGGCGGAATTCCCGGACAACCTGGACGACGTCCGCGCCCTGCTGAAGTCCCTGGGTCCCTAGCGGCCCAGGGGGTAGCCCTTCAGCTGCGAGGTCGCGTCCAGCGGCACGGAATACCAGTCGGACTT
>MGTY01000104.1 GCA_001799695.1 Elusimicrobia bacterium GWA2_69_24
ACACCACCTATTACCTGCGCGTGCAGGCGCGCAATCAGGTCAATCTCGAGACCGACTTCCTGAATCTGGGCTCGACCGAGACCCTGGCCAACGCGCCCGCGAGCGCGGCCTCCACCTTCAGCGCGGTCGGCCAGGCCGTGCTCACCGCGGCCTGGGACGCCAACGGCAACCCGCCCGACACGCTCTACTGGATCGCGGCCTCGACCGGCACGCCCCTGCAGAACTGGCCCGGCAACATCTTCAAATCCACGCGTCCGGGAGGCGCGCCCTCCTACGACTTCGATTCCCTGGCGTCGAACACCACCTACTACCTTTCCGCCATCGCGGTGAACCACGGGGGGATACTCACCAACTGGACCGCCTTGGGCTCCACCGTGACCCTGCCCATGCCGCCCGACCTGGCGCCGGCCTCCTTCCTCGACGTGGGCTACAGCACCTTCGCGGTACAATGGTCGACGAACGGGAACGGGAACGGGACCCTGTATCGGCTGGTCGTTTCGACGAGCCTCACCTTGCAGAACTGGCCGGACGACGTGAGTTCCTCGACGCGGCCGGACACGCTGGGAGGCTACGCGCAGGCGGTGGTGTCGCCGCTCAAGGCGGATACCACCTATTACGCCTACGTCGCGGCGGTGAGCCACGGCGGGGGGGAGACCGGCTACCTGCCGCTCGGCTCTACGGTGACCCTGGCACGCGAACCCGCCATGGCGGGAGGCCTCCCCTTCATCGGGATGAGCTACTCGTCCTTCACCGCGGCCTGGGACGCCAACGGCAACGGCCCGGGGACCCGGTACCAGCTTTACGCCACGAGCGGGACTTGGCCCAACGCTTTCCCGGGCAACGTGGTCGTCTCCACCGCGCCGGAGGGGGCCGCGGCGGCCGACTTCTCGCCCCTGCTCCAGAATACGACCTACCAGCTCTTCGGACGGACCCTGGCGCGGGGCGGGGCCGCCACGACCTTCGTGTTCCTGGGCTCCACATCCACCTGGGTGCGCGAGCCGGGGGCCCTGGCCTCGCCGTTCAGCGTCACTCCCACGGCTATCGACGTCGGGTGGTCGGCCAACGGCAACCCGATCGCACGGACGACGTACACGGTCGTCCTGTCCACGGCATCCGATTTTACGGGCTCCAGCGATGTGCCGGTGTCGACGAATCCCGCCGGCGCCACCGACGCCCTGTTCGGCCCTCTGACGCCCAATACGACCTACTACCTCAGGGCGCGCGCCGTGAACCAGAACGGCCTGTTGTCGCCCTGGACGCCGCTGGGCTCCACCTCCACCTTGGCCCAGCCGCCTTTGCAGGCCGCCAACACGTATCCGAGCGTGGGGTCCTCCTCGATGTCCTTGGCCTGGGGAGACAACGGGAACCCCCTGGCCTCCACGCGCTACGAATTGTTGATATCGACCTCGCAATCCTTCACCGGCAGCAGCGACTTCTCTCCGTCCACGACCCCGGCGGGCGGTCCCATGTACACGCACACCGGACTGGCCTCCAACACGACCTACTACGTCCGGGTGTGGGCCCGCAACCACGATCAGGTCGCTAGCTCGTTCACGGATTTGGGCTCCACGGTGACCCTGGCCGCGGCGCCGCAGTCCCCCTCGTTCACCTTGGTCGAAGTGTCCTCCCTCGTGTTCCAATGGGCGGGCGGCAACCCCGGGGGCACGGTCTACGAGACCCGGGTCTCCACCGACGACTTCGCGACGCTCAACCTGACCTACCGATCCGCGGCCACGGCGGTGAACTTCGGCTTCGGCGGCGTCGGGAACCCTCTCCAATACAACACCACGCACTATTTCCAGGTGCGGGCGCGCAATCATCAGGGCCTCTACACGGACTACACGGCGGTCGCGTCCACGCCGACGCGGGCCGCGGCCCCCCTGACCACCGGAGCCGACATCCAGGCTGCCTTCATCTCGTCGGTGACCGTGCAGTGGGCGGATGGCGGCAACCCGAACTGGACGCAGTTCCTGGTCTCGGCCTCGACGGCCGCGGACTTCAGCGGGGCCTTGAGCGACTCCGGCTGGACCACGGCCCTGTCGACCGCGGTGACCGGCCTCGAGCCCAACCGGCAGTACTTCTTCCAGGCGAAAGCGCGCAACTGGGCAGGGGTCGAAACGACCACCCTGCCGTTGGGCTCGACCTTCACGATCGTGAACACTCCCGGCCTGGCGGCCGTCCCGTTCCCGACCATCGGCACCCAATGGATCGGCTGCCAATGGGACAACGGAGGCAACGGTCCGGGCACGGACTACGTCGCGGAGATTTCGAGCGACGATTTCAGCACGGTCAACTATTCTTCCAGCACCAAGGATACGGCGGCGCGCTTCGGGATCGGCGGCGTCGGGGACCCGCTGGATGTGGACGCGACCTACTACTTCCGGGTGAAAGCGCTGAACGCGGGCGGGCAGTCGACCGCGTGGACGCCGACGCTGTCGACCTTCACCTGGATACAATCCCCCGGGCTGCTCCCGTTCCCGGAGGTGCAGGCCTCCTCGATCGCGTTCACGTGGAGCCCCGGCGCCAACCCCGCAGGCACGCCGTACCGCGTGGACCTGTCCACGGACGCTTTCGGGACCCTGAACTTCTCCTCGATGACGCGGAACGTCGCGGTGGTGTTCGGGTCGGGCGGGGCGGGAGATCCGCTGCTGCCGAACGTGACTTATTACCTGCAGGTCACCGCCTTCAACCGCGCGGGCATCCCCAACGGGCCCGTGGGGGCCTCCACCGCCACTCTGGCGCAGATGCCCGCCGCGGCCTCGCTCGCGTTCCTGTGGGTGCAGACCGGGGCCATCAGCGTGCAGTGGGGGCGCAACGGGAACGCGGTGGACGTCTCCACCTACACGGTCGAGGCCTCCACAAGCGCCGGGTTCGACGGGAGCGCCGACATCCCCATGTCCACGGCGCCGGCCGGCGGAGCTCCCATGGCCACCTTCACGGGGTTGAGCCCGAACACGACCTACTATTTCATCGCGCGGACCGTGAACCACAACGGCGTGCCCACCGACTACCTGGTGCTCGGGGCCACGGCCACCCTGGCCAATCCCCCGGTCGCCGCGGACCCGCCTTTCCCGACGGTCGGGTCGAGTTCCATGACCGCGGTCTGGAACGCCAATGGGAACGCCTTGGGATCCACCGCCTACTTGGTCGAGTATTCCACGGCCGCGGATTTCTCCGGTTCCTCGGACGTGGCCGGGACCACGGCGCCCGCGGGCGGCCCCCACACCACCTTCGCGGCCCTGAGCCCCAATACTACCTACTACGTGCAGGTCCTGGCCGTGAACCACAACGGCATCCCCACGGGGCCGCTCCCCCTGGGCAGCACCGCGACCTTCGCCGTAGTCCCGGTATCGGCGCAGGCGGCCGTCGTGGAGGTGTCCTCGCTGACCTTCACGTGGGGCCTCGGGACGAACCCCGGGGGGACCCGGTTCGAGGCTCAGCTCTCGACCGACAACTTCCTGACGCTCAAGCGCGCCTCCGTGACCTTGGCGGCCTCCGTCCTCTTCGGCGCGGGGGGCGACGGCGAGGACTTGGACGGCAACCGGCGCTACGACCTGCGCGTGCGCGGGCTCAACCGCATCGGGATCCCGACGGACTTCACGGCCGTCGTTTCGACCTATACCCGTGTGCGCCAGCCGATCCCGGCCGCGGACCCCTTCCCGAGCGTGCGGACGGCGTCGGTGACCTTCCAATGGGACGCCAACGGCAACGGCGGGGGCACCGATTACGTGGCCGAGCTCTCCCTGGACGGGTTCCTGAGCACGGACCGGAGCTCGACCACGAAGGACACCAAGGCGCTGTTCGGGGCGGGGGGCGCGGGAGCGGCGCTATCCTTGGACGCCACCTATTACTTCCGCGTGAAGGCCTTGAACGCGGTGGGCGACCCCACCGCGTACACGAGCATCCTGTCCACCGTGACCCAGGTCGACGTCCCGGCGATCCTCCCCATCCCGCTTCCGAGCCTCGGTGTGAGCAGCGTCCTTGCGGACTGGGACGTCGGAGGGAACGCCGCCGGGGTCTGGTACGAGGCGCAGGCTTCGACCGACGGCTTCGCGACCGTGCAGATCAGCTCGCTGACGCGGGGGAGTTCGGTCCTGTTCGGAACCGGGGGCGCGCTGCCGGCCTTGCCCATCAACACCTTGGTGCAACTGCGGGCCCGGGCCTTCAACCGACTGGGGTCGCCTACCGCCTTCTCCGCGGTGCGGACCACCGCGACCTTGGCCGTGGGCCCGTTCCTGGCGGGGGAGTCGTTCCCGCGCGTGGACTACAACGCCGTGTATTTCGAGTGGGACCCGGGCGCGAACCCGGCCGGGACGCAGTTCCTGGCGCAGATCTCCACAGACGCCTTCGCCACGGTCAACGCATCGTCGGTGACCCTGTCCACGGTCGCCGTCTTCGGCCCGGGCGGCGCCGGACCGGACCTGCTCGCAGTCACCGATTATGACCTGCGGGTATACGCCGTCAACCGCCTGGGCGTCATGAACGCGCCCATATCGGCGTCTACCCGGACCCTCCCGGGGGATATCCTGCCGCCCTTCTTCCAGGACCAGCAGGGGGGCGACCTGCCCTGGCGGACCTCCAACTCGGCGTTCTATGACGTCGACCTCTTCGACACCGGCGGCTCCAAGCTCCTCAAGTTCTGGGTCAAGGCCTCGACCGTGCCCGGCGGCGCCGGGCCGGACCTCATCGCCTACACCACCGCCCTCAACAACATCAACGCGGATTCCTACACCACGGACTGGCAGCTGCCGGACCCCGTGTTCGACGCCATGTGGGAGAGCGCGACCAACTATGTGACCATCCGGGTATTCGACGGCTTGGGGAACTCCTCGACTACGGTGGACGTGTTCTTCGTCAAGAAGGACACTTCGGCCCCGGTGTTCGACAATAAGATGCTGGGCGGGGACTCCGCGCCCCGGGCTTTGGCCGGGACGCTCTACGACGTGGACGTGTTCGAGCCCGGGAGCGGGCTTTCCAAGTTCCAATACAGCGCCAGCACCTCGGCGGCGGCCGCCGACGGAGGACTCATCGGCTGGACGGACATCCCGATCACGGCCGGGGCGACCTATTACCGGACTGATTTCGCGCTCGATTTCGCGGCGCTCTATTCAGAGGCGACTAACTACATCTCCCTGCGCTCTTGGAACCTGGCCGGGGCCACCTCCAGCGTGACGGACGCCTTCAAGGTCTTCAAGGACACCCAGGGGCCGGTCGTGCAATTGCAGGCGCCGAACCCCGCCTTCGGCTTCCGCTCGGCGCTCGCCGCGGTCTCGGGCACGGCCTGGGACGTGTACGGCCTGCGCGGCACCGAGGTCTCCATCCAGGTCAACCCCGCGGGGGCGGGGCTGTGCTGGGGCGGCCTCGCCTTCGACTCCGCCTGCCCGACCTTCTACGCCGCGTCGGGCGGCTCCGCGTGGAGCCTGGCGACCTCTACCGGGTTCGCCGAGGGCCAGTCCTACCGCGTGGTGGCGCGCTCCTCCGACGCCGCGGGCAACTACTCCGTCCCCTACGCGACCGCCAGCTTCACCTTCGACGGGCAGCGGCCCGGCATCTTCGTTTCGACGCCCACCGACACCGGGGAGTACGAGGCTCTGCCCCTCATCCGGGGCACGGCCGCGGATTCCGGTTCGGGACTGGCCTCGCTGGAAGTGCGTCTGCAGGGCCTCAAGGACGGCCTGTGGTGGGACTTCTTCAACGACGTCTGGTCGGCGTTCCCGGTCTCCACGGCGCCGGTGGGAGCCAATCCCTGGGTCCTGGCGGCCACGGACATGCTGCAGGCCAGGCTGGAGAACGGGGCCAGCTACTACATCACGGTCCGGGCCGTGGACAACTCCACTCCGGCCAACGAGCAGGCCTTCCTGCTCCAGGGGGCGACCTTCACCTTCCGCGACGTCACTCCTCCGGCCGCGGTGACCACGCTGACCGCCATCGCGGGGACCGAGCCCGGCGACCTGGCGCTGAGCTGGACCTCGCCGGGGGACGACGGGTCGCAGGGGCTCATCCTCAACGGGCAGTACGCGCTGCAGTATTCGACCGATTCCGCGATCCAGTTCAGCACGATGAGCGCCCTGCCGTTCAACATCTCCACCGCGGCCCCCGCCTCCCTCCAGAGCCGCCTCCTGCAGGGCCTGGAGGCCGGCGCGACCTACTACGTCCGGGTCTGGACCCGGGACGACGCCGGGAACTGGTCGGAACTCTCCAACGGGGCCACGGCCTTCGCCCGGCCGACCGAGGAGCCCAAGATCCGCGGGCACGTCGTCAACTCCTCCAGCCAGGGCGTCACCGCGGTGCTGGTCGAGGCCTATGACGCCTCCGACGCCCTGGTCTCCTCGGCGTTCACTTTGGCGGACGGGAGCGGGACCTTCACCCTCCTCAACATCCCGGAGGGCGACTACAAGGTCGTCGCGAGCTGGACCGCCGATGAGATCACCTCCTCGGTCTGGCTGGACGGCATCCCCATGGGGTCGGTGGGCGTCGAATTCATGCTGGAAATAGATTACACTCTGTCCACACTCATGGGGACGCTCGCGGCGCTGTCGGAGCAGTCTTCCGGCTCGGGGGCGTTCATGGTCCAGGCGGCGCAGGACCACTTCGACAAGAGCCGGGTGGAGCTCTTCCAGAAGGGCCGGAAGGTCGCCGACACCGGGGTCGCTCCCACGGGGCGGTGGAACATCTCCAACCTGCTGCCCGGGAAATACTCGGTGCGGGCCTTCAACGGGCTCGAGTACACGGACTTCCAGGAGGTTCAGCTCCAGGAAGGCGCCGAGCAGGAGGTGCAGTTCGTCTTCGACCCCCTGCCCACGGACAAGGTCTTCGCCTTCCCCAACCCGGCGCTGCACGGCACGACCTTCCGCTTCGAGTCGGCCCTGCCGGGGCTCGAGGCCCAGGTGATGATCTTCGACATCGCCGGGATACTCGTCCGCGAGATCGCGGGCTCGGAGATGCAGTCGCCGGCGCCCGGCCGCTACCACGCGCCGTGGGACCTGAGCAACATGAAGGGGGAGCCCGTGGCTTCCGGGGTCTACCTCTTCGTGGTCAAGGTGAAGGGCTCCAACGGCCAGTCGGGCAAGGTGGTCAAGAAGCTGGCGGTGGTGCGATGAGCGGCGCGAACCGGGGCTCCGCGTTCCTGCTGGGGGCGGCGCTGGCCGCGCTCCCCGCAGCCGGCTGGGCCGGACTGCTCACCCCGCAGGGGGTCGCCGTCCGGGACGCCACGAACGCGGAGCGGAACTCCTTCTCCAGCAACGAGAAGCTCACCCTCCAGGCCCGGGTCAACAACGCCGCGGCCAGCACGGACTACATCCGTTTCCGCTTCGCGGTCATGAATCCGGGCGGGACCCAGGTATTCTATCACCAGGGGAACGCCGTCCCGGGGCGGGTCGGGAACGCGGCGAGCCAGGTCGCGGGCATCCCCGTGGCCCGGTTCTATTCCGGGCCCGGGGTCTACACCTTCAAGGCGCAGGCGACCCTGGACGGCGCGACGGTCGAGCAGCAGGCCACCTTCACGGTGTCCTCGCCCAACATCATCCTGCTCTATCCCCCCAACGGCGCCCAGGGGGTCTCGGACCGCCCCCTGACCTTCCGCTGGTCGTCGAGCGGCGCCACGCGCTACCGCCTGACCGTGGGGGACAGCCCCTCCCTGTACAACGCGGTCTTCAGCCAGGAGACCGGCGGGGGGGAGACCTTCCTCTCCTACCCGGACAATCCCTCCGACCAGCGTCAGCGTCTGGCCGCCGGCCAGACCTACTATTGGAAGGTGGAGGGGCTCGACCTCAACGGCAACGCGGTGGCGGCCAGCGAGGTAGCCTACAGCTTCACCGTCCAGTCCGCGTCGCTGGCCCGGGACCTCGCCGTGGGGACCCTGAGCATGGAGAGCGCCGCCGGGGGACAGATCACCTTCCAGGTCCTGGTCCACAATCAGGGGGGTACGAGCGAGAGCAACCTGCCCCTCAAGTTCAGCCTGGGCGGGATCCCCGCCGCCGGGTCCCCGGTCCAGCTGCCCGTCCTGACTCCCGGGCAATCAAAGCAGTACTCCTTCACCGCGGCCCTGCCTTCGGATCAGGGGAAGAGCCTGGCCATCGCCTGCATCGAGTTCTTCGACGACAACGTGGCCAACAACTGCCAGACGGTCCAGGTGGAGCGGCCCAAAGAGGATGCGGCGAGCGGGGATATCTTCGCCCCGGAACGCAAGCTTTCCCGGACGGAGATGCTGGACGCGATCTGCAAGCTGCTCCAGGAGAAGGAAGGCCTGCAGACCTACGACTGCGTGGACCCCGGCATCCCGGACGACGAGCTGGAGGCGCTCCTCAAGGGGCTGCAGACCGGGCTGGTGGACATCTCCTACATCGGCGCCGAGCCGGCCCCGCCGCCGCCCGCCTACATTCCGCCGCCCATCTCCGCCGCGCCGCCGGTCGGGGAGGCGCCGACCGCCCTGCCGCAGGAGGAGGCGGAGAGCGAGCTGGCCAAGGAGTGGCGCGGCCTCACCATCCCGCTCTCCCCGAAGGTCGTCAAGCTCGTGGTCCGCAGCGGGAAGGAGTTCAAGCGCCTCTGGCGCCGGATCAACGACGAGCGGACCCCCGAGGTCGATTTCAAGCGCTACATGGTGATCGGCGTCGTCGCCGGGGGCGACGACCGCGCCTACAAGGCGGACATCGAAGAGGTCCAGACCACCATCAAGGGGATGGTCGTCCGTTTCCGTCTCGCGGTGCGCCGGGCGGAGGAAATCCTGCCCGGGACCGAGATCGAGAAGGACCGCTCCGCCGTTCCCTACCATCTCAAGGTCGTGCCGACCTCGGGGCAGGCGATCGATTTCTCGCCCGTGGAGGTGAAGCCGGAACCAGTGAGCCAGCCCAAGACGAGCGGTCCGGAAAATAAAAAGGAGAACAAGCCATGAACACGAAAGGGTTCGTAACGGCGTCGGCCGCATGCCTGTGCGCGCTGGCCGCGGCAGCGGCGGTCTTGCCGTCCCCGGCGCTGGCGCGGGACGCGGTCGCGGGGGTGGTCATCGACGTGAAGGGGAAGCCGCAGGTCCGCCGCAGCGGCAAGACGGCCGATGAGGCGCTCAAGGTCAACAAGTTCGTCTACGAGGGTGACGTCATCAAGACCGGGGCCGGGGAGCTGGCCGCGATCGCCTTCGTGGGCGGGGCCGAGATCCGCATCAACGAAGGCTCCGAGTTCATCATCGAATCGGGCGGCGGCCGGCAGTCGACCAGCGTGTTCACGAAGGTCGGCCAGGCCTGGACGCGGCTCCTGCACGGGCGCGCCGGGATGAGCGTGCGCACCCCGCTGGCGGTCGCCGCGGTCCGCGGGACCGAGGCCGACGTGGACGTCCACGACCGGATGACCGTCAAGGTGTACGAGGGGCTCGTCGACGTGAGCAACGACTTCGGCAAGCAGTCCCTCCAGGCCGGCATGATGACCCAGGTGGGGGCGGCGGGACAGGCCCCGGCGCCCGCGGCGAAGATGTCGGGCGGGGATTACGCCAGCTGGCAGAACGGGCTCCAGCCCAAGGACGTGGAGAAGAAACTGGACACCCTGTTCAAGAAGGCGGAGAAGGAGAAGCTGCTCAAGCTCAAGTTCAAGGACAAGGACGGCAAGTCGAAAGAAGTCGACATGAAGCTGGAGAAGGAGTAAGGTCGGCGCCAGGGCTTTGGCGGACTGTGCCCGGGCACAGTCCGGCGCCCGGGGCGTGTGACTGCCGTATAGATCGACATCATGAATAGGCGATCTTTCCTGAACCGCGGGCTTCTGCTGGCTCTGGCCCTCTTGTTGGCGGGGGCCGGGGCCGGCTGGGCGGCGGATTCCGCCAACCTGCAGTTCACGGTCCCGGCGCCCAATCCGGTGCAGGCCGGGGAGACCCTCTCCCTGCAGGCCCTGGCCATCAACATCGGCGACACCGATTGGGAGATCGGCACCTACTACTGGGCGGCCGAGATCTACGACCTCGAGGAGAACCTGGTCGCCAAGACCGAGCAGCGCTCCCCTCAGGAACGGGTCGCCCACGGAGCCGTGGCCGCCATCTCGCTGCCGTTCCACGTCCCGGACACCATGGTCGGCCGCCGCCTGTACCGGATCTACCTGATCAAGGACAACAAGCAGCTGCTGGCGTCGGAGCTCAAGCCCTTCCGGGTCCTGGAGAAAGCCATCCCGGAGGCCCCCAAGGCGCAGGACTACCGGATCGAAGGGAATGTCACCGTCTCGCTCAAGGATTCGAGCCGGGACAAATGGAAGCGGCCCTCCGGCGCGACGACCTTCAACGCGGTGGGCAAGATCAAGGAATCCTCCTACCTCCTCAACGCCTACATCCTGCACGAGCCCGGGAAGGTGTTCGACCCCTTCATCATCCTGATGACCTACTACGCCCCCTGGGGCACCATCTACGGGGGGGACATCTCGCCCGCGCTCAGCGAGATGTCGGTCAACGGGCAAGGCATGCGGGGGGGCATGCTCGAGCAGAAGCGCGGCGGCTGGGATTGGGCGATCCTGGGGGGGCAGACCGTGGAGTCCCAGCCCGGGACGCTGACGACCAACGGCCGCTTCGCCCGCACCCTTTACGGGGGGAAGCTGGGGCGGCAGGTGGTCGCGAGCGTCAAGACGCAGCTCAACTACTTCCTGTCCGCGGACGAGGTCGGTTCGCTCTCCAACGACCCGAAATCGCCGCGCTACCGGGGTCCTACGCTGGCGGCCCAGAAGAACCGGGGCTACGGGCTGGGCCTGTCCTGGGAGCCCGTCAACAAGCTCAAGTTCCTGGCGGATTACCAGAAGAACGACTACGACCCGGGGACGGCGGCGGGGCCGGCGTCCGACACGGCGTACAAGGTGGAGGCCCGGTGGGAGCGGCCGCTCTTCAAGGTGAAGACCTACGTGCAGCGGGCCGGGCCGAAATTCGTGGCCTTCGGGGCCCCCGCGATCGTCGGGGACCGGATGACCCAGTACGGGGCGCTCGACCTCTTTCCCTTCGCGTGGTACACCCTCTCCCTCTCGTTGAACCAATACCAGGACAACCTGGACAGCGACCCCAACAAGCTCACGACGAACCAGCGGTTGATCTCGACCGGACATTCCTTCCAGTTCAAGACCGGGACGAGCCTGAGCCTGAACTACTCCATGAACACGGCGAAGGGGAAGCCCGCCACGGTCCTGGACAACCAGAGCACGACCATGGGCACGGGGGTGTCGCAGTCCTTCGGCCGGCACAGCGCCGGCCTGACCTACCAGCTGAGCTCGTTCAAGGATAAGAACGGCCTGGCCGACGACCTGGACACCAATACCATCTCCTTCACGTCCAATTTCTACATGGGCGACAAGAACGCCTCGTTCGGCGTCACGCAGTCCCAGACCAAGAACAAGAGGGACGGGTCGGCGCGCTCGTCCTTGTCGGTCTCCCCCAGCCTGTCCATGCGCCTGCGCGAGCCGTGGACGGCCCAGCTCTGGGGCGCCATGACCCAGAGCAAGAACACCTCGCCGACCTACCCCGCCGACACGCAGATGGTCTCGCTCAACTCGGAGTTCACCTACACCGAGAGCAAGGTCACGAACTGGACCCTCGGCCTGGGGGTGAACAAGTTCGACGACAAGGTGGCCGCCGCGGCGAGCTACACCGAGGTCGTGCTGTCCGCCCGCTATTCCTATTCTTTTTGACCCGCCCGGACGGCAAATGCAAATTTACAACATATAGTAATTGTGCATTGCATATTTACATCATATAAAGCATAATGGTGAATCATGACAGCGCCCCTGGCGAGACTACTCAAGAAACCTGACCATTCCTTCTTCCTGTTCGGACCGCGCGCAACCGGGAAGAGCACCTGGCTGCGCGGCGCATTTCCCGACGCTGTCCGACTGGATCTGCTCGACACGCGGCTCGCCCTTGAGCTGACCAGGGCCCCGCATCTACTGGAATCCCAGCTGGGAGAACTGCCGGCCGGAGCCTGGGTAGTACTCGATGAGATCCAGAAGATCCCCGCGCTCCTCGATGAAGTCCACCGTCTCCTCGAAAACCGGCGCCTGCGCTTTGCCCTATGCGGGTCCTCCGCAAGGAAGCTCAAGCGCGGGGGAGCCAATCTATTGGCCGGACGCGCGATCCTGCGGCACCTCGAGGGTTTCTCCACGGCGGAACTGGGAAAAACCTTCGAGCTGGACCGGATGCTTGAATGGGGGACCCTACCCATCGTCGTCCAATCGCCCGGCCGGGAAGCGGAGATCCTGGAGTCCTACGTGCACACCTACATCCAGGAGGAGATCAAGGCGGAGGGAATCATCCGCCAAGTCCCTCCGTTCCTCCGCTTTCTGTCCGTTGCCGGACAGCTCAATGGGCAGAGCGTAAACGCCTCCAACGTGTCCCGGGAGGCCTCCGTTCCACGCATGAGCGTCGACGCCTATTTTGAGATCCTCAAAGATACCCTCCTGGGCCATTTCCTGCCTGCCTGGCAGCCCGGCTTGAAGGTCAGGGAACGCGCCCGGCCGAAGTTCTACTGGTTCGATCCGGGCGTAGCTCGTGTCGCCGCGGGACTGGGATCCGACCCGGTAGACAACGCGTGGAAGGGATTCGCTCTGGAAACGCTCCTGTTCCACGAACTGCGCGTCTACAACGAATCCTCCGCCCGCCATCGGCCGATCGCATACTACCACACCGCCTCCGATACGGAGATCGATTTCATCATTGAGACAAAGAAACGCCAGCCGGGCACAAAGCCGTCGATAGTCTGCATCGAGGTCAAGTCTGCCCGGCGATGGGACCGCACCTGGGACCGCGCCATGCGCGATCTGGCCGCCGACGCCGGCGTCCAGGTGGATGGCATCTACGGCGTCTACAGGGGAGACCGCCGGTACCGTTTTGACGGGATCCAGGTGCTTCCCGTCAAAGACTTCCTGCACGCTCTGCACAACGGCGAAGTCTTCTGATCTTGGCCCGCGGCAGCGACCATGGGCGGGGCGCCTTATGCTATGATTGGCGGCGCATGAATAGGCTGGCATTCCTGCTCTCCGCTGTCTGCGCCGCGCTCCTGCTGGCGGCGCCCGTCCGCGGCGAGGACAACAGCGCCTGCGAGGGCTGCCATGCCGCCGGCGAGATGGGCTCCCCCAAGGTCGATTTCAAGGCTTTCTCGGGCTCGATCCACGGCAAGCATCTGTGCGTGTCCTGCCATGCGGACGCGGCCGAGGTCCCGCACCCCAAGCTCAAGCCGGTCTCCTGCAAGAACTGCCACCGCATCGAAGCCCAGATCTACATGAGCTCGGACCACGGCAGCGCCGTGGCCAAGGGGATGGCCGAGGCCGCCGCGTGCAAGGATTGCCACGGGCACAGCCACACCCTCCTGAACTCGCGCGACCCCAAGTCGCCCGTCTTCCGCAAGAACATCCCCCGGACCTGCGCCCGCTGCCATGACGACCCCAAGCGGATGGCGACGCACCAGCTCACCGAGGGTCAGCCCATCGAGAGCTGGGGTCAGACCGTCCACGGCCACGCCTTCGAGTCGGGGATGACCAACGCGGCCACCTGCACGGACTGCCACGGCTCCCATGACCTGCACGGCCCGGCCAACAGCGCCAGCCGGATCTTCTGGCGCAACGTCCCGGAGACCTGCGGGCGCTGCCATGCGAACGTGGCGACGGTCTACCGCGAGAGCGTCCACGGGCGCGCCTCCCGCGCCGGCATCAAGGAATCACCGGTCTGCACCTCCTGCCATGGGGAGCACACGATCCGCTCGCCCAAGGACCCCAAGGCGCCGGTCTCCAGCGGGTTCCTGACCAAGACCTGCGTGGGCTGCCACTCATCGGAGCGTCTGGCCCTCAAATTCGGCCTGCCCGTGGACCGGCTCAAGACCTACATGGACACCTACCACGGCCTGGCCGGGCAGCGGGGCGACCTGACGGTCGCCAACTGCGGCTCCTGCCACGGCTTCCACGACGTCCTGCCGCACACGGACCCGCGTTCCTCCGTCCATAAGGACAACCTTGCCGGCACCTGCGGCAAATGCCACAAGGGCGCCGGCGCCCAGTTGTCGAAGGGGTTCATCCACGCCCCGCCGGTCGAGAAGCATGCGGCCATCAAGCTGGCGACGCTCTTCTACCTGCTGGTCATCCCCATGACGCTGGGCGGGATGTTCGCCCACAACGCGCTGGACTTCTTGCGCAAGCTCATCGCGGGGAAGGCCCATGGGCATGTCTCCCTGAAGATCCGCATGACCCTCAACGAGCGGCTGCAGCACGCGATCAACGCCGGCGCCTTCATCGCTTTGGCTTACACGGGGTTCGTGCTGAAATACGCCGACGCGTGGTGGGCCTGGCCCATGAGGTTCTTCGACGAGAACGCCCGCCGCGGCTTGCACCGCTGGGCCGCGCTGGCCTTCTGCGTCCTGGGCATGTACCACGTGGGCTACATGCTCCTGACCCGGCGGGGGCGGACGGCGCTGTATCTCCTGTTCCCGCGCATCCGCGATGCCAGGGACGTCTTGCGCCAGTCCCTGTATTTCGCGGGCCTGCGCAAGCGCCCGCCCCTGCTCCTGCGGCCGTTCAACTACATCGAGAAATCGGAATATTGGGCGCTCTTGTGGGGCTCGGTGGTGATGATCGTGTCCGGGGCCCTGCTGGTGTTCTCCGGGTTCACCCTGCGCCATTTCCCGATGTGGGTGCCGGAACTGGCCACCTTGGTACACTTCTACGAGGCCGTGCTGGCCTGCGCCTCCATCGCGGTCTGGCATCTCTACGGCGTCATCTTCGACCCGGCGGTCTATCCGATGAACTGGACCTGGCTGACCGGGTTCCCCCAGCGCAAGACGCCGCCCGCGGACGAAGAAGAC
Organism: Elusimicrobia bacterium GWA2_69_24; assembly: GCA_001799695.1. Taxonomy (GTDB): domain Bacteria; phylum Elusimicrobiota; class Elusimicrobia; order UBA1565; family UBA1565; genus UBA10166. The sequence continues at coordinate 14,796 of MGTY01000104.1, forward strand.
GAATAGCGGGGGGAAGGGGGCAGCATCTATGGAGTCTCTTTGGTCCGGTTGATGAAGAGCTTGAGCTGCTCGTCGTTGGGGCTGAGCTCCAGGGCTCTCAGCCACACCCCGCGGGCTTCCTGGTACCGCTTCAGCCCGAAGTAGGCCGAGCCCTGCCTCTTGAGGGCGAGTACGTCGTTGGGCTCGAGCTGGAGGACCTGGTTCAGCGTCTTGACGGCGAGATGGTACTTGCCGTCGTAGATGTGGTTCAGCGCCACGAAGCGCTTGTAGTCCAGGAGCTTCATCCCCGGGGTCACCACGTCCTCGGCCAGCTGGGGGTTCTCCAGGAGGACGACCTTGATGAGCTTCTTGAACCGGGGCTCCTCGTCGTTCTGCTCCACCGCGTAGCGCAGGCCGTTGTAAGCCAGGGCGAGGTCCTCGTCCCGGGCCAGATAGCCCGTGAGGCCTTTGACGCCGGCTTGCCAGGGCTTGCTGCGGGGAGCTCGCTCCACGACCTCCAGGACCCGCTCGAGGCGGTTCTGCAGGCTCTGGTAGAGCGGGTGGAGAGAGTCGCGCTCCAGGAGCGTCTGCAGCGCCACCAGGGCCCTGGGGTAGTCCCCGTCGGCGGCCGCGGCGAAGAATAGGTCCTGCTTGTCCTTGTCGCGCTTGTCGATCTGCTCCCGGGCCAGGCGGATCATCTGCTGGGCCGTCCTCTGCTCCTCGTCCTTGCGCAGGATCTCGGTCCATTCCAGGATCCCCCGGCTGTATTCCCCCTTGCTGAAATACTGCAGGGCCTTCTCGTAGCGCTCCTTGAACTCCGCCGGGACGCGGACCTCGGCCTCCGGGGCCGGCTCGGCCGCGCGCAGGAGGGGGGACGCCGCCAGCAGGATGGCCGCGAGTATGCCGGGGGTCATGATTGCTTCTTGACCTCCCGGACCAGGCGGATCTCGATGCGGCGGTTGCGCGCCCGGTTCGCCTCCGTGTCGTTGGGCGCCACGGGCCGGAATTCCCCGTGCCCGCGGGCCTGGAACCGTCCCGGGGGCAGGCCCTGGCCCGCGAAGAACTCGATCACGGAGAAGGCCCGCGCGGCGGAGAGCTCCCAGTTGGTCCGATAGTGGCCCCCGACGATGGGGACGTCGTCGGTATGGCCCGCGATGAGGACGGGGTTGTCCACCGTGGCCAGGAGCTCCGCCAGGGGCGCCAGGACCGGGACCGCGGAAGGGTTCAGGCGCTCGGAGCCCTCGGGGAAAAGCACGGGGTTGGGCAAGGAGAGGTGGATGTAGCGGGCGCTGACCCGGACCCCGAAATCGCGCAGGGCCAGGCGGCTGAGGCGCTCCCGCATCAGCACCGCGAGCTGGGCTTCCTGCAGGCGCTGGGCGGCCTCGGCCTCTTCGTGCTCCTTGGCCAGGTTGCTCTCGATGTTCTGCATGGCGCGGTCGAACTCCGGGGAACGGTTGAGGTAGGAGTAGGCGAACAGCGCCAGGAAGAGGATCATCAGGTTGCTCATGAGGTCCGCGTAGGGGACCATCCAGAGCCCCGTGTTCATCTCGGGCTCGGTCGTCGGCATGGCCGTCCGCCGGGGGCCCCGGAACACGCTCACTGGTCCTCCTGGCGGCGCAGGATGACGATCTCCACGCGCCGGTTCTCGGCGCGGATCTCGGCCGCGCGTAAGGAAGACATCATCTTGCGCGGTCCCTGACGGTCCATAGCGTCAGGGGCCGCGGCGTTGGAGGCTACGGGATGGAACTCCCCGTAGCCGGCCGCCACCAGACGCTCGGGCGGGACGCCCTCGCGGACCAGGCGTTCGATGACCGAATAGGAGCGGGCCACGGAGAGCTCCCAGTTGGTCCGGTAGCGCCCGGACCGGATAGGCAGGTCGTCGGTGTGCCCCTCGATGACGACCTCGTTGGGCATCTCCTTCAGGATCTTCGCCAGCAGGGCGATGGCCGAGTCCGCGGACGGGCTGAGGGAGGCCTCCGCGGTCCGGAAGAGGACGCGCTCAAGGAGGCGCAGACGGACGGACTGCTCGTCCTGTTCCAGGGACACCGTGTGGAACAGCCCCGCTTTCGCGAAGGCGCCGTTGATCGTCGTGCCGATGTCGGGAGGGGCGACGTACTCGAAGATGGAGTCGGGCTTGCGGTCCTCGGGCCGTTCGATCACGCCCTGGACGGCGAAGGTCTTGATGAGCTCCTGCTGGGCCTTCGGGTCCTGGCGCGTGAAGACGAACATGACCAGGAAGAAGAGCATCAGGTTCGTCATCATGTCGCAGAGGACGACGAGCCAGAGGGGATTCTCCTCCATCGACTCGGGCGCCAGGCGATGGAGGAACGGGATCACTAGGCCGCCGCCTGGTAGTCCTTGGCGCCGCCCTGGCGGAGGTGGAAGGAGACGTAGGCTTCCAGCTTCTTCGAGATGAGCCAAGGCGCCTCGCCCTGGTGCAGGGAGAGGATGCCTTTCGCGATGAGCTCCCGGCTGAGGACCTCCTCGTCGGAATAGAAGCTGAGCTTGCTCGCGATGGGGAGGAAGAGGAAGTTGGCGGCGAAGATGCCGTAGAAGGAGGCGGTCATGGCGATGGCCATGGAGCTCCCCATGGCCGAGGGGTTGGTGATGTTGCGCAGGACCTGCACGACGCCGATGAGGGTGCCCAGGAGGCCGAAGATGGGGGAATAGGTCCCGGCGGAGCGGAAGATGCCGCTGACCTGCATGTGGCGGTGGCGCGTCGCGAGGATGTCCCGCTCGCAGCGGTCGGCGATGGTCTCGTGGTCCAGGCCGTCGAGGATCATCTGCAGGCAGTCCTGCATGAAGGGGTGGGGCATGTGGCCCATCTCGCTCACCAGGGAGTCGACGCCCTCCTTGCGCGCCTTCTCCGCCATGTGCACGAAGCGCTGGATGAGGATCCCCGGCTTCGGGCGCTTGGGGGGGATGATCATCATCTTCATGGCGTTGGGCACCTGCTTGAGGGCGGACCAGGGGTAGCTGATCATGACCGAGCCCAGCGTGCCTCCGAAGATGAGGACGCCGGCTTCGGGGTTGAGCAGGAACTTGGTCATCTGCCCGACGTGCAGGATATAGACGACCACTCCGAAGCCGCAGAACCCGCCCAGGATGGTCATCAAGTCCATGGACTATCCTTGGGACTCCGGTCCCGGAACCGGCGATGCGTCCGCCGTCCCGTCCGGGAGGGCGGGAGTCTCAGCCGGGACGGCGGGGACGTCCTTCTTGAGGATGATGACGCCTTCCTTCAAGAGCTGGGACAGCGCGGCCAGGACCTTGCGCTGCTCCTCGGCCACGCGCTCCGCGGGAAGGTCGCTGGAGAGCGAGACTTCCTGCGCCAGCCAGGCGCCCAAGCCCGTGGTGAGCTTGGGGAGGATGCGGTCGCGGATGGAAGGGGAGGATTTGAGCACCGCCGCCAGGCTGCGGATGGGCACCCGGCGGGAGAGGTTCTTCAAGTCGTTGGATTCCAGGTAGACCAGGTCCTCCAGGCGCACGATCCGGCGGTCGAGCGTCGCGCCCATCTTGGGGTCGCTGCGGCGCACGGCTTCCAGGAGCTCCGTCTGGAGGTCGGAGGGGACCTCTCCCAGGATGGAGGCCAGCTTGTCCTCCCCGCCCATGAGGTACTCTATGCGGGAACGCAGGGAATCCTCGATGGAGAGCACGTTCTCCTCGTCGAGCTGGACCACCCGGCTCATGTGCGAGACGACCTCCTGGCGCGCCTCGGCGGACAGGGAGGTCAGCAGTTCCGCCGCCATCCGGGGCGGGAGGTAGTGGGCGATCACCGCGGCGGTGCGGGGCTGCGCCTTGCGCAGCAGGTATTTGAGCATGGGGAGATGCCGCTCCCGGATGAAGGCGAAAGGGAGCTCTTCCCCGTCGCCGGCCTCCTCCTCGTCGGCCTGGGAGCGCTCCTTGACCTCGGCCGGCGCCGGGAGCCCGGCGGCGGCCTCGGCGGAGGGCTTGGGGGCCGCGCTCTCGCTCCGGAGCGCGGTCATCGTCCGCATGACGGTCAACAGCGGGGTGAGGAAGCGCGAGTAGATGAGGGCCAGCGCGGCGCAGACGAACAGGAGCCAGAGCACCGAGACGATCCAGGCGGGGTCGAGGAGCTTGGCGATGGGGACGTCCCGGGTGCGCAGGCGCCGGGTCAGCGCCGCCTTCTGCACGCGGACCCGGTCCCCGCGGGCTTCCTCCAGGCTGAGCACGTCGGAGGTGGTCTTGCGGATGGTCTCGACGTCCGCGTCCGCGGTGGAGGCATCGACCAGCACGGTCACCGTGATGCTGCGCACGGAGGTGCGGGTAATCTTGGGCGCCTCGCTCCCCCCCGGGGTCTCCTTGATGGGCACGCCGGGCATGATCTCTTCCATGGCCTTCTCCGAGGCGGAGAGGACGTCGGCGTTCACCATGACCAGGACGTCCTCGGTGCCCAGGAGCTTGACCAGCACGGCCCGGAGCCGCTCCTCCAGAGAGCGTTCCAGAGCGACCTTGGCCTCGATCTCTCCCCCGGCCGCCAGGACCGGAGCGGGGAAC